>NC_015666.1:1222669-1528337 GCF_000217715.1 Halopiger xanaduensis SH-6
GCCGTGCGCAGGCCGACCCGTCCGGCGCCGATGATCACGAACCGCATGGAACGAGGTACGCCGGCCCGCGTCAATAAGTTTGCCCCGGTGTCTCACACCACACGCAGCGTCGAGCGCTCGAGCGGGGTGCTGCAGTACGACAGCAAGCGGTGCCGACGGCGGCACTGCTCGAGGCCACAGCGGCCTCCCAGCGCGCGCAACCGGACGGCGGGCAAAGGCTTTAGTCATGCGACAGAGTACCACACCATCACGATGGTTCACGCGTACATCATGGTGAAGACCGCCGCCGGGAAGTCCGAAGGCTTGCTCTCCCGGATCCGTGACTTCGAGCGCGTCTCGGCCGCCCACATCGTCGCCGGCAACTACGACATCATCGCCGAAGTCGACGCCGAGGAAGTCTACAACATTCTCGAGACCGTCTCCTCCGATATGCAGGGACTCGACGGGGTGACGGAGACGAAGACGTACATCGCGATGGACTAAAGACGAACTTTTGCGCTGCGGGTGCGTCTGCGGCGCACCCTCGACAAAATCTTCAAAAGAGCGCTTCGCGCTCTTTTGGACCTCGCGGAATCTTCGATTGCGCTCAGCTTCGATGAAAAGCACTCCTCCTTCCCGTCGCTCACGACGTTCGCTTCAGGTCAGTCGTCGGCCCGCTCGCTCCCGACGGTCGCTCGCGGTCAGTAGCCGGGGTAGGGGCCTGCCCTTCCCCGGATCGTACGACACTCGCAGTGCTCGCGTCGTACTCTCGGCCAAGGAATTCGGTTCCTAATCGCTTCGTCTACCTCACATCGGCATGCCGCCGCTGTTGCCGCCCGGTCCGCCGTCTTCCCCTCCTTCTGCCGCCTGCTGGCCGCGATCCTGCGCGTTCTCGAGCAACGTCGCGGCCGGGCCGCGGTACTCGTAGCCGGGGATGATCCCCTGCGCGAAGGTGCCTTCGACGAACTCGATGAGCGCTTTGGCGTCCTCGACGCCTTCGCCGGCGTCCCAGGCGAGGTACTCGAGCGTGACGGTGACCTCGTCGGCCCCGCGCTCGACGCCCGGCTCGTCGTGCGTGCTCGTGTGCGCGACGCCGAAGACGTCCTGAAGGCGGCGCTCGAGCGTTTCGAACCAGCCGTCCTCGACGACGTCTGCGACGCTCTCGTCGGCGACGGCTGCGTCTAGCGTCGGAAGGACGACCGTAACGGTGAATTCGCCGTCGCGTTTTCCCTCGGCGGGGTCGGCGGTGACGGTCGCGTCGAAGACGGTCGTCGTGAGTCGGTAGGCGTTCGCCGCGTCCGCGGCCGGTTCGAAGGCGTCGTGGGACTCGAGTTCGCGGGCGACGGGGTCTGGAAGCTCGGTCATTATCGTCCCGAACGGGCGTCGCGGAAAAGGGCGTTACGTTGTGGGCCCGATTCGGCCGTGATAGCGGGTCTCGGGGCGTCGACTTTGAGATTCGACTGACCGTTTCCGATCGTTTCACGCGGAAGCCGTCGATTACCCCCGAAAATGGGGTCCATTACTACAACGGATATCGACGTTTTCAATCGGCATGACTCTCGATAGACACGCCGCGGAACGACGCCGGTTCGCTCGCCTCCTCGGGGTCGACGGCGAACTCGGTTCCGGCCTGCCGATCGGCGACCCCGATCACAGCGTCGACGACCGGACGAACCAGAACCGCGCTCGTGACGACCAGTCTCGGACCGGCGTCGACACCGATACTGAGGCCGAATCGGTATCGGCTCCCACGAGCGGCACCGAGGGACCGACCTGAGTTGGCTCGGCCTACTGCCCGATCGTGTCCCGCCGTCACGAGTGTCCGTAAGCCGACACTGATCACCTCAGCCGTCGCGGTCGTCGAGGAAGGAATTGACCGCCGTCGCGACTTCTTCGAAGTCCTTCATCGTGAGCCCGTCCGTCGTGACGAACACGCCGTTGCTGTCGCTGGTCACCCGAACCAGAAAGCCGTTGTCGAACACTCGGATCGTATAGTTGTAATCGCCGAGTTCCGACCCCTCGTAGGCCGTCTGAGCGGTCTTGAAGCCCCGCCACTCGTGGCCGATGAACGTCGAGAGATCCGCGTCCCGCTCCAGGTCTTCCCGGAGGTACACCTGCTCGTAGTCGTCGCGGGTGAAGTAGGTCACCGAGCGGAGGCTATCCCCGATAGCCGTCCGACACGTGGTGACGATTCGGTCCGCCGCCTCCGGCGTCAGCAAGCCCGTAGCCATACGGGGAGTCACAACGGCCCGCGTCTTAACGACGGGGGCCGCTCGTAGCGCGCTGCGAACGGCACGTGCCCGATCGATCGCGCCTACGTCTGCGAAATCGCCTGCTCGAGGTCGGCGATCACGTCGTCGACGTCCTCGATGCCGACCGAGAGGCGCACGAGGTCGTCGGTGACGCCGCTGGCCAACTTCTCCTCCTCGGTGAGCTGCTGGTGGGTCGTGCTCGCGGGGTGGATGATCAGCGTCTTCGCGTCGCCGACGTTGGCCAGCAGGCTCGCGAGGTCGACCTCGTTGCAGACAGTTTCGGCGGCGTCGTAGCCCCCTTCGAGGCCGAAGGTGATCATGCCGCCGTAGCCCCCCTCGAGGTACTCGCTGGCCTCCTCGTGGGTCTCGTGGCTCTCGAGGCCGGGGTAGTTGACCCACGCGACGTCCGGATGGTCCTCGAGGTACTCCGCGACGGCCATCGCGTTCTCGCAGTGTTTCTCCATGCGCAGCGGGAGCGACTCGAGTTTCTGCAGCGTGACCCAGGCGTCGAACGGCGACTGCTGGTTGCCCAGATCGCGCAGTCCGCGGGTGCGGGCGACGACGGAGAACGCCATGTCGCCGAAGGTCTCGTAGAAGTTGACGCCGTGGTAGGCCGGGTTCGGCTCGGTGATCTCGGGGTAGTCGCCCTCCGGCCACGGGAACGAGCCGCCGTCGACGAGGATCCCGCCGACCGTCGAGCCCGCGCCGTGGATCCACTTGGTTGTAGAGTTCCAGACCAGGTCCGCGCCGTGCTCGAGCGGGCGGCACAGATAGGGCGTCGCGAAGGTGTTGTCGACGAACAGCGGCACGTCGTGGTCGTGCGCGATGTCGGCGATCCGCTCGATATCGGGCGTCACCAGCGCCGGGTTGCCGATCGTCTCGAGGTGGACGAAGGCGGTGTCGTCGTCGATGGCCTCCGCGTAGGCCTCGTAGTCGAGCGTGTCGACGAACTTCGTCTCGATGCCGCGCTTCGCGACGGTGTGGGTGAGGTAGGTGTAGGTCCCGCCGTACAGCGACGACGAGGAGACGATGTTGTCGCCCACGTCGGCGAGGATGAACGTCGCCAGATCGAAGGCGGCCATCCCCGACGACGTCGCGAGCGCCCCGACGCCGCCCTCGAGCGTCGCGATGCGCTCCTCTAACATCGCGTTCGTCGGGTTCATGATCCGCGAGTAGATGTTGCCCGTCTCCTCCAACCCGAAGAGGGCGGCGGCGTGTTCGGTGTCCTCGAACTCGTAGGAGGTCGTCTGGTACAGCGGCGGCGCTCGAGCGCCGGTCGTCGGATCCGGTTCCTGGCCGGCGTGAACGCTGTCGGTGGCGAACTCGTGGTCGTCGGTATCGTCTCCCATATCGCCGTCCGTTTCGCTCCAGTAGTGTAAACATATCTGCCGATCACGTTCGGCGCTGAAGCGTCCCGTCGCCGACTGAAACCGGGGGACCGGGTTCCCGAGTCGCCGCGGAGCGAACGAGTGGAAAGGGAAGGCGGACGGGGAGCGAGACAGGCTCAGGTTCGACGGGCGATCGCCGCAGCCGCGAGCACGGCGACCGCTGCGATCGCGAGGCCGGCCGTGAAGCTGGGCACCGATTCCGTGATCGAGGCGGGAGTCGAATCGCCGTCGGCGGAATCGCCACCGCCGTCAGCACCGTCACTACCGTCAGCACCGCCGGTCGATTCCGCCTCCGTTTCGGCGCTCTGAGATCCCGCGCCGTCCGATCCGGCTGCCGACTCGCCGACGGTCACCGTCCCCGCCTCGAGCGACGGGTCGACGGGATCGCCGCCGTCGGCGTCGACCTGCAGCTCCGTGACGCGCAGGTCCGTCGCGCCGTCGGCGACGCCCTCGAGTTCGAGCGTCGCCAGCGTGACGTCGGACGCGCCGGCCGAAATCTCGTCGTTGAGATCGACCGCCTCGACGGTCACCGTCCGGCCGTCCGCGCTCACGACCGGCTCGGTCGTCATCGCGTAGTGGTCCGGGTAGTCGGCGCCCGCGACCGTCGCGACGTCGGACTCGAGCTCGAGCGTGAGTTCGAACCCGGCGAGTCCGTCGGGGGCGTCGGTCAGCGCGATTCGCTGGGTCGCAGTTCCGTCGGGATCGACCGTCGCGTCGTTGACCACGAGCGTCGGCTCGCCCGCCGCGCTCGCGGTGACGGTCGGCGCGGGTGCAGCGTGGGCATCTGATTCGTCGCCGGTCACGGCGCCCGCAGTGAACGGGACTGCGGCCGCAACAGTGAGTGCGGCGACGATCGCGAGCGTGACGAGGATCGCGGACCGCTGAGAGTGTTCGGTCATAGGTAGCGGGAGTGCGTTGGACGTCCGCTCACAGTTCCTCGTACAGTTCGACGACGTCGTCGTAGTCGATACGGCCGTTCTCGTTGAAGTCGTAGGCCGCTTCGTTCAACTGGACGGAGTCGTCCTCGAGGTGCTCGAACAGGACGACGATGTCGTCGTAGTCGAAGCGACCGTTGCCGTTGACGTCCTCGAACTTGCCGTCGCCGTCGGGATCGGTCGGCGAACTTCCCGACCCGGATCCGCCGCCGATCGCCGGCGGTCCGGTCACGACGACGCCGGGACGAGACTGCGGTTCGACGGGCATCCCCTCGTCGTCGTCGAGCGCGTGCACGTCGATCGTGATGTCGGTCGTCCCCGTACCCACGGCCTCGAGCTCGAGCGTCGCCAGGGTAACGTCGAGCGCGTCGGCGTCGATCTCGTTTTCGAGGTCGGCGAAGCGGAACTCGACGGTCGAGCCGCCGTCCTCGACGGTCGGCTCGGCGGTCAGTTCGAGCCCGTCACGGTAGCTGGCGTCCGTAATCTTTGCCACGTCGTCGTGTTCGACGGTAACGGTAACCCGACCGCCGGCGATCCCGTTCGGGATCGACTCGAGGGTCAGATCGACTTCGCCGGTCGCGTCGTGGCTGACCGCCAGCGAGTCGACCTGCACCCGCGCCGGCGGCTCGTACACCCACAGCGTGTCGTTGGTGTACGACCGGGCGAAGTTCCCCTTGTCCTCGCAGAGGATCACGCGCCGGTCGTCGAGCACCATCAGGTTGTCGACGTTGATGAGCGAGGCGTTCATCAGTTCCTCCGCGTCGCCCTCGTTCGGTCCGACGACGACCGGCTCGAGGGTCGACACGTTGTAGTTGCGATCGAGTTCGCCGCGGTAGACGACGCCGGTGGCCACCGTATCGAACTGGAGTTCTCCCTCGTCGTCGCTCATGTTGCCGCTCAGCGAGGAGATGCCGAAGTAGACGTAGTCGCCGGGCTCGGCCTCGTCGTAGGAATCGATCCCTTCGGCCTTGTTGAACTCGATGGTTGCGCCGATCTCCTTGGCGGCCGCGCGGGTCTCGAGGAAGGGGACTCGGCGCAGTTCTTCGTCGACCTCGTCGGGACCGCGTTCCTCGTACTGCTTCGCCCACTCGACGAGTTCCTCGTCGGTGATGTAGTCCTGATTGCCGTTTTTCGCGACTTCTTCGTCGGCCTCGCGAAGCGCCGCTTCGAGGTCCTCCTCCCAGTCGGTGTCAGCGTGAGTTTCGAGGTAGTCGACCTGCGTGACGTCGTCGTACTCGGCGATCCAGGACTCGACCTCGGCGTTGCTGGCGGTGCCGAGCTCGAGCCACTCGACGTCCAGATCGGTCTTCGCGACCGGACCGTCGCCGACTTCGGCCGCTTTGATTGCGTACAGCGTGCCGCGGACATCCATCCGGTCGTCGTACTCCGGGATCGGCTTTTCGGCGACGAACTTGTAGATGCCCTTCGCGCTGCCGTCGGAAGCGAGGTAGACGGTCCGCTCGTCGGAGAGGAACTCGGGACACTCCCAGGCGGATCGACCCATGACGTGGTGTTTGACCGGCGTCGGCACGTCGGCGGTCGGCTCCGTGATCTCGACGATCTTGCCGTATCGGTAGCGGTTCGGGAACTCCTCGTCGTCGATGGGACGAGCCAGATCGTCGATCTCGACTCCGTCCTCGTCGAGGCCGGCTTGGTCGATCGGTTCCGCACCGAGGTGGTAAGCCATCTTCTCGACGTTCCGGTTGTTGTGCAGCCCCATCGGGTACCAGCTGTCTTCGCCGAAGATCTCCTCCAGGGACTGTTCGACCGCGAGGATCTTGGGTCGGTTCCAGAACTCGCTGCTGCCCCGGAGACCGACGCCGCTCCCCTCCTCGACGATATCGCCGACCGTCGCGAGGCCGCCGACGCGCGGGTGTCCGTACTCCTCCTCCGACGACATCGGCGTCCCCCACGGGCTGAGATCGCCGTAACAGTTGACCTTCGTCCCGCCGATCTCGCGGAACGGCTCGGTGTTCTCGAGTTCCATCGCGTTTTCGAGGTCGGCCTGCAGGTAGCCGTCTTCGTCGCGGTACAGCGGCGTTCGGGAGATCGCACCCGGCCGCGTCTCGTTGTTGGTAAAGAGGTACCCCTCGATCTCCTCGTCCTCGTCCGGAACGAAGAAGTTCATGTCGGGCTGATCGCCGGGACCCTCGTACCACGGTTCGGTGATCTCGGCGAGGCTCCGACCGTCGGGCGTCTGCGGGTAGCCGAACCGCTCGGTCCCGCCGTTGATCTCGTCGCCGGTCTGGACGAGCAGCCGATACTCGCCGACGGCGGACTGGACTCGCGTCCCCTTCGCGTCGGTCGGCGGCTCGAGTTCGTCGAACTCGTCGCTGCGTCCGTTGAACGTGAACTGGAAGTCGTCGATGACGCCGACGCCGCCGTGGTTGAACGGCTCGGGGTTGTCGTCGGAGGGATGCTGGAGGCTGTAGAGGAGTTCGCCCGTGTCGAAGACGAACGGCCCGGTGACCTCCGCGCCGAACGCGGTCGTCGAGAGGCGCTTGATGTCTCCCTTGACGTAGGGTGCAAGCGGCGTATCGTGTTCGTCGGGTCGGTCCTGCGCCGTCGCCGCGCCGACGGCGCCGGTGCCGATCGCCGCCGCGACTGACGATGCCATCAGCTTCCGCCTGGTAAAGTCGACCATGCAGGCTGAGAATTCCTGAATTAACAAAAGACGGTTTATAATATATGTTCGTATCGATGGATAGGATCTCGAGACGGTAATAGAAGAATAAATACCTTGTGGCCGAACGGATCACTATTTACGGATATACAGTTGGTGGAAACTACACATCGGAACGGGGAGGACGGATCGAGGGCTGACGACTCGTCAGTGCTGATTTCGACTTCCGACTCCGCTGTCGTCTCCCCGAACGGTAACAGTTGCCGCTCTCGAGCTACTGACGCGGGCTGTAGAACGACGTCTGGAACGGACTCGAGAAGGGAAACTGACGCGAGGGGCGGTGACTGCCCTACTCGCGATTCTGCGCCTTCGCCTCGGCGCGGAGTTCGTCGGCGCGCTCGCGGACCCGCGAGCAGTAGCGTTCGATCTCACTGGGCGCCGTGCCGAAAAACGAGGCGACCCAGTTGACGTCGGCCCAGGGTCGGGTGAGCAGGTAGACCGCGAGCGTGTCCCTGCCGCCCTGGATGACTTCCGGCGGGACGCCGCGCTCGCCGGTTTCTTCCTCGACGAAGCCGTTGACGACGAAGTAGACGTCGGCGTACCGGCTGGCGTCCTCGAGGGAGTCGAACGCGATTTCGGTGTGTTCGGGCGCTTCGAATCGGTACCGTTCGTCGGGACCGTCGGTCCCGACGATGCGAACGCCGAGGACGTACTCCTCGACGACCGAGCCGTCGGCGTCGGTGGCGCTGTCGGAGGTTGACATGTGCGTCTCCGTCAGAACCCGCCCTCCTCGCGGTATTGAACGTGTATATGTATCCTATATTTCACTCCCGAACCAACTGTAGAATTACGTTCTCGGCGCGAGCGGCGTTTTTCCCGCCGACCGCAATAGCGACGGTCGCACGCGTCTGTGTATGCGAAGACGCGGCGCCGGCAATCACTCGAGCAGCGGTTCGCCGGTCATCTCCGGCGGCTGGTCGACGCCGATCAACTCGAGCAGCGTGGGGGCGATGTCGGCGAGGGTACCGCCCTCGCGGACGGTCCGGCCGCCGTCGGTCCCGTCGTCGGCGACGTAGACGAGCGGGACGAGGTTGTACGTGTGCGCCGTGTGCGGGTCGTCTTCCGTCCCCATGTCGTCGGCGTTGCCGTGGTCGGCCGTGATGAGGACGTGGGCGCCGTACTCCTCGAGCGTCGCCGCGAGCCGCCCCAGCTGTTCGTCGACGGCTTCGACGGCCTCGATGGCGGCCTCGTAGTCGCCGGTGTGACCGACCATGTCGGGGTTGGCGTAGTTGAGCACGAGTACGTCCGGATCGTCGGACTCGATGACGTCGATCGCGGTGTCGGTCACTTCGGGCGCGCTCATCTCGGGCTGCTCGTCGTAGGTCGGGACGTCCGGACTCTCGACGATCTGCCGGATCTCGCCGTCGAACTCGACCTCGCGGCCGCCGTTTAAGAAGTAGGTGACGTGGGCGTATTTTTCTGACTCGGCGATCCGCAGCTGACTCTTCCCTGCGTCGGCCAGCACCTCGCCCAGCACCTGCTCGGGCTGGTTCGGCGGGTAGGCGACGGGAAGGTCGAACGTCTTGTCGTACTGGGTCATCATTACGACCTCCGAGTCCGGCGGGTGGGTCTCGAACTCGTCGGCCCAGTCCTCGGGACGGATGCCCGCGAGCATCCGCGTCAGCTGGCGTGCGCGATCCGACCGGAAGTTGAACCAGACGACCGAGTCGCCGTCCTCGAGGGCGGGCCGGCCCTCGATCACGGTCGGCTCGACGAACTCGTCGGTCACGTCGCGGTCGTAGGAGTCTTCGACGGCAGCAACGGCCGATTCCGCCGAGTACTCGGCCTCCCGCTCGACGATCGCGTCGTAGGCGCGTTTCGTCCGCTCCCAGTTCTGGTCCCGGTCCATCGCGTAGTAGCGGCCCGAAACCGTCGCGACGTGGCCCGTGCCGTGCTCGTCGATCACGTCCTCGAGCGTCGACAAGTAGTCGCGGCCGCCCGTCGGCGAGGTGTCGCGGCCGTCCGTAATCGCGTGCGTGACCGCCTCGACGTCGCGGTCGCCCGCGAGCTCGATCAGCGCGTGGAGGTGCTCGTGATCCGAGTGGACCCCGCCGTCGCTGACCAGCCCGACGAAGTGGATCGTGCCGTCGTTCTCGAGGGCCTCGTCGAACGCCGCGTTGATCGCGTCGTTCTCCCGGAAGGTGCCGTCCGCGATCGAGTCGGAGATCCGGGTGTACTCCTGATACACTACTCGGCCGGCGCCGATATTGAGGTGGCCGACCTCGCTGTTGCCCATCTGGCCGTCCGGGAGACCGACGCGCCGACCCGCCACCTCGAGCGTGCCGTACGCGCCGGTTTCGGCGAGCCGGTCGAACGTCGGCGTGTCGGCCGCAGCGACCGCGTCCCTGGTCGACTCGTCGTCGTCACCGAGTCCCCAGCCGTCGAGGACGATCAGTGCAGCGTCCATGTGCGACGGGTCATCTGCCTGGCGTAACTAGCTGTCGTTGTCGATCAATCGGACAACCGGTCGTCGACTGCTGGTACGCCGAGCTAGAGAAATCGGACCGCGGTCACCCGTTCTGGACGAACGGCCCCGAACAGTCGTACTCGATTTTCTTGTACTTGGCAATATCCGGCTCGTCGTCGTACGGGCCTGCGTTATCGGTTAACCCGTAGATCGTCACGTTCTCGAGGCCGGTTTCGTGGCTGCGGTTCCACCGATCACAGAGGTAGTTCGCGAAGTACGAGCGGTGGTTCTCGTTGTCCGCGTAGCGCATGTTCGAGACGTACTTGCGCTCGCGGGCGGTGTCGTAGAGTTCGTCGGCGCTCGGCGGTCGATCCCAGTCGACCTCGCCGCCGCCGAACGCGTCGACCTGCGAGCCGTCCTCGAGGTCGGCCGGCGCGACGAGCCACCTGGTCGTCGAGGTCGGGTTCGGCGCGAACATCCGCCAGCTCTGGTCGGCGTTGACCGTCTCGAGCACCTCGTCGCCGACCTCGGGAACGTCGGCGTAGTCGACCGCCTCGGCGTTCGAGAGGACGACGAGTACCAGGAGCAACCAGGGGATGACCGTCGAGAACAGAACACGGCTCCGACTCGCCGTGGTTTCGATTGCCGTGCGCGTCGTCGCCGGCAGGTCAGTCGCTGCCGGAACCGCCGGCGCATCCGGTAGCGGGACGCGCGGTGCAGTCCGCTGCAGGCGGTCCAGTCCTCGCCGAAGCGGTGCTGCGATGCCGATTCGCGTCGCGAGCGCGGTCGCGGTCTCCCAGACGACCGGCGGGTAGAACAGCAGGAGCGCGCCGACTGAGATCAGCGGGAAGAGCCCGATCTGCAGCGTCGTGGCCATCCCGAGGTGCATCCCTATCACGACCGACGCGAAGGCAGCACGCCAGACGCCGGTGAGCAAGAGCAACAGCGGCGAGAGCAGGATGACGGCTATCCAGGCGTAGGTAAACAGTTCCAGCAGCGCGTGCTGATCCGCCAGCACGTCCCCGAGCAGGATCGTGAGGTGGTCGGCCTGGAAGATGTGAACGACCGCGTCGCCGCCCATCCACTTGTCGCTTCGCGTCTTGTGGACGGCGTTGGTCAGGTACATCAGCTGAACTTGTAACAGAATGGCCATCGTCGGCACGCTCACGATTCCCGGAACCGACATCCCCGATTCGTCGTCGCTGTCACCGGCACTCGGACCGGACTCGTCGGTCACCGGTTCTCGAGTCTCGTCGACCGTCCCGTCCTCGCCGCCTCGAGTCGTCTCGAGGCGCCGCGCGTCGATCGACCACTCCCGACCCAGCGGGAGGAACATCCCCCAGAACAACAGCATCCGCAGCAGCGTGTCACCTGAGTTGAGCACCATCGGGTTCCGCGCGTGCAGGGATAGCAGGAGGAGCCACGAGACGATCGTCGCGAGCCGCGTCCGGTACCCCAGCAGGAGCGCGAGGGCGAACGCGCCCGCGACGGCGAACAACAGCGCCTGCACCCACGCCGCGCCGGAGATCGCGTGCAGGGAGTACACCGGCGAGTAATCCGAAAACAGCGCCCGCAGCGGGAGTACGCCAGCGTCAGTGTAGAAGGTCCCGAGGTTCCGCGCCCGGAGGGCCAGATCGAGGATCAGTAGCGTGCCGATCGCGATCCGGAACGCGGCGAGCGCCCGCGGATCGATCGCGACGCGGCGCTGGATCGCGATCGAGAGCCGATCCAGTACGGCCGACAGATTGGGTCGCGTGGCGGAGGGAGAACGGGACCAGTCCATTGCTAGAGTCGTCTGTGGCGAATCTCGTGTAGACCGGCATAAGTTTGTTGAACGCTGAAAGAAGCGTTTCAGGCTGCGTCGGCGGTCGAACCGCTCATGTTCGGCTCGAACCGGGACCGCGGATCGTGATCGACCGGAACCCTGAATTGCGGCCGCTCCCAACGGTCGATACCCGATGAGCGCCGACGTTCCAGACGGAGCCCCGATCGTCCTCTTCGACGGCGTCTGCAACCTCTGTAACGGCTTCGTCCAGTTCCTCGTCCCGCGGGACACCGACGAGCAGTTCTACTTCGCCTCGCTCCAGTCCGACGTCGCGACCGAACTGCTCGCCGAGCACGACCTTCCGACGGACGACCTCGAGTCGATCGTCCTGATCGAGGGCGACGACTGCTACGTGAAATCGGCTGCCGTCCTCCGCATCGCGCAGTTGCTCGGCGGCGTCTACGCCCTGCTCGGCCCGTTCCGGTACCTGCCGCGGCCGATCCGCGACTTGGCGTACGAGCTGGTCGCCGCCAACCGGTACCGCCTGTTCGGCAAGAAGGAGCAGTGCATGATGCCGACGGGCGACGTTCGGTCCCGGTTTCTCGAGTAGCTGGGTTCCCGTTTTACGGTACGTATCGCGGCTGCTGTCTTCCGATACCAGCGCAACGAGGGGTCACCTGCCCGGACGGTCCCGACCACTGGCTTTTTGCCGGTGGGACGGGAGCCACCTCTCATGACGCTCGATCCGGTCCACTTCGACGGCATCGCGCGGCTGGCGGGGCGGATCGACCACGGGGCCGACGCCGACGACCGCCGCGCGTTCGCCGAGACGGTCTGGGAGGAATTTCTCGATCCGCTCGTCTCTCGCGAGGGCCGACGGATCGTCGAACCGGTCGACGAGCAAGCCCGCCGGCTCGTCGACTGCGAGGACGTCGCGCTGCGGGACCGGGAGTTTCCCACCGAGCACGGCCTCGACGCGGGGACGATCAACCCGACGACGTTCAAGAACGGGCTTGTCATCGACATCGCCCAGGCGGCCATGAGCGCGACGCCCTCGGATTTGAACCTTCACCGCGCGCGGACGGTCGTCGCGACGGTTCACTCCAATGACGAGACGATGAATGTTGACGAAACGTGGGGCAAGTTCGACGAGGGCTACAGCCGCAGTCGTGCGGTGAAGATCCCGCCGCTCCCGCGGTTCGCCGAGGGCGTCGTCCACGCGCTCGCCCTGTATCTGGCCGAGAGCACCCACGCCCGCGACCACGCCGACGAGGTCGACGATCTGCTCGTCCTCGACGGCCCGCTCTACCCCCGCGGGCTGCTCCGCTGGGCCGATCAACATCCAGATCTCGCGGACTTCCTGCTCGAGGATCCGCGGCCGACGACGGTCCTCGAGAACTACGTCCGGTTGGTCGAGGAGTTCGTCGAACGCGATGTGCCGCTGATCGGATTCGTCAAGAACCCGGCGACCCGCGTCATCACGCGGACGCTGAAGGGGAAGCGCGACGCCGAGATCAGCGTCCCCTGGGCGGACGACTCGGCGCTGTTCACGCGGCTACTCGAGCGCGGCGAGTACGTCGACGATATCGAGGGCAAGCGCTGGGAGCGCGACACGTCGGCGCTGACCTACACGAACTGGTTCCGCTCGCGCGGCGGCGTCGACCAGGCGCTCTCGGCGAACGGCGACGCGCTCGGCGTCGAGCGACACCGCTCGCTCGAGGACTACGAAGTGACCTTCTTCGTCGTCTACGACCCTCGGGACGATCTGATCTACCGGATCGAGGCGCCCTACGCTTTCACGCGCGATCCGGAGACCCGCGAGGCGCTGACGATGCAGGTGCTCCAGGACGTCGCGGTCGCGCACGGGCCGCCGACCATCGTCGAGAAGGCCGACGAACTCGCGCGCATCAGCCGTTCGGAGAAGCGGTCGCTCCGGGAGTCGTTCGAGACGGCCTTCGACACGAGCCAGGACCGGACCTACGACGACCACCGGTGGGACGGGGACGGCGACGCAGCCGCGGGCTACTGACGCGGACGGCGATACCCGGACCGGTACTGTGAGGAGTATTGTCAAATGGCACTGAATTGTAAACGTATTAGTTACTCTTCTGACGGACTGTCCCCATGGCTCGAGAGTCAGCGAGTCGGACGCGAGATCGGACGAACGACGACGTCGACCGGAGTCGTCGCCGCTTCCTCGGCGCGGCCGCGGGCGCGTCGGCGGCCACGCTGCTCCCCGCTACGGATCGTGCGCGTGCGGCGAGTACGACTACGACCGACGGAACCGTCACGCTCGTTCACGACACGCACTTCCACGGCCGATTCAACGACGCTTCGGCGGACGAACTGAGTCTCGCCCGCTACTACTCCGTCGTCGAGGACGTGCTCGCCGACGCCGACAACGGGCTGTTCGTCGGCAACGGCGACGACTTCGCGCCGTCGATGCTCGGCCTCGAGTACGAGGGCGAACACATGGTCGAGGCGCTGAACTACACGGACCTCGCCGTCGACGGCGTCGGCAACCACGAGTTCGACTTCGGCGCCGACGTCGCGACGACCCGCTTCGAGGAGAGCGAGTTCCCGTGGGTCGTCGCGAACCTGCTCGACGACGCGGGCGACCCCGTCCCGGGCACCGAGCGGTGGACCACGCTCGAGGCGGGCGGGCTGACCGTCGGCGTCTTCGGGCTCGTTTCCGAGAACTTCCACTCGCTGACCGACTACCCCGAGGAGTGGCAGGTGCTGGAGTACGTCGAGGCGTCCCAGGAGGCGGTCGATTCGCTCCGCGATGCGGGGGCGGACGTCGTCGTCTGCGCCTCGCACGTCTCGACGGGCGTCCACGAGACGCTCGCGGAGTCGGTCGACGGGCTCGACGCGATCGTCGGCTCCCACTCCGGCGTCGTCTTCGACGAACCCGAGGTCGTCGACGGGACGGTCATCAGCGAGTTCGGCGACGAGTTCGACCACGTCGGGGCGATCACGCTCGACGCCGAGGGCGAACTGGCCGACTGGCGGCGGACCGATCTCCTGTTGCCCGACTCGGACCCGGCACCCGCAGTCGAGGAGTACGACCAGATCAGCGTCCGCTACACCGACGAGATCGAACCCGACGAGCGCCTCGCCGAACTGGCCGACGAGTGGCTCGGCGACCTCGAGGAGCGGCTCGGCCAGCCGGCCTTCGAGAGCGAGGTCGAACTCGACGCGACGTACAATAACTACGCGATCGAGACCAACTGGGGCAACCTCATGACCGACGCGATGCGGGCGGTCGGCGAGATCGGCGACGTCGAGGTCGACATCGCCGCCAACAACGCCGGCGGCATCCGCAGCGACTCGACCTACGGCCCCGGCGAGATCACCGGCACGGACGTGATGGACATCCTGCCGTTCCCGAACGAGATTCTGGTCGTCGAAGCGACCGGCCAGCAGGTGATCGACTACCTCGAGGAGGCGCTTCGACCGCATCCGGCGCCGGACTTCGGCGCGCAGCCCGCGATTCAGGTGTCGGGCGTTTCCTACGAGTGGACGGGTCACGAGGACGACGCGGGAGTCGAGAACGTCTTCGTCGGCGACGACCCGATCGACCCCGAGGCGACCTACACCTTCGCGCACAACGACTACTCCATCGGCAACTCCGAGGTCCTCTCCGAGGCCGAGGTCGTCCTCGAGTCCGGCCAGTTCCAGGGGCCGTTCGTCTTAGAGCAACTCGAGCAGCGCGACACGGTCGCACCCGAACGGGAGAATCGGATGATCCGCGTCGACGAGACCGTCGACGCGGCATCGATCAGCCGCAACGCCGAGGAACTCACGCTCACTGCCCCCGTGCCCGAGGGCGCCGCGGAAGTCGCGACCGAGCCTGGCGCCTACCGAGTCGTGGTCCGGACCGGCGACGACCTCGAGGCGACATCTGTGACCGCGGACGGCGACGCGGTCAACGTGACGTTCGACGCGGCCTCGCTAACGGACCTCGCCGAGAGCATCGACGACCCCGCGCTGCGGCTGTTCGGCGGCTATAGCCCGGATCAGGACTACTGGGGATACGACTACGAGGTGCCGAACTCGAGCGGCTACGACCGGTTCCGGTTCAAAGCACCCGTCGACGCGGCCGCGGTACTCGAGGGTGCACAGGATGGGACCGGCGACGAAAACGCCGATAGCGTCGCCGATGACGGTAACGCCGGCAGCGGTGGCGACGGCGACGGCGACGACAACGGCAGCGAAGGCGAGAGCGGCGACGGCTCGGACGACAGCGTTCCCGGATTCGGCCCGATCGCCGCGGTAACCGGCGGCAGCGCCGGCGCGTACCTCTACGCCCGCGGTCGCGGGAACGACGCCGGCGCGGACGCATCTGACGAGTCGGCGAATTCGACCGACGACTGACCGACACGTCTCACACTTCAATGCCCGACACCGACGATCCGTCGCCCGCGGACCGCTCGACGCGATCGGACCGAAACCGGAATCGCCGCCCCTCGAGCGACGACTTTGGAGCCGCCGTCCGCGCCGTCGTACTGGCGGCGTTGCTCCTCTCGACGACCGCGCTCTCCGTCCCGGCGCTCGTCAGCGCCGGCGATCGGAGCGCCGTCGTCAGACCGTCGCCCTCGACCGTCGAAGCCGGCCCGGGCGAGACGTTCGCGGTCGAGGTCGAACTCCAGAGCGACGGCGGCCACGGCGGCGTCGGCGTCGCCGCCGTCGACTTCGTCGCGCAGTACCACCCCGACTACCTCGAGATCACGGACCTCGAACGGGGACCGTGGCTCGAGCAGGGCAACGAGACGACCGTCCGTCCCGAGCGAACGCTCGCGCACGACGACGGCACGGCGATCCTCGAGCAGCGGCGCGATCCGCCCGCCGGCGGCGCGACCGGCAACGCGAGGCTCGCGACGATGACGGTTCGGGTCGCCGACGACGCGCCGCCGTCGACGACGACGATCAACGTCAGCGAAACCGGCGTCGAACCCGTCCGCGGGTGGCCGCTGGCCCTGTACGCACAGGACGTGACCGTCGAAATCGACGGGGGCGGCGAGTCGGTTCCGGCGTCGGATTTCGATCATCCGGACCCCGACGCCGACGCGCTCGAGGCTGCAGCAGATGATGGGGCGAGCGCCGGTAATACGAGCCACGACGAAGCAGACTCGAGCGAGGATTCGAACTCGAGCGACACTCACAGCGGCTCGGAAAACGGAGCGGCCGACGAGCCCGTCGACACCGGTGACGAGATACCGGGCTTTACTGCCATCATAGGCGGATTGGCCCTCGGTTTCTGTCTCGTCAGGACACTGCAGCGCAGTTGAAACGACGGGACGAAAGCGTCTATCTCCGACGACGAAATAAATCGGTAGCGGCCTAGTCAGCGATTACTCGGTCGGCCGCTCCGCCTTCTCGACCTCGAGGTCGACGTCGGCCGGGTCGACGCCGATCCGGGCGAACTGGGTTCGGATGTGCTCTTTGGCGTTCTCGAGGGCCTGCTCACGGGTGTCGAACCCGCGGGGCATCGGCGACTCGAAGGCGACGTTGACCTCCCGGTCCTCGACGCGCTGCGTCGAGCCGCCGGTGTCGACCTCGTAGAACTCGTCGCAGACCCAGACGTACGCGGCGTCCTGGTCGGGAGCGCCGCGGAACGACGGCGCTCGCTCACCGCGTTCGTACAGCGTTCCGGTGAGTTCGGTGCCGCCGGCTTGACCGCGGACCATGATCATACCCTCGGTACGGGGCGCAGACGCAAAAAGACCGTCCTCGTTGGCGAGCGCGGCGAAACGCGCCGTCCGATCCGCGGCCGTGCTCCCCGCTCGGCCGCGCCGCGAGCCCGAGTAATCCGCTGCTACGCGCCGCGAACGATCGGTCGGCCGACATTCGGAATCATCCGCGATGAGATACTATTTGGATAATCGTACAGTCGATGAATGCTGAAGAAACCGTCTCTTGCGGTATTTCTCGCGTCTGGCTCGGTTACGAGCGACTTACGCGAGTAATATCATATTCCGTACCCAAATCGTTTTGGAAACGGGCTTATCCCCCTTGCTATGCTTGCATTGTGTAATGAGTTCGGACGCTCACCTCGGCGACACCAGCGAGCGGGACCCGCTCTACGACGTCCCGCCGGAACAGTACGAGGCCTGCAGCCATCCGCGGCGGGTGTACCTGCTGGAGATCCTGACCAGCGATACGGACGGCGAGCGCGGAGACGACCGCCACTCGCTGTTCGACCTCACGACTGAACTGATCGAGCGAGAGGAACCCGACGTTCCGAACGGCCAGGCCCGCCACGAGGTTCGGCTCAGCCTGCTTCACAACCACCTTCCGCGGCTGGCCGACTGCGGCGTGATCGAGTGGGACGCCGAGACGGGCGTCGAACTCGTCGCCGAACCGCAGCTTTGCCCGGCGGCGCTCGCGTCGCTGCTCGAGGAAACCCCCGACGACGAGACCGATACCCCCGCTGACGACGAACTGCTCCAGCGGGTCGTCGACCCGAGCCGCCTTCGCGTAGCTCGGCTCGTCCACGAGAGCGACGGCTCGCTGTCGCTGGACCGACTCGCCACCGCGCTCGCGGCGCGCGACTCGCTCGCGCCCGCGGAGACGGAAACCGCGAAGATCGAACTCCACCACGCCCACCTGCCCGCCCTCGACGCGGTCGGCGTCCTCGAGTACGACCCGGACGCCGGGCTGGTCGACGCCACCCCGATGACCGACGCCGTCTCGTTCATCCCGTAATCGCTGTCGCACCGAGGAAGCGACCGCTCCGTCGCCGATCCCTTTTCGCGTCCGAACGCTTCGCACCGAGGGACTAAACCGCTCGTCAACGAACGGGCTGTCGAATGCAGTCGACTCGGCGCCGCAGTGAGTATCCGGACCCTGACTCGGATCCGCAACCGAACCCGCGACCATCAACCGTCCCGCCTGCCAGCTACTCATGATCGTCCCGACTCGAGCGCGGCGCGCCGTCTCACTTGCCGCCCTCGCGACGCTCGTTACTGCCCTCTGCGTGACGACCGCCGTCGGTACCGCCGCCGCGGGCGACCAGACCGCGATCGTCTGGTCGGAGCCGGAAACGGTCGCGGCCGAACCCGGCGAGACGGTCGAACTCGAGGTCGTCCTCCAGAGCGGCGGCAGCCACGACGCCGGCGTCGAGGCCGTGACGCTGGTCGCGCAGTACCACCCCGACTACCTCTCGGTCGTCGACGTCGAGCGGGGACCGTGGCTCGCCGGTGGCGGCAGCGGTAACGACGGCGATGGAGACGTCCGGACGGCCGAGACGATCGCCGACGAGAACGGCACGGCCATCCTCGAGCAGCGACGCGACCCCGCCGCCGGCGGCGTCAGCGGCGTCGGGACGGTCGCGACGGTGACCGTCGAAGTCGCCGAAGACGCGCCGGCCGCGACGACCGACATCGCGTTCGACGCGACCGACGTCTCCCTCACGAGCGAGTGGCCGACGCCCGTCGTCGACGAGCCGACGACGATCGAGATCGACGGCGGCGGCGAGCGAGTGGCGCCCGACGAGTTCGAGCATCCCGATCCCGACGAATTCGACCTCGAGGAGACAGCCGAGGCTAATTCGACGACTGGGGACGGCGCAGACGACGGCGACGAAAACGAATCGACCGGGTCCGGACCGGCCGAGACGACCGACGCGACCGAGTCGATTCCCGGATTCACGATCGCCGGAACGGCCGCCGTCAGTGCTGTACTCGCCGTTACGGGCGCGTTCGCCGCCCGACGGAACCGATCGCGACGGTAGACACTCCGCCGAACCGGAGGGAAACGCGTTTTAGGGATGGGCCGGATGGGAGTGATATGACCGATCTGGGAGACTTCGGCGACTTCGATGCCGACTCGGACGCCGATTCCGAGGCGGCCGACGAGGCGACCGATGCGAACGCGAGCGCATCGGCGTCCGCGCCGGACTCCGACGGAACGCAGACGGACGCACCCGCGAACGCGGCTTCGACATCGACCTCCACCTCGAGCGCCGAATCGAACGGCGACGCCGGCGCCGGCGAAACGAGCGAGTTCGAGTCGACCAGCGTCGAACCGCGCGGCGAGGACGTCGGCATCGGCGCGATCTGCGTCTCCCAGGGACTGCGCATCGCGGAAGACGGCGACGAGACCTCGCTGCGGGCCTACATCACGCGGGGGAACCGCTCCTCGATCCGCATCGGGAGCTACCTCGTCGCTCCCTACCCCGACGGCGAGACGCTCTTTTGCCGGATTACGGGACTCGAGTACGCCCAGCAGTACCATTCCGACGACGCGACCGAGATCCACGCCCGCCGCGCGATGCGAACCGACGGCGTCGAAGAAGCGGACTACAAGTTCGTCGCCGAACTCGAGCCGGTCGCCGTCCTCTACGACGACGACGGCGAACTCAAGCGCCGGATGACCGACCGCGTCCCCAAACCCCAGACCGTCGTCGAGCAGGCGACCGACGCCGCGGAGATAAAAACGGGCCTGAAGATGCCCGAGGACGGCGTCTTCCTCGGCCACCTCTCGGTCGGCGGCGAGAAGGTCAAGACCGCGGCGTCCCCGCCGACGATCGACTACCGGCTGAAGGACGACTACGACTCCGGCGATCCGCTCGTCTTCCGCCACACCCTCATCGCCGGCGGCACGGGGTCGGGGAAGACCCACGGCGCGAAGAACATTCTGCGCCAGTACCTCGCCGACGAACGGACGTATCCGATGGAGGACGGCCGCTCCGTCCAGCCTGCGGTCGTCCAGTTCGACCCGCAGGACGAGTACGCTCAGATGCACGACGACAACCCCGACCTGGACGGCGAGTTCGCGCGCCGCCTCGAGCGGGAGGGGGTCGCCTACGGCGGGATCGAGGACACGACGGCGTTCGTCCCGAAGGTGGGGTCGGCGTCGTACTCGGCGGGCCACCACCGCGCGGAGCAGGTCGAGTTCACCATTCCCTTCTCGATGGTCCACGAGAACCCGTGGCTCGTGGCGGGTAGCGGCCTGAACGACAACCAGTACGGGGCGCTCGTCAGCGTCCTCCTCCCGCGGTTCCGCAAGCAGTACGGCGCGGACGCGACCTACGAGGAGTTCACGACCTTCCTCGACGACCCCGCGCTGCGCGAGGAACTCGACGAGTCCGGCCGGGTCCACGAGGCGACCTTCGACGCCGTCCGGCGTCGGGTTCTGGGGTTCGACCACGTCTTCGACCAGGACGCGCGGCCGATCACCGACCTCGTCCACGACTTCGTCCGCCCCGGCGGGCTCTCGGTCGTCCCGACCTACCACATCAACGACACGCGGGCCGCCGAAACCGTCGTCCTCGCGCTCTCGTCGCTGCTGATCGACCAGAAGCTCTCGAACGATCCGACCTACGACCGGATCAAGGAGACGCCGCTCGTGCTCGGGATGGACGAGGCCCACAACTTCCTCACCGACGCGGACTCGGTGCAGGCCGGCAAGGTAATCACGAAGTTCACCGAGGCCGCCAAGCAGGGCCGCAAGGAGCGACTCGGCCTCTTTCTCATCACGCAGGACCCGCAGGACATCGACGACGCCGTCTTCAAGCAGATCAACACGACCGTCGTGCTGAACCTGGGCGACGAGGACGCGATCAAGAGCGTCAACATCCCGAGCAACCTCGAGTCGAAGGTCCCCTACATGGAGAAGGGGCAGATGGTCGTCTACTCGCCGGACAACTCCGAACCCGTGGAGTTGATCGGGCTCTCGAAGTGTCTGACCCGACACGGCCGAGACTGACCGTCGGGGACCACGACCTACTGGCCCCTCCACGCCGCTATGACCACGAACTGACCGTTCTGCTGCGTTTACTCGAGTTTCGCAACTGGTCTCGACTCACAGGCCCACGCGTTGTTTTGACAATGCTCATTATTAGTTTAGGATACCAGAACTGAAGTTGCGAATTCGTAAATACCTCCGGAACAAAGCGAGTCCATGGACGCACCCGCATCCGAATCCGAAGATCCGATCACCGGCGTTCGGCTCGAGCGGCCCGAACCGCCGCTCTACATGCCCGGGACGCCGACCGCCTCGTTCCTGGAGTACCTCGAACTGGCCGTCGCCGCGCTGCGTCGGTGATCAGTCGGTCGTCGGCCGGTAGTACTGTTTCAACCACGTCGTCAACCCCTCGAGCCCCGGGAACAGCGTCCGGTGGTTGACGTTCATCTGGTCCAGTTTGTCGCGGAACTCGAGCTTGAGATCGCCCGGCACGACGATCTTCCGGTAGCAGTCGGGCCGCTCCGCGAGCCACTCGTCGAGCGCCAGCCGCGGATCGGACTGGAACGAGAAGACGGCCGACTGGTTGGCGATGCGGTCGTCGATCGCGGGCGGCCTGAAAAACAGCACGTACTGGTCGTCGGGTGCCGCGTCGGCGTCGACGCTCCAGCGCTCGCGCCAGAGGTCGTCCAGTCGGGCGACGTCGTCTAGGTTTCGAGCCGGATCCGGCGCCGCGTCGGCCGCGTTGGCCGCGTCGGACTCGAGCGTCGCGTTCGAGAGGAGGTGGACGTCGAGGACGTCCGTCGGCGTCCGCTCGAGGACGCGTCGGTAGGGGTCCGGCAGGCGCTCGTGGAGTTTGCGGTAGTCGACGGCCCAGATCGCCCCGTCGCGGGCGGCGTCGCCGTCCCGGACCGCGAAGTACGTCGCGACCAGCGGCGAGAACGACCAGTCGAGCAGCCGCGTCGGTAACCCGTAGTGTTCGGCGATCGAGAGGAGGTGCCAGACCGACTCCGGTTCCTCGATCTCGTTCAAGGCGTACTGGAGAAAGTTCCGCAACAGCAGCGACTCGAGTTTCCACTCGCCGGAATCGCCGACGAACCGTTTGATCGACGTCTCGAGGGCGTGGTTCCTGTCGGGAACGCCCCGGAACACGTACGGGGAGCGGTGCCGGCCGATATCCGGCATCCACATCTCCGCGGTGAGCGACTCCTGCAGTTCGCTCCACGTCTCGACTCGATGCACCGGCGGCGGATCGGCGGTCATCGCTGCGCTCGGTCGCGCCGCCGTCGGTCGGTCGTTCGGTTCACGGCGACGCATACCTCGCGAGCGCGGAAAACGGTTGCCCGCGAGTACGCGGTCGGCTACTGCGCGAGGTAGCCGCCCTCGACGGGCAGCGTAACCCCGGTTACGCGCGAGGAGAGGTCCGAACCGAGGAACAGGACGGCGTTGGCGATCTCCTCGGGATCGGCCAGTCCCGGCATCGGCTCGGTGTTCAGGAACTGTTCCTCCATCTCGGGGTGCTCCTCGATGCTGCGCTCGATCATCTCGGTGCGGACGATGCCCGGCGCGACCGCGTTCGCGCGGATGCCATCCTCGGCGTACTCGATCGCCGCGTACTTCGTGAGGTGACTGACGGCCGCCTTCGCGGCCCCGTAGCCGCTGTACTGGGGGACCGCGACCTCGCCGCCGATCGAGGAAGCGCTGACGATCGAGCCGCCGCCGTCCTCGAGCATCGCCCGAATTCCGTACTTCATCCCGTACCAGACGCCCTTGAGGTTCACCTCGATAATCTGCTCGAAGGCGTCGTTCTCGTACTCGTCGAGGCGGGCGACCGGCCCCTCGATGGCCGCGTTGTTGTAGAGGACGTCCAGCCCGCCGTACTCGTCGACGGCGGTCTCGATCATCGCTTCGGCGTCCTCGGGGTCCGAAACGTCCGCCTCGACGAACGTCGCCTCGCCGCCGGCGCCGGCGATCGATTCGACGGTCGCCCGCCCGCCGTCGACGTCCACGTCGGCGACCACGACCGCCGCGCCGTTCTCGGCGAACGTCTTCGCCGTCTGCCGTCCGATTCCCGACCCTGCACCGGTGATGACCGCGACCTGCTCCTCGAGTAAGTTCATCGGATTACGGTTTCGCCGCCCGTCGGATATGCGTATTGGGTGACGAGTAAATGGACGCAGGAAACCACGCTTCACGTCTCTCGCGGAAACCATCAGAGGTCCTACATCTGGCAAAACTCTTACGGTGTCGGCATAACCATACCAGTCCCATGGCACACTACGAATCCGACGTCCTGACGGTCGAATGGGACTCGTCCCTCGAGGCGGTCATCATGAACTGGCACGACTTCGCGACGGGCGAGACGTATCGAGAGGGACTGAACGCCGGTCTGGATCTGGCGATCGAGAAGGGCGCGGCCAACTGGCTCGCGGATCTACGGGACCTCGGCACGCTCTCGGAGGACGACCAGCAGTGGACCCAGGAGGAGTGGCACCCGCGAGCGTTCGAGAGTTCGCTGTCGAACATGGCGATCGTCCAGCCCGAGAGCGTCGTCGCGAACCTCTCGGTCGAGGATCTCGTCCAGGAAGTCGGTTCGAACACGACCTCGCGCATCTTCGACGACCGCGACGACGCCAGAGGGTGGCTTCGCGAGCAGTAGTCGATTACGCCGCCTCGAGGAGCTTCGATTCGAAAAACGCGGCGACGTCCTCGGCGATCGACGCTTGCTGACCGACGAAGAAGTGATCGCCGGAACGGGGAACGAGAGCCCGGTCTCCGGTTCCGGCCGCTGTTTCTCGAAGCCGCTCGACGATCGGTTCCCACTCGACCGTGGTATCCCGCTCGCCGTAGCACACCTGTACCGGACACGATATCGACTCGAGGGCCGCGACGGCGTCGAGGTCGTCGGCCAGCCGCGCCGTCGGGGCGAGCGCGGAGACGGCGTCGACGGCCTCGCACTCGGCCGCGCCCAGCAGGGCGAGCGTCGCGCCGAAGCTGTAGCCGAACAGGCCGACGCGGTCGTGGCGGTCGGCGGCCCAGCGAACGGCGTTTCGGACGTCCGCGCGTTCGCCGTACCCCTCATCCCAGTCGCCGTAATCGAATCGGAGGGAGGCGATCTCGGCCTCGACGAGGGCGTCGCTGACGGCGACGAGGCGCCGGTCGCTTCGCGAGCCGCCCTGCTGGGGGTGGGGCGGACAGGCGACCACGATCGCGTCCGGGTCGCCGTCTTCGGGCTCCTCGAGCGTCCCGCGGACGTCGCGCCCGCCGGGAACGAGAACGTCGGTCATGCTCGAGCGTTCCGGCCGCGCGATAATCAATTCGGGGCTGTCAGCGCTCCGCGAGGAACGAGTGAATCTCGTCGACGACCCGCTCGTGTCGGTCCCGGAGGACGCAGTGTCCGGCGCCGTCGACGTGGACGAGTCGACCGTCCGAAAGGTGCGACGCGGCCTCGCGGTGGCGCTCGCGGGAGCCGGGATCGGCGTCGGCTTTGAGGATCAACGTCGGCGCCTCGATGTCGGGAAAAACCGCGGCGGGATCGACGCGATCGGCCTCGAGAACCTGCTCGACGGCGGGATCGACGTTCAGATAGGTGTCGGCGAGCAGCGTCGCGAGTCGCTCGCGACCCTCGTCGACCAGCGTCTGTAGCCCGGCGTCGGTCTCGAGGACCGCCTCGCGGGTCGGGGCCGGCTGCCCGCGAATTCGCTCGGTGATCCGCTCGAGGAATTCGCCCTCGCCCTCGCCGTCGACGTCGTCGGACGCGGACTCGTCCGCACCCAGCCCGAGCAGTAGTTCGGGATCCTCGAGAACGACGGCGTGGGGCAGTTCCGGCTCGGTCGCGGCCGCCACTGCGACGGTCGTCCCGCCCATCGAGTGGCCGTACAGGACGGGATCCTCGAGTTCCAGCGCGTCGACGAGCCCGACGAGGTCGGCCGCCTGGTCGGCGTACTCGTACCCGTCTGCGGGGGCGTCCGAGCGTCCGTGACCTCGCGCGTCGTAGGTCACGACGTCGTAGCCGGCGTCGGCGAGCGGTTCGACCAGCGGGATCCGCGAGCGACCGTCCGCGGTGATGCCGTGTGCGACCACGAACGGACGCCCGTCGCCGCCGCTGCGGTAGTAGTGAAGCGATGCGTCGTCCACCTCGAGATCGTCCTCTGACCAGCCGTCGAGCGTATCGGCAATCGTCATTCGTTGGAACTGTCTCGGCGACCGGTATTAGTACTCAGTGCTGAGAAACGCCGATGCTGTGAGGCGCGTGCACCGCGGTCGCCGTCTCGAGTCCGGCGGCGACCGGGAAGTTCAGTACGCTGCCGTAGCGATCGTCTGTCCCAGAGCCCGACGCGCCGTCGGCCGGTGACGGCTCCCCGGAACCTGCCGTGCGGTCCGCCGTACGTCGCCGCCGTGGCGATTGGGGACGTCCCGAGATCGCATCGACGCGATCCCCGCGTTCTCGGTCCAACTCGCCCGATCCGTTCGTTGTCTGTTATTGATGTGATGTTTTTAAGGATGACGAGCGATACGTACGACTATGGGCATCCTCTCTCGGACCTCCTACGTCATCCGGTCGAAGATCAACTCGCTGCTCAACCGGGCTGAGGACCCGACCGAGACGCTCGATTATTCGTACGAGCAGATGCGAGACCAGCTTCAGGAGGTCAAACGCGGCATCGCCGACCTCACCACGCAGAAAAAGCGCCTCGAGATGCAAAAGCGGCGCCTCGAGGAGAACGTCGAGAAACACAACGAGCAGGCCCGCACCGCGGTCCAGCAGAACCGCGAGGATCTGGCGCGGCGCGCGCTCGAGAAGAAGAAGACGAAGATGAACCAGATCGAGGATCTGGAGCGCCAGATCTCCGACCTGCAGAGCCAGCAGGATCAGCTGATCGAACAGAAGAACGAACTCCAGAGCCGCATCGAGGAGTTCCGCACCAAGAAGGAGACGATGAAGGCCCGCCACGAGGCTGCCAAGGCGAGTTCCCAGGTTTCGGAGGCGATCACGGCCACCGGCGACGAGTTCGAGGACGTCGGCCGCGCCATCGAGCGCGCCGAGGAGCAGACCGAGGACATGGAGGCCCGCGCCGCGGCGATGGACGAACTCCACGAATCGGGCGCGTTCGAGGACGTCATGTCCGACAAGGACGACATCGACCGCGAACTCGAGCAGCTCTCGACCGACAGCGGCGTCGAGGCCGAACTCGAGACGCTCAAGTCGGAGGTCGGAGAGGGCGAGGCAGCGACGGAGACGGAGGCCCAGGCTGCCGACGCCGAGACGGCCGACGCGGACGCCGACGCCGACGCTGACGCTGAAACCGAACCCGAGGTCGACGACGCGGAGCTGACCGAACTCGAGGAGGGGGATCAGGCGGACGTCGAAGCCGAACTCGCGGAGCTGCAGGACGAAGAGAACGCCTGAGCGGCCGCTGTTGGTTGTTTTGTGGTTCGGTCGCCGAGACGACGAGCGGCGAGCGACTGCGTTTCGAACGACGGTTGCGTAGCGAGCGACGGTTGAAGGGGCCGGACGATCCCGGAGCCGGCGTTCCACCGGCGATCTACCGGCGATCAGGACGGCGTTCCCAACACGGTAATGTCGTAGTCCGCGACGTTGGCCGGGGGCAGAAGGACGACGACTTGGAACTCCCACGCCTCGCCGCCGTCGAGGTCGCCGGTACTGGCGAAGTAGCGGCCGAGCATGTTGCCGGAGCCGTTGTAGATCCGGGTTCGAACTTCCACGAGCTGGATCCGGTCCCCGCCCGTGTTCTGGACTGTTCCCTGAATCGTCGATCCGAGGTACCCGCTCTCGACGACGAACTCGTGGTCGATCAGCGAGAGCGACTCGAGCGGCGTCACCGAGGTGTTGGGCTGTTGCTGGGCGAGCGCGGTCGCCGCGGACATCTGCGACGCCGAGCGGTTGGAGGCGTTGCTGGCGTTGACGTCGCCGACGTTGCCCTCCTCGTAGGACGGCTCGCCGTCGAGACCGCCGCTGCCGGTACAGCCGGCCCCGGCCGCCGCGACGACGCCCGCACCGAGCGACGCGAGGACGCGGCGGCGTGACCGGCTCGTCGACTCCGAGCGCGTCATCGCCCTCGATCCCTCGTGGACAGGTCGTTTCCCTCACCGAGCATGTACTAGCGCGACACCGCCGACGCATTTCAGTGTAGGCCCTGAACGCTGAAAGCGGGTCTCGGAACGGGACGGGCGATCGTATCAACGGTCGAGACTGTCAGCGACCCGCGGCGGTCGACTCGCTGCGTGCCGCGGACCGGTCTCCGCGCCGGTGATGTGTGCAACGCAGGCCCTTATTGTCGGGTGCGTGGAACGTGTCGGTATGGGGTCCTCCGAGACCGAGACCGACGAGACGCTCGAGTCCTACGGGGCCGACGTGGGGAGGCAGGCGGGGCCGGTGACGCAGTTCCACGAGTGGTTCCTGATTCAGGGGAATCGATTAGCGGTCGCGGGACTGGTCTCGCTGGTCATCTTCGCGCTGGTCGTCGCGCTGCACGAACTCGGGGTTATCAACTTCGTCAATCCGAACTCCGTCACGCGCGTCGCCAGCGGGATGATCGCGGGGACGTTCTCGCTCGTGACGCTGGTCGTCTCGGTCAATCAGCTCATCCTCTCCCAGGAGTTCAGTTCGGCGGGAAAGGCGCGCGACCGGTTCGAGAGCGTCGTGGACTTCCGCGAGGACGTAGCGACGGAAGCGGCCATCCCCGCGACGCCGGCCGCACCGACCCGGGTCCTCGATCTGATCATCGAATCGATCCGCCACGAGGCGGTCCAGCTCGCCGACACCGTCGCGGACAACGACGACCGTGAGGTTCGCGAGACGGTCACGCGGTACACCAACAGTGTTCGAGAGCGGGCCGATCGGGTCGACGAGACGCTCGAGCAGTCGTCGTTCGGGACGTTCTCGGCAGTTTCAGCGGCGATCAACTACGACGAGGCCTGGCAGCTGTACGTCGCGACGCACCTGCGCAACGAGTACGCCGATTCGCTGACGCCGGCCGCGACGGAGCAGTTCGACGAGCTGATCGGCTCCCTGAAGCTGTTCAACGTGGCCCGCGAGCAGTTCAAGACGACGTACCTGCAGCGGGAGCTCACCCGGTTCTCGCAGTTGACGATCTACTGCGGGGTGCCGTCGATCCTGTCGGCGATCCTCGTCGGCCTCCTGTACGCCGATTTCGCCGGGCCGAGCGTCAGCGCCGCCGTCCTCCCCTACGTGGTGAGCGTGCTGATCGTCGTCGTCCTCTCGCCGCTCGCGCTGTTGGTCTCCTACATTCTGCGGACCGCGACGGTCACGCGCCGCACCGCGTCGGTCGGCCCGATGATTCCGCAGAAAGACCCCGACGAAGGACCCTTCGACGTGGAGTACGGCGAGGATCGGTAGGCGTTACGCTACTTCCATCCGACGTCCGAACCGCGGTCCGTCTCCCGCAGAATAAAGGGGCCGATCGCGAGCGTCCACTTCGCAACCGTGACGATCCGGAGGATGTACGACAGGAAGATCGCAAACGGCGTCACGCCGACGGCGAAGCAGAGGCCGATGATCAGCAGGCCGTGATCGAAGCCCGCCGTCGTCCCCGTTACGTCGCCCACCTCGAAGACGAGGATCATGTACGCCGAGACCGCCAGCGCGGGCAGCGCGAGGTACGCCAGCGCCCGCGAGAGGGTGATGATCTCCCACCGGAAGTACAGCGTCTTGAAGTGCTCGCGGGCCGGCCCGAAGAACCCGAGCACCTCGAGCAACTCCTCGAGTTCGTCGTCGACGGCGTCGGGAAGCGCCCCCTCGTGTCGGTTGCGAACTCGGTTGCCGGTGTAGATCTTCCAGGAGTAGTTGTACTCGAGGGCAGCCTTGACGACCTCGAACCGCCCGAACTCCTTTCCCTCGAGGCTGTCGGCGACCCGGTCGGCGTCGACCGCGATCCCCTCGGCGTACTCGCGGACGTCTTCGCGAACCGATTCGTCGAGGTCCGGGGACGACTCGAGCGCGGCGAGGAGTTCGTCGGCGCGGTCGCCGGTCGCTTCGACGAGCCCTCGGAGGAACGCGGAGGGTTCGGGGGGACTGGTCGTCCGATCGACGGCGTCTTCGGCGTCCCGCCGGAACTCGAGCGCACCCGCCATCCGTTCGCGCTGCTCGTCGACCGGGCCGAGCTCCTCCGCGAGGACGAACTGGTTGAACGTCAACACGAGGGTGACGCCCATGATGATCCCGATGATGGTCGGGGTGAAGACGGCGGAGATCGGCGCGGGGTCGAACAGCTTCGAGATGGAGCCGGGACCGAACTCGCCGAGGGCGACGAGGATGACGTACGAGACGGCGAGCATCGCGCCGGCCACGAGGACTCGGTTCCCCTCGACCAGAAACCACAGCACCGGGCGGCCGCCGGGAACGCGATCGACCATCGCGTTCGACGTCTCGGCGCTCCCGTCGGACTCGCTCATACGGATCGACACACCAGCGCCGGTCGTACAAGTGTTGCCGTCGTTTGCACGCAGCTAACTCGCTCTGTGAGCGCCGCGGTCGCGGTCGCAGCGGCGATCGGGGCGGGACCGGACGCCGCGACCGCAACCGGGACGCGATCGGTCCGTCTAGTCGCTCCGTACCGAGCGTACGCTTTTTCCCGCGGTCGTTGAGATGCGGGGTATGGACGCCGACGAACGGGTCGACGAGGCGGTCAGTCGGAGCGATCTGGTGCACGAGCGCCTCCGCGAATCGCCGATCAAGCGGTGGATCCTCCTCGACGGGAACCGGTACGCGCTCGTCGGGGCGTTCTCGATCGTCGTCTTCTGCACCTGCGCCGGCATCGGCCTCGCCGGCTACATCCCCGTCACCGATCCGGGAACCGCGACGACGCTCGTCGCGTCGATCGTCGGCGGCACGCTCCCCTTCATCACGATCGTGCTCGCGATCAACCAGCTCGTCCTCTCGCAGGAGCTCGGCTGGCCCGGCGACCTCGAGGACCGGTTCGAGGGGATGGCCTCGTTCCGCCGCGAGGTCGAGGAACTGACCGGGGAATCCGTGAGCCCGGCCGCGCCGGCCGACTTCCTCCAGCTGATCGTCGCGACCGTCGCCGAGCGCGCGGAGACGCTGCGCCCGGTCGCGGACCGGATCGACGATCCGGCGGTCGCCGCGCGCCTCGAGGATTTCGTCGACGCGGTCGCCGACGAGGGAGCGATCGTCACCGAATCGCTCGAGGGGACGGACTTCGGCACGTTCGAAACGCTGTCGTCGGTGCTCGGCCACTTCAACGGCGCCCACCTCTACGCCGCCCGCCGGATCCGGGCGGACCACGCCGAGGAGCTCCCCGACGAGGCCCTCGAGACCCTCGAGTTTCTCGTCGAACTGCTCGGCCACGTCGCGATCGCCCGCCAGACGTTCAAGACGCTGTACATGCAGTACGAACTGGCCTCCCTCTCGAAGCTCCTCCTAGTCGTCGGCTTTCCGACGCTGCTCGGCGGCGGGCTCTTCACGATGGCCTACCCGGCGATCGTCGGCGCCGTCGGCGATCGGACCGTCCTCGTGCTCGTCGTCAGCGGCGCCGTCACGTTCGTCTTCCTCCCCTTTATCGTACTCCTGGTCTACACGTTCCGCATCGCGTCGATCTCGAGCCGGACGGCCGACTTCGGGCCGTTCGTGCCCCGCGTCGAGGTGGAGGGCGAGGACTGACGGACGCGGTCGATCGGCGATCCGAGGGCGCCGAGGGCGTCCCACGACGGTCGCCCGCTTCCCGTCCTGTCGCCTTCCGGGCGGGGTATTTTACTCGCCGCCGTCGTTCGTCCCGCAGGGAATGAGTGATTCGGACTCGAGCGGCGTGTTGAGCCAACGGGCCGGCGTCGGCGGTCTACGACTGTGGCTGTTGCTCCGGTTGAATCGCTGGCTCTTCACGGCGGCCGTGCTGGCGATCGTGTTCGTCGTCCTGGTCGGGGCCAGTTGGCTGGGGCTCACGCCCCTGCGGATAATCGTCGCGCGGCACAACGGCACGTTCTGGATCTTCTCGGCGTTCATCGGGGCGATCATCACCGGCACGTCGATCGTCGTCACGATAAACCAGCTCGTCCTCTCGCAGGAACTCGGCGCCATCGGCGACCAGCGGGATCGCATGCAGAACGCCATGGACTTCCGTCAGGATCTCGAGGACTCGCTCGAGAAGGAGGACGTGACCCCGCCCGAACCCGCCGCCTTCCTCTACGAACTCGTCGACGGCGTCGAGGAGGAGGCGAACGACCTCGAGGAGACGGTGGCGCGCGATCACGGCGACGAGATTCAGTCGAAGGTCGCGGACTACGTCGACGACGCCGTCGAGAACGCACAGGTCGTCAAGGACGACCTCGAGGACGCCCAGTTCGGGACCTTCGACGTGATCTGGAACGCACTGAACTTCAACTACTCGCGGAAGATCTACGACGCCCGAAAGATCCGCGCCGACCACGGCGACGACCTCTCCGAGGATGCGGAGGACGAACTCAACGAGATGATCGAGTTGCTGAAGTTCTTCGGCCCGGCCCGCGAGCACTTCAAGACGCTGTACTTCCAGTGGGAACTGATCAACCTCTCGCGGGCGCTGCTGTACGTCTCCGTGCCGGCCCTCGCCGTCATGGCGCTGCTGATGATGTACATCGACGGGCAGGCGCTGCCCGGGACGACGCTCGGGGCCGACAACCTCGTCTGGGTTACGAGCGCCGGCTTCGTCGTCGGCATCGCCCCGTTCGTCGTCTTCATCGTCTACATCCTTCGGATCGCGACGGTCGCGAAGCGGACGCTCGCGATGGGCCCGTTCATCCTGCGGGAGTCGGAGCGCGACGAGGATCTCGGGTGAGGGAGACGCTCGCTCGCCGCACCGCTCGGCCGGCCGTCGGGGCCGCGCCGGCCGTAGCTATTTCCGCCGGTCCGTGGTACCCTCGGTCTCCAGCGATGAGCGACGACGGCTCCCAGCCCGGCGACACGATGGCCGAGCGCAGCACGTCACCGACGGCGAAACACTGGCTCCTGTTGAACGCCAACCGGTGGCTCGTCACGGCCGCGCTCGCGCTGTTCGTCTTCGTCGGTCTGCTCGCCGTCGCTCGGTTCAGCCCCGTCTCGCTGCAGGCGCTCGTCGGCGCACGGGACCCGATCGAGACCGTCTTTCAGGCCCTCGTGACCGCGCTGATCACCGGGGTGACGCTCGTCATCACCATCAACTCGCTGGTGCTCTCGCAGGAGCTCGGCGCCGTCGAGGACCAGCGCGAGCGGTTCTCCGGCGCGATGGACTTCAGGGAGGACGTCGAGTCGTCGATCGACGCGCCGATCAGCCCGCCGGAACCGGCCTCGTTCGTGCGGGCCATCGTCGCCGCGTCCGAGGAGCGGGCGAACGATTTCCGGGCCGCCGTTTCCGACGGTCACGACGAGGAGTTCGCCGACCGCGTCGACGACTTCGTCGACAACGTCACGACCCACGCCGACTCGATTCGAGGAGACCTCGAGGACGCCCAGTTCGGCACGTACGACGTGCTCAAGGCGGCGCTGGACTACAACTATTCGTGGAAGATCTTCCGGCTGCGCCGGATCCGAAACGCCCACGCGGACTCGTTCACCGAGGAGACCCACGCCGCCTACGACGACCTCCTCGAGTCGCTCGAGCTGTTCGGCCTCGCTCGCGAACACTTCAAGACGCTGTACTTCCAGTGGGAGCTGATCAACCTCTCGCGGGCGATGATGTACGTCGCCGTCCCCGCGCTGGTCGTCACGATGTCGATGATCCTCTTTTTCGAGCCGAACGTCGTGCGCGGAACCGCCCTCGGGATCGACGCGTTCGTCTGGATCGTCGCGGCGGCCGCGACCGTCGCGGTCGTCCCGTTCCTGCTGTTGATTTCCTTCATCCTCCGGATCGCGACCGTGGCCAAGCGGACGCTGGCGATCGGCCCGTTCATCCTGCGGGAGTCGAGCCGCGGCGAGGAGATCGACTGGGAGTGAGCCGGCGGCCGTTCGGTCGCCGCTCTCGACGCAGCCGTTCGGTCGCCGACCACAGCACAGCCGTCAGCGCTCGGCCAGCAGGTCCGCCGCCTTCGGGAACAGCACGTTGTTCTCCCGGTGGACGTGCATGTGCGTGTCCCGCTCGAGGTTCTCCAGTCGCTCGAGCATGCGCCGGTAGCTGGCGCAGGCGTCCTCGGGAACCGCGTAGCCGTCGGTGAGATCGTTGATGCGCTCGAGGCGGTCCGCGGTCTCGCTGTGTTCCGCCTCGAGGTGGTCGATCTCGTCCTCGATCCGCGCTCGCTCGTCGGCCGTCAGGTCGGCCCCCGTATCGAGCTTCTTGATCACGGGGAAGGCGTTCTGTTCCTCGTCGTCGATGTGATGGAACATGTCGTCGACGAGGTCCTGGAACTCGCTTTCGACCTCCTGCAGTTCCGGGTGGGAGTCGCCGTGAACGTCGGCGACCTTCTCCACGAGGGCCTCGAGGTCGGGGAGGTTCCGCCGCAGGGGTCGGTGGTGGTCCCAGACGATGACGTTCGCGAGCTGGGTCGGGGAGTCCCACTCGTGCTCGCGGTCGGGCGCTCCGTCGGCGCCGTCGAGACGTTCGGCGACCCGCTCGAGCGCGAGGTCAGCTTCCTCGCAGGCCGTCGCCAGCGACGTAGCGCCGCCGCAGCAGTAGTCGATGTCGAGCGATTCGAAAACGCGGGCGTATTCGGGGTTCGATGCGACGAGGTCGCCGAGTCGTGCGTCCGGGTCGAATTGTACGTGTTCCATCGGTAGTCACCTCGAGACGGCCGTTTACCCGGTCGGACGACAGCCCCGCGGCTGCCGACAACCGCCGGTTTAGGCCGTCCTAAACCGCGTATTCGAACGAAGCGACTCCGGGCCGAAAGCTTCGGCCCCGAACATGATCGTGTGTAGTGGGCGGGCCTCGAGACGGAGACGCTGCCCGACGACGTTCAATCCGAACCGGCGGCTGGTATCCGTCGCGACTCGAGAAATCGGCTGCCTAGGGGTTGCCATCACTGTTCGTAACCGAGACGCGATTGTCGGCTTACAGCGGCGCGCCGACCAGCACGAGCTTCGCCCGTTCGTCGCCCACATTGGAGAGCTGGCGGCTCTCCTCGGGATCGATGCGAATGAGTTCGTCGGCCTCGAGGGTGACCGTCTCGTCGGCGTCGGTCAGCGCGACCTCGACCGTCCCGCTGACGACGTAGTAGATCTCCTCCTGTCCGGTCTCGCTCTCGTCGTGTTCCATCCCGTCGGCGCCCGGCTCGAGTTCGAGGATCGAGATGCCGACCTGGTCGCTGTCGAGTTCCTCCTTGAGGAACCACATGCCGCCGGCGTCTTCGGGAACGACTGATTCCGGATCGGTCTTCGTCGCGGTGTTGTAGGCCATAGTCTGGTTCACGGTCCGTGGCCGCGGATTAAAATAGTGCGGGATGCAGAAATCAACGTGAACGCCGACGTTACGTCGCGTACAGCGAGTAGGCGATCACGAGAAAGCCGGCCAGCACCAGCAGACTCTCGAGCAGGATGCCCACCATGAGCGTGACCCCGAGCAGTTCGGTCAGCAGGCCCGCGAGAAAGAGCCCGAGCGTCACGAGGCCGAACCCGCCCGCGAGGTAGCCGAGCGGCCGCTGGCGCGTCCGCTGGTAGGCCTTGTACGCGAAGTACGTGATGACCCCGCCGACGATCAGAACGAGGGTCTTGACGACGGCGAGCGCGATCGTGGTCGGGGTCTCCACGGCGTAGGAACTCATAGCTGTTGTCACGTTCGGAATGCGCGACGACGACCAAGAATCTTGCCGTTCACGCGGCCGAACGCCCCGCAGCGACGGGTGCCGTTCGAACTGACTCGAGTTCCGGCCGCGGCCGTCGTCGCTCGAACTTCGAACACGAGCGACCGTTTTTGCCGCTCCGGCACCGAGTGGCGCCCATGACGCGACTCGTCGAACTCGAGGGCACCGGCCCGAAAAAGCTCGATCCGGACGATATCGACGACGAAAAGGGCGACGTGGCGGTCTGTCAGTGCGGGCTCTCGGACTCGTTTCCCTTCTGCGACGGCAGCCACCGGCGAACGGAGGGCGAAGCCGACGACGAAACGTACGTCTACGAGGACGGTGAGCGCCGGCGGGTGGAGCGGGTCGTGACGGCTGACGACGCGGACGGCCCCGAAGCTGGCGGGACGGATAGAGACGAGCACTGAGCACTCGAGCGATCGGCTCCGGATTCCGAACGACTCACTCCCTCGAGCCGAGCGACCGCGCCGAGTTCGCCACCACGAGGGCGCTGCTCGCGGCCATCGCGACGGCCGCGAACAGCGGGTTCAACAGGCCGCCGATCGCCAGCGGAATCGCGACCCCGTTGTAGCAGAACGCCCACGCGAGGTTCTGGCGGATCCGCCGGTGGGTCCCCGCGGCGACGTCGAACGTCACCGCGACCGCCTCGAGGTCGTCGCCGACGATCACGGCGTCGGCCGCCTCGGTCGCGAGCTCCGTCCCGCCGCCCATAGCGATCCCGACGTCGGCGGCGGCCAGCGCGGGCGCGTCGTTGCTCCCGTCGCCGACCATCGCGATCGTCCCCCGCGCCCGGAGGCGGTCGACGGTCTCGGCCTTCGCTTCCGGCGGGACGCCCGCGAAGACCTCGTCGACCCCGTCGACCGCGCGGAACCGCTCGGCGGTCGGCCCCTCGTCGCCGGTGAGAACGACGACCTCGCGGCCCGACGAGAGCGTCTCGAGCGCCGCGTCGAGCTCCTCGCGTTCCGAGTCGCCGACCGCGATCACCCCGTGGGTTCGGCCGTCCCAGCCGACGGCGACCGGAACCCGGCCGGCTGCGCGGGCGTCGTCGATCGGGGCCTCGAGGGCGTCGGGAACCGACAGCCCGCGCTCGCGGCAGTAGTCGGGGTGGCCGACGACGACGCGGTCGCCGTCGACGACGCCGCTGACGCCGCGGTCGGCCCGTTCGAACGAGTCGACGGCTGCGGCGGCTGCAGAACCGTTGGCGCCGGTCTCGAGGTCGCCGTCGTCCTCGCCAGTTTCGGCCTCGAGATCGCCCCCGTCGGCCGCGGCGACGGGCGCCGCCTCGGCGACGGCGGCGGCGATCGGGTGCTCCGACAGCGATTCGACCGCGCCGGCCCGCCGGAGTAGCTCGTCGCCGTCGGTCCCGTCGACGGTGTGGACGTCCTCGACGGCCATCCGCCCGGTCGTCAGCGTCCCCGTCTTGTCCAGCACGACGACGTCGACGTCCGGAGCGTCCTCGAAGATCGCCTCCGCGGCGACGACGATCCCGCGCTTCGCGGCGGCCTGGACGCCCGCGGCGATCGCCAGCGGCGTCGCCAGCCCGAGCGCGCAGGGACAGGAGACGATGACGACCGTCAACCCGACCAGGAGGGCGGTCGACGGACTCGAACCGGTCGCGAGCAGGACGGCGGCCGTCCCGACGGCGAGGGCGACGACCAGCGGGACGAACACCGTCGCGAGCTTGTCCGCGAGCCGCTGGACGCCGGGCCGGGCGCTCTGGATCGACCAGAGCAGGGAGACGAGCCGATCGAGGGTGCTCTCGGCCTCGTCCCCGACCGCGACGACGAGCGGCGCGTCGGTGACGACGGTGCCGCCGCGGAGTTCGTCCCCGGGGGTCTTCCGGACCGGCAGGGACTCGCCCGTGACCAGCGACTCGTCGACGGCCGCGGTCCCCTCGACGACCTCGCCGTCGAGGGGGACCCGCTCGCCGGGGCGGACGAGCAGCCGATCGCCGGGCTCGACGGCCTCGAGCGGGACGGTCTCGCCGCTCTCGAGGCGGGCCTCGTCGACCTGCCGTTCGGTCAGCTCCGAGAGCAGTCCCGTCGCGCGGCGCTTGACCGCCCGCTCGTAGTGGGTGCCCGCGGTGACGACGAGGACGACGGCGACGGTGACGTCGAAGTAGAGGTGGCTCTCCCCGAGGGCGATCGCGACCGCGCTGTAGCCGTACGAGCCGAGCGCGGCCGTCGCGACGAGCAGATCCATGTTCGGCCGACCCGCCCGGAGGCTGACGTACGCGCCCCGGAGGATCGGGTATCCGGTGTAGAAGAGGATAACGGACGTGAACACCCAGATGTTCGCGGACAGAAACGCGAGCTCGTCGCCGCCGAAGGCGACGACCGGCTCGAGGTCGAAGTAGGTCGGGTAGAGAAAGAGGACGTACCACACCGTGACCATCATGCCGAAGAAGCCGCCGAGCAGCAGCCGCGCGAGCCCGTCGTCGTCGCTCGCGTCGCTGTCGGCGCCCGACCGGTCGGTCGCGGTGTAGCCGTAGCCCGAGACGATCTCGGGGAGGTCGTCGGCCGCGAGCCGGTCGGGGTCGTAGACGATCCGGATCGTGTCCGTCGCGTAGCTCGCCGCCGCGCCCAGCACGCCCGCCTCGCGCTCGGCGACCGACTCGAGGAACGCCTCGCAGGTCGAGCAGTGCATGCCCTCGACCGCGAGGAAGGCGTCCTCGCCGTCGAGGCCGTCGAGGTCGCGACCGTCCGCATCGGTCTCGTCCCCGGCGGCTCGCGACCGTACCGCCGACTCCTCGGGGGCGTCGTCGTGCTGCTCGAGGGCTCGCGCGACCTCGAGACAGCCCCGACAGCAGAAGGTGCCGTCGACGTCGGACGCGGTGATCGGCTCGGGCGGCGTCCGGAGGTCACAGAGGTCGCAGGCGTCGGGTTCCGCTTCGGCGGCTGCGCTGGCGGGGTCGGCGTCGCTCACCGAACCGACAGCCGATGCGGACGCGCGGGCAGGTGATTCCGGGTGACGATCTGGGTCTCGACTCATGTCGGTAGCTCGTGTGAACGGTAACGGCGGTGACGGCGGGTCAACGCCGTGCGGCAGCAGCCCGCGCTGGTGCGGGACGGAGCCGAGGGCGAGGAAGACGATGCCGAGTCGGGACGCTCGAACTCAGCCGGTGGTTCCGTTCCCTTCGGCGGGTCCGTGTCCGTGTCCGTGTGATTCCTCGACCGGCGAGAAGGCCACGTACAGCGACCCGTAGATGAGCAGGACGTTGATCGCGCTGACGAGGCCGGCCACTGCGGAGTGGGTGCTCCCGTAGACGAACACCGGAACGATCGCAAGCAAGGCGACGGCGGCCACGCGTCGCGGCGTGGCGGTCTCGAGAGTCATACTGCTCAGTGGGGGTGTCGACTACCTAAAGACCCGTCGTACTTCCCGATCCGTGGGAACTTCGGTCGGATCGTAAGTATTCCCCCTTCCCTATCCCTCCGTATGAGTTCGGCGACAGAATCGACGAAAACCGATCGGGCACGCGATATGGGTGCCGACGAGCCCGATATCGTGCGCGAGCTCGGTCACGACGAGTACGATCCGATCGGGACGCTGATCCTGATCGCGATCTACTTCGCGATACTGGTACTGCTGTGGCTGTTCATGTACTTCGTCGAGTTCCTCGGCAACGGCCCGACGGTCGTCGGGTCGCTCCTGACGGTGGTGGGGCTGGCATGAACATCCACACCTACGAGAAGATCTGGCTGGTCGCGGCGATGGTGTTGATCGTCGGCTTCATCGCGACGATCACCTACGGCGCGGTCGGGCCCGGAATCGCGATGGTCGACGACGACGGCGGCTCGATCGACCCCGACGAGATCAACGACCACGAGCGGTTCGGCGACACCGGCGTCGAACACGTCGGCGGCAACGAGTACGAGGTCGCCGTCGTCGCGCAGGCGTGGTCGTACTTCCCTGAGGAAATCGACGTGCCGGCAAACAGCGAAGTGACGTTCTACGTGACGAGTCGAGACGTGACCCACAGCTTCTCCGTGGTCGGCACGAACATCAACACGATGGTCATCCCCGGCGAAGTCTCGCAGATGACCGTCGAGTTCGACGAACCCGGCGAGTACGGCATCCTCTGTAACGAGTACTGCGGCGCAGGTCACCACGACATGGAAGGCAAACTGAACGTCGTTCCCGAGGACGAGTTCGACATGACCGAACTGGACGTCGAAGCCCCCGACGAGGTCGAGGCGGGCAACGAAACGACGATCAACGCGACCGTCAGCGACGGAATGCAGACCGACCTCGAGACGACCGCGGCCCTCGAGATCGGCGACCAGCAGTACGAAGAACCCGTCGCGATCGAGGGCGCCGGCAGCGAGTCCGTCGAGTTCGCGGTCGACACCGCGGAACTGGGCGACGGCGACCACGACTGGACAATGACCGTCGACGACGAGGAAGAAAGCGGCACGCTCTCGGCGGTGAACGGGTCGGACGACGGGACCGACGACTCTGCGGGCGGAGACGGAGGTGACGGCGATGCGTAACGCCTACGTCGATCAGTTCCCCGCGGAAGCGAAGGTCATCAAGGCCGCCTTCTGGAGTTCGTTCCTCGCGCTGGCTATCGGCGGCCTGCTCGGCCTCGTACAGGCGCTCCACCGGACGGACGTCCTCCGGTTCATCGAGTCGGCGGACTACTACACCGTGTTGACCGCCCACGGCGTCCTGCTGGCGATCACGTTCACGATCTTCTTCCTCGTGGGGGTCTTCACCTGGGCGGTGACGACCAGCCTCGAGCGGGGCGTCGTCGACACCCGCTTCACCTGGTCGTGGTACGCCATGATGGTCGTCGGCACGGTGCTCGTCGGCGTCACGATCTTCGCCGGCTTCCTCGAGGAACCGCCGTCGATTCTCGGCTCGGAGCTGTACGCGGACGTGCTCTTTACGTTCTACTCGCCGCTGCAGGCACACCCGCTGTTCTACCTCGGACTGGTGTTGTTCGTCGTCGGCTCCTGGCTGGCCGGCGTCGACTGGTTCCGGACGTGGTGGGCCTGGCGGGCGGAGAACCCCGACGAGCGGATCCCGCTGCCGACGTTCATGGTGTTGACGACGACGCTGTTCTGGTACATCTGTACGTTCGGCGTCGCCCTGTCGATTCTCGTCTTCCTGCTGCCGTGGTCGCTCGGCGTCGTCGACTCCGTGAACCCGCTGTTGACCCGGACGCTGTTCTGGTACTTCGGCCACGCGGTCGTCTACTTCTGGCTGATGCCGGCGTACATGATGTGGTACATCATGCTGCCGAAGCTCTCCGGCGGGAAGCTCTTTAGCGACCCGCTCGCGCGCGTCGTCTTCGTGCTGTTCCTGCTGCTCTCGACGCCGCTCGGCATCCACCACCAGTATCTGGACCCCGGCATCGCGGAGGGGTACAAGTTCATCGCGATGACGAACACGATGTTCCTGCTGCTGCCGAGCCTGCTGACGGCCTTTACCGTCGTCGCAAGCATGGAACACGGCGCGCGCCAGCGCGGCGGCGAGGGCTACTTCGGCTGGCTCAGAGCGCTGCCGTGGCGCGACCCGGTCTTTACCGGCATGGCGCTGGCGGGCCTGATGTTCGCCGCGGCCGGCTTCTCCGGCATGATCAACGCGGGGATGAACATCAACTACCTCGTCCACAACACCTGGTGGGTCGTCGGCCACTTCCACCTCACCGTCGGCACCGCCGTCGCGCTGACGTTCATGGCCGCGGCCTACTGGTTCATCCCGCAGGTGACCGGCAAGGCCCTGTGGAACCGCTCGGTCGCGCTGGGCCAAGTCCTGCTGTGGTTCATCGGCATGACGTTCATGTCGAACGCGATGCACCGCTCGGGGCTGTTCGGGATGCCCCGCCGGACCGCCGAACCGCAGTACGAGAACTTCGCGTTCGAACCCGCGGCCGGGACCGTCGGCGAGATCAACGCCCAGGTCGCCCTCGGCGCCGCGATCCTGACCGTCTCGCTGGCCCTGTTCCTCCTGAACATGATCATGACGTCGTTCAACGGCGACGGGACCAGCGCCGCGATTCCGGACAACACCTACGCCGGAACGCTCTCGGGTCCCGAGGACGCGCCGGCGATCCTCGACAACCTCAAGCTCTGGACCGCCATCGCCATCGTCCTCGTGATCTTCGCGTACACGCTCCCGCTCGCGAGCATCGTCGAGAGCGGCGGCCTGTTCGGTCCCGGTATCGACGGGCGACAGCTCACGCTCGTCCCCGATACCACGACCGTCCTCGAGACCGTCCGTGGGGTGATTCCGTAGATGCGCATCTCCAAGGCCGGCCTCCTCGTCGTTACGGCGATCGTCATCCCGATCGTCGTCGAACTCCGCACCGCGCTCTCGTGGTTCGGCATCGAACTCTCGGTCCTCGAGGGGGTTGTCCTCGGTCTCGCGATCGTGCTCGCGATCGTCGTCTGGGCGGTGTGGCCGTCCGACGGCGACGGCACCGCTGAGACCGACCCCGCGGGTCCCGAGTGATCGGTCGCGACGGCCCGACGCCCGGTCGAGAATCGGACGCCGGCTTTTCCGACGAATTGGGGGACACGGCGACGCAGACGGACGAAGAAGTGTCCGCTTCCCGCGGGCGGACGACCTGAGAGCGGGTCGAGCACCCGCCGTGACGGGACCGGTTTTCGTCGCAACTCCGCGCGCTCGAGCTCGAGGTTTTGTCGAGAGGGAAGCGAAGCGCGCTGACAGCGAACCGGTTCGGCGTGGTGGTGTCCCTCCCGAATCATCCGCTTCGATTCCGAGAACCGCTCCGGAGATCGAACCCGTCTAGCTACTGGAAGCGCGACGGTCACTCCCAGGTTTCGATCCGGCCCTCGCGAACGTCCTCGGCACACCCCTCGCAGTCGGGGTGGCCCGCCTCGTAGCAGGCCGGCCGGAACTGGTCGTCGAGCATCGCCGCCCGGCGCTCGGCATAGCGCCGGCAGACGATCTTCGCCCGGTCCTCCTCGTCCGAGGGTAGCCCGCGAGCGTTCTTCGCCACCTCGTAGGCCTCGCGGGCCTCCTCGAGTTGCCCGTCGGTCGATTCGCGCAGCTGTTCGTACTGCTCGCCCGCCTCCCGCAGCTTCGATCGGAGGAATCGCTCGAGCCGACGCCGATCCGCCATTATCGGTCGTTCGGTCGGCTGCCACATAGGCCCGTCGCCGGCGGCAGTTCGGCTGTGGATGTGACACCGGGTGTTCGTGGGGGTGGTTCGGCGGGCGGCGAGCACCCTCGAGCGAACCCAGACCGGCAGAGAGTAAGGGTTAACTGCCGGCCACGTTTTCTTCCGGGTGCGAGCGGGCCCTTAGCTCAGTCTGGTTAGAGCGCTCGGCTCATAACCGAGTGGTCAATGGTTCGAATCCGTTAGGGCCCATGGAGCGAGCCGAGCATGGCGCGAGGCTCGCGGAATGACTCCTCACGGTTCGAACGAGACGACGGCGAGCGTCGCGAGCCGTCGGCGTTGTTCGAATCCGGTAGGGCCCTCACTGGTGTTCGTTCTGTGGCTGAAATAGCCTCGGTAGTGGCAACACTATTCTGCAGCCTGTTTTCGGCAACTACGCCTGTACAATAGAGGATGCTGGCCCTTTCTGGTTGTAGTTCCGTCCTCGATGGGGCCCAAAGAATATATTGTAATTTGAGGTTATTTATTTACTAAATGACTGACCTACTTACCGATATCAACGCTATTTTAGAGGTGTTTTTTCCGCATATCGGTTCATTAGTGACGATCATCCTGTCATCTTTGGCAGGAGCAACTGCAATCATCCTCGGTCGATCCCTTTATCAAAAACGTACCTTGTTTGCAGCAATTCATATGGAGATGATTGATAACTATTTGAAGATCAAGACGATGGAAGATGACCTGAATGAGTACGAGTATGAGAACCCTATGATGGTTTTCCAGGGTCAATCACCAGATACTGCAGCCTATGAAGCAACGAAGATTAACGATCCTAATCTATATATCAGTCTATCATTTCAATGTTCAAAATTCAGTCTAATATACGATAAATTAGAATATATTTTTGAATATGAAGAGGCAGCTAACCGAAACCCACATGATTCTCGTATAATGCTCGAAGAAGAATCCCATATTATTGCTGAAAACCCCGATTTAGTAGAGGAGGAATTAAAATCTCAAATAAAACATCTGAAATCAGAGTTGGAGACTGTGATTCTCGAACTCGAAGAATATAGAATGAAGAACAGATATCGAAAAGCTATATTAGATACACATGTTGAATTTGATCCTGAAGCGGCCTCTGAATCAGAAAATAGTAGTTAATTCTGTTGTCAGATCGGGTTTGAGTGATTTACTTGAGATCCCTTTCCTTCTCCCTCAAAACCTTGGTTGCACATCGATAGAACGTGTTTCCTGAATATGCACGCGAGTCGAGCAGCGCCGAGATATCGACAACTCGAGCACCGACATTCAAACCCGAGAAGACTCGAACTGGTACTCGAGACGAGAGACCCTATTGAGACCGACAGTCGGCAATAGCTGGTGGATGCTAGACACGGAGCGCCGATTCAGCGGCAACCGGATGTCATTCCCTTCATCTCTATGGTAGGTGCGCAGTGAGGATTTGTGCGTCGCGACCGAATAGATCGGTGTGAACCAGACCGATCCCAGCGCACGAGCGGAACCGGAACCGGAGCCGGAGTCAGCAGCCGATACCGCACGAACCGCGGCGAAACGCGGCCGCGAATATGTCTCGAGGGCGACGTCGCCGCTCCGGCGCGGCGTCGAATCGGGCACGGTGACGGCGATCATCGGCGGGGCGGGCCTCCTCAGCGGCGTCCGAGCGCTCGTGGCCGGCGATCGCGAGCGCGGGCTTAACAGGCTCATTCTGGGAGCCGGGTTCGTCGGGGCCGCGATCGGCCAGCGGCGGTCCTACAGTCGCGGCGAGGAGCCCCCCGTCGAGCAAAGCGACGTGGGAGACACCCGGCCCGACGTCGGTGCAATCGACGAGGCCGGCGGCGTCGGGACGGACGACCGCGCTGCCGGCGACGCGGCCGCGGACGTCGCGGACACGTCCCCGACTGTCGAGGACGTAGGATCGGGGCTCGAGTCCGAACCTGACCTCGAGTCGACGTCGGTCGACCAGCGCGAGATCGCCGATACCGGCGTCGACAGCGAGGATCTAACGGAAGCGACCGACCGCGAAACGGGGGCTGTCGGTACCGAAGAAGGGACGAGCGACGAGTCGACGGCCGAGGAGGGCGCTGACGCCGGCGATAGCGCCGAAACCGAGGCTATCGACCGGCTGGGCGAGGCGGCCCTCGACCGGCAGAGCCGCGAGGTCCCGGCGCCACAGCGGGCGTTCAACCAGGGCTATCTGGCCCACTCGAGCGAGGCGTTCTGGGGAATCCGCGACCGGGACGACGGGGTGTTGGTCGCCGTAGACTTCGACGCGATCCAGGGCCGCGACGGCGTGGACTACGTCGCCAGCAGCGAAATCGGCGCGGACGTTCGCGAGCTCCCGATCCCCGACGCCGTCCTCGACCACTGGGACGGGGTGTTCGGCGGCGGGACCGCCGTCGCCGGCGGCGACGACATTCTGTTCGTGACGACCGACGAGCTCGCGACCGACGGCCTGCTGCGCATCCTCCCTGCGGCGTGGGCCGACGACCTGTCACCGTCGGAGAACCGCTAGGCTACTCGGTTTCACCGATCGGACCGCGGCCCATCGCGTCGCGCGACGCGACGAGAATTCAAACGGCTTCCTTCTGCGGATCGGCCTCTCGAGCCGGCTCGCTGACGGTGATCGCGTCCGGTCCGTCGACCTGAATTCGATACCCCTTGTACGTGAACTCGACCGAAACGGCGCCCTGTTCGCCGTCGGCCGACCGGAAGAGCGCATCGAGTGCGTCGGGATCGATCGCCGAGTGTAGCGGCGACCGGAGGGCTTCGGGTTCGACGCCTTCGTACGCTGCGACCGCTTCGATTACGTGCAGACTGATGGATTGCTCCCCATCCATGCACACCGCTGCCACATTCTGACGTATAAACACCGGTGGTCTTTTTCTGACGTGTGTCTGACGCCAGTCAGACGTTCACCGCTCGAGCCGCCGCTTGAAGCCAGTCAACCACCGATTCTGAGTTCGGAATCGCTCGAGCGCGCCCGCTCGGACGCGCTGGCCCCTGCCGTACATGTACGATTACCCCGCGACATCGCACCCGGTAGTTATCCGGCCGCCTCGTCTCGCGGTCCGTCGGGGGACCGACCGTCTCGAGCGTCGCCAGCCGCACGCGGGCCCCACTGACGAGACCGGTCCGCCCCGGCGCGGCGACCCCGAACCGCTCCGCGGCCCGAATTGAAGACCACGACGAGGCTGCTCGCGCCCATCATCGCGGCGGCGATGAGCGGGTTGATCGCGCCGGCCATCGCCAGCGGAATCGCCACGAGGTTGTAGCCCGCTGCCCACGCGAGGTTCTGCCGGATTCGCCGGCGCGTCGCGCGCGAGACTTCGAACACTGCCGGAATCGACTCGAGGTCGTCGTCCCGGACGACGATATCGGCCGCGTCCATCGCGATATCGGTGCCGCTCTCGAGGGCGATACCCATGTCGGCGCGGGCCAGCGCCGGCGCGTCGTTGGTCCCGTCGCCGATCACCGTCGTCGTGCCGTCCTCGCGGAGCCGGCGGACGATGGCCTCCTTCGACTCCGGACGGACGCCGGCGAAGACGTCGTCGACGTCGGGATGCTCCTGCAACCAGCCGGTCGCACGCTCGTCGTCGCCAGTGAGGACGACGATCCGCCGCGCGTCGTCCGCGCTGGCCACCTCGCTGACGACGCGCTCCCAGTTTTCCCGCGGCTGGTCTCGAACCGCGATCACACCGCGGACGGCGCCGTCCCAGCCGACGGCGATCGGTCGACAGCCTCCCTCTCGAGCGGATTCGACGGCCTCCGCAAGGCGGTCGGTGACCGTCCACGCTCGAGCACCGCCCGCGGATTCGTCCGCCGGTTCCGAGCTACCACGGAACGACGCCGGATGTCCCACACGAATCCGCTGTCCGTCGACGGTCCCCGACACGGCTCGCGCCTCGCGCTCGATATCGGCGATCTCGCGGTCCCCTTCCTGCACTCCACCCGACGGCGCCGCCTCCACGATCGCCGCCGCGATCGGGTGGTTCGACCGCGATTCGACGGCCGCCGCGTACTCGAGGACCCGCTCCGAGTCGTCGGCGACGACGGTTTCGACCGTCATCTCGCCGGTAGTCAGGGTCCCGGTCTTGTCGAAAACGACGATCTCAGAGTCCGTGATCCGCTCTAAGACGTTCGCCGAGAGGACGGCCGCGCCGTTTTCGGCCGCGCGTTCGCTCCCCGCGGCCAGCGCCAGGGGCGTCGCGATCCCCAGCGAGCACGGGCACGAGACCACCAGCACGGAGAGGCCGATCAGCAGCGCCGACCCCGCCGGTTCGCCGGCCAGCAGCCAGAATCCGGCGGCGGCCCCCGCGAGCAGGACCACCAGCGGGACGAACGCCACGGCGAAGGCGTTGACGAGCCGCTGGGCGCCGCTCTCGGCGCTCTGGACCTCCCACAGCAACTCGACGAGCCGATCCAGGGTGCTCGAGTCCCCGTCGGTTTCGACGGTCAAGGTCCCGTCGGTGAGGACGGCCCCGCCGACGACCCGATCGCCGACAAACGCCGCCCGCGGGATCGATTCGCCGGTCACGAACGATTCGTCGACCGTCCCCGATCCCTCGAGGACCGTCCCGTCGAAGGGGATTCGATCGCCGGCGCTGACCAGCACCTGATCGCCGGGCTCGCAGGCCTCCCGCGAGACTTCCTCGAGCGAGCCGTCCTCCACCACCAACCGGACGGTCGTCTCGCGGGCTGCCGCCAGTTCCGCGTGGGTGTCGATCGCCCGCCGCTTGACGCTCGTCTCGAGGCGTTCGCCGACGGTGACGACGACCAGGACCATCACCGCGACGTCGAAGTAGAGGTGTCTCGAGCCGACGGCGAAGGCGGCGATCGAGTAGGCGTAGGCCGCGAGCACGGCGACCGAGACGAGCACGTCGACGTTCGGCCGCCGGACGGCGAGGCTGACGTAGCCGCTCCTGAAGATCGGATACCCCAGCCCGAGGACGATGAGGGTGCTCCAGACGACCAGCGGGACGAACACCATCGTCCGAATCGTCGAGCCGTAGAGGAACGATTCGGGGTAGATTCCGAGGTAGGTCGGGTAGACGAACAGCAGGTACGGCGCCATGACGGGCATCGCGAGCAGGACGGCGACGATCGTCCGGTACTCGCCCAGAGCGAAGCCGCTGCCCGCCTCGTCCGCGTCGGCGTCGGGCTCGAGCGCCTGATACCCGAAGCCGCTGATCGCCGCCGGCAGCTCCTCGCGGTCGATCGCGTCGGGATCGTACCGCAGTCGGATCATCTCGGTGGCGTAGCTCGCCTGCGCCCCGCGGACGCCCTCCGTATCGGTCGCGATCCGCTCGAGAAACCGCTCGCAGGTCGTACAGTGCATCCCCTCAAGTTCGAGGAACGCGGTCTCGAGGTCGTCGTTTGCGGTGCTACTGGCGACGGCGTCGTCACCGTCGTCGACGGCGCCGCTCTCGAGCGCCTCGAGCGTCTCGGCGGGGTTTCCGTCGGTAGCAGCCGGCTCGTTTCGGTCTTCAGCTTCCGCACCTTCCACGGCGCGGTGGACCTCGAGACAGCCCCGACAGCAGAACGTCCCCTCGACCGCGTCGTCGCGGACCGGTCGATCGCCGGCGGGCAACCCGCAGAGCGTACACTCGGTCATGGCGAGGGGTAAACTCGCGTACCACGCGGGGGCTATAGAAACTCCGCCTCGCGACAGTCGGGTTCGTCGGTTCTCGAGAGCCGGCGACGCGTTACGAGCCCGACCGCTGGCCCGTTACGCCACCGACCCGACGTACAGGATCACGACCAGGATGACCCAGACGAGGTCGACGAAGTGCCAGTACATCGACGCGGTCGACACCGCGATGTGCCGATCCGAGTCGAACTGCCCGGCCATCGCGCGGACGAACACGATGGCGAGTATCACCACGCCCAGCGCGACGTGGAGCCCGTGCAGTCCCGTCAGGGCGAAGAAGGCGCTCCCGAAGACGTCGGTAACGCCGGTTCCCTCCACGACGAGCAGTTCGTAGTACTCGAACAGCTGCCCGCCGACGAAGACGAGTCCGAGCAGGACCGTCGCGCCGAGCAGGCCGAGGAACCGCCGCCGATGGCCCTCGCGGATCCCCTCGTGAGCGACGTGCAGCGTCACGCTGCTCGCGATCAGGATGGCGGTGTTGACGAGGACGAGCGACGAGAGCAAGTGGGGAAGCTCGCCCGGCGGCCACTCGCCAGTCCGGACGAAGAAGTAGTAGACGAAGCCCGCGCTGAAGGTCATGACGTCGGTGGCGAGAAAGAGGACCATGCCCCAGCGAAGATCGATTCCGCCGCCCGCCTGCGCCGCGGCGCGCTCCCAGTAGCCGCTGACGAAGCCGTGGTAGGTCCAGCCGTAGAGCCCGGCAAGGAAGACCGCGACGCCGCCGACGAGCACGGCGGGCGGGAGCCGTTCCCCGATGAGCGGCTCCTCGCCGCGCGAGAGGAGCACGAGTGCGGCGCCGAAGTAGAGGCCGGCGATCCCGACGGCGGTGACCAGCGGCCACCAGCTCGCCTCGCCGAATCCGCGCGGCCAGTCTTCGGGTGCCGGCGGACTGTGACCGTGTCCGTCGCCGTGACCGTGCTCCTCCTGCGCGCTCGAGTCGCCGTCGACGGCGGACCCCATATCTCGCGCTACGACGGCCGCTCGCAAAAACGTACACCCAGCGAGTCACTCGCTGCATCGTTCGTGCCGCCGGGCCCCCTCGAGTGTAGACTGTCCCCGAACTCCCGAGAGCGTCACATCTGTCCCGGACGAGAGCCGACCGCACTTTCATACCGGTCGGCGTGGACGGCCGAGACATGGAACGCGAGCGCGAATCCGAGCCGGTACCCGAATCGACGCGGGAGCCGGACCCGAGCCGCTCGAGCGCGTGGCCGCTGGTCGCCGCGCTCGGGATCGTGGCGGCCGAGGCCGGCGTTCTGTTCGGACTGGTGGTGATCGCCGTCGCTGGGGTCCTCGCCGTCGGTGCGAGTGTCGCGGGGATGCTCCACGAGACCGGCTACGCAGCGACGCCGTGGCGGCCGCTGCGGCTCATCGGCGCGGTCGTCGCAATCGCCAGCGCGGCGGTCTGGATCGCCGTTGCGCCCGCCGCCACGCCGGCCGCGCTCGCCGACGCCGCGGCGACCGACGGGGTCGCCGTGCGAGCGGCCGTCGTCCTCGGGGCGGCCGCGTTGCTGATCCTCGCCGGGTTTGCGGGCCCCGTCGTCTCGAGTCGCGGACGGACGGGCGGTCGAAATCTCGAGGGGTGACGAGACTGACGCTGCGCGACGCTTCGACCGGCGCGACGCCGCGCGACGCTCAGACCAGCACCACGGCGAAGCCGGTGAGAAAGACGCCGAGCGAGACGCCGGCCAGCAGCAGGGCGAACAACTCCTTTCGAGCCATACCGGCGCTCCAACGTCGCCGAACTAAAACGAATCGCCGGGCGTTGTCGTGTTGTCGGTCCGCTTCAACTCCGCCGCGAGCGACGACGGCGACGGCCTGCCCGACAGTTATTAGCCGGTCCGTTGTACGCCCGACACCGACGATGAGCGAGCGCGACGAGACGGGATCGGACGCGACCGCGGAGCAAGCGCAGGCGGTTTCGGGCGCGCCGTTCGACCAGGACGACCTCGACGCCGAACTCGACATCACTCTGCGGGTCGTGCTCTCGGCGTTCGTCGGCGGCGCCCTCGGCCTGGTCGCGATGGTGCCGATCCTCTTCGTCCCGCCGGCGTTTTTCGACCTCTTCGAGGCGGACGCGCTCGTCGACGTCGCCGAACTCGGCCGGGTGCTCGGCCTCGAGCCGAACCTCCTGCTGGGCATCCTCGTGTTCGCCGCCGGCGGGGCGGTCGCCCTGCCGCTGCTGTTCGTCGTGGCCGGGGCCTTCCTGCCGCCGCGGGAGCCGCGGTACGCGCGCGCGATCACCTTCGCGACGATCATGTGGACGGGCTTTATCATCGCCTTCTGGCCGGGCGAGTACGCCGGCGTGCTCTTTCTAGGGCTGTCGCTTGCGGCCCACTGGGTCTACGGCTACGTCCTCGGACGGGTGATGGAGCGGCTCGCGTACGTGCCCCAGCACTCGGTGTGAGCGGTTCAGTTCGACGCTGGACGGCGGCCCTTACCAGTAGATCGTTACACGATTTCTTTATTCAAAACCGTGCCTGAAAATGAATCAGGGGTTTCGGTAACTACAGATGCTTACTGATCGAAATCCGTGCTACTAATCAACTGACGTCTTCTCTTTTGGTAAGCGTGATACAGCCAACTCGTCCTCCCGTACGGCGACAAACTCAATCCCAGTCGCGGTCGTTGCTACGTCATGAATGGAGTGATTGACGCGATATGCTGGGCCACTGCTGCTACCCGGAGGATAAACGCTATCAGGAGCGCAAGAGGGACGAGACCAACGACAACCGTTAGGAGAGTGAAAACCAATACCGTTGGCATAGGAGCAACCGCCGTGGGAAAGGTCGCGAGCTGGATGAGTAACGCGACTGGGAGAGAAATAGCCAGCACACCGATATACAGGAGCGAGCGAGAGAGCTTCGCGAGTTCTTCTTTCATGAACGCGGTCGTAAAGTACTGTCGAGCGATGTCGAGGTTCTTCAAATCCGCGCTCAAAGCATCGAGCGTGGAGAGCAGCTGTTCATGCTCTCCCCTCTCGTAATCCGACTCAAGCTGATTACATTCATGAATGTGGGTTGCGTATTCGATACCGAGGAGGGGAACGATCACCGAAGAGAGCTTATCCGGTCCCGTTCCGAGTTCCTCACTAATCTGGGCGCATTCCTCCGGTAGCTCATCGATAAGGTGGGTATCCGTTCCACTGGTCGAGTCGGGGAGAAGTTCCGCGAGCGAATCGGCGTGTTCTTGAGTCTGCTGAAGGAGCTGTTGCAAGAAGTCGGCTGGATCGGTCGGTGGTGCCGGCTGGTCGAGTGCCGCCTGCCGATAATCGTCTGATTGGTCGATCTCGTCTCGGAGCGCCCCCGGTGACTTCAGTTCCTGAGAGAGAATCACTTGGTTGATCGCGACCACGAGGGTGATGAGCGTGATATTCCCTCCGATCAACGCGCTCGCGATATAGATCAACGGCGTGAGATTGCGGACGTCGAACTGGGAGAAAAGAGGGATAAGCACCACCACAGCCATGGTGACGAGTATCCCAGTGGCGACGCGGAACCGATCCCCCGAGAGGAGCAGCCATCGACTGAATCGGTCGTCCATTCGTTGATCGGTGCTTCGCCGGTCAGCCGGAAAATGTGTGGTGCCTCTCTCCGCCTTCTCTCTGTATCAGGATTTGATGGTCCGATTACGAACGATCTTTGTCCCCCCCTATACTGAGCGCGGGTTTCACGACCAGTTCTGAATAAAGAAGCCGTACTGTCAACTACTGTTACGACTCGGATTCGTCGTCCGAGTCCCTCGCTCGAGTCGCATCGGACTCCGAATCGGATTCCGGTGCTAACTCCCCGCGGCGCTCCTCGAGACGCTCTTCGAACCACTGCCACTCGCGGGTGAACTGGCCGGTCTCTTTGAGGTTCCAGACGTCGGCGTCGCGGACGACCGGGCCGACGCGGGCGGACTGGATCATGTTCACCACCCAGAGGAGCACGCTCACGCCGAGCAGGAAGGCGCCCAGCGAGGCAACCTGGTTGAGCGTGATGAACTCGACGGGATAGATCCCGTACCGGCGGGGCATCCCCATGTAGCCGAGGATCAACAGCGGGATGAACGTGACGAAGGTGCCGATGATCAGCAGGACGGTCTGCGCCCGCGCGAGCCGCTGGTTGTACATCCGGCCGGTGATCAGCGGGAACCAGTAGTAGCTCGCCGCGATCATCGCGAGGGGGATGACGCCGACGACGATGAGGTGGAAGTGGCCGACGACGTAGTGGGTGTCGTGGAGGACGAGGTCGACCGGCACTGACGCGAGGAAGACGCCGGTGATCCCGCCGACGACGAAGGTGCTCATGGCCCCGATGATGCAGATCAGCGGCGCGTCGAGCCGGAGCCGGCCGTTCCACATCGTCGCGATCCAGTTGAACTCCTTGATGGCGCTGGGGATCGCGATCGCCAGCGAGACGGCCATGAAGCTCGCGCGCAGCCGGGGGTCCATTCCGGTCGCGAACATGTGGTGAGCCCAGACGCCGAACGAAAGGATGCCGATCGCGATCGTCGAGTAAACGATAAAGCGGAACCCGAACAGCCGCCGGCCGCAGAACTTCGGCAGGATGAGGCTTACGAGCCCGAACGCCGGCAGCACGAGGATGTAGACCTCGGGGTGGCCGAAGAACCAGAACAGGTGCTGCCAGAGCATCGGCCCGCCGCCCTCGATCGCGAAGAACGTCGTCCCGAAGTTCCGATCGAGCAGGAGCATGATGAGCGTGCTGCCGAGCAGCGGGAAGGCGAGCAGGATCAGCGCGCTCGTGACGAGGATGTTCCACGAGAAGATGTCCAGCTTGTCCCAGCCCAGTTCGGGCGGCCGCTCCGTGAAGATGGTGACGATGAAATTGATCGCCGCCATCGTGGTCGCGACCCCGCTCAAGTGTAATCCCAGGAGGGCGACGCTGATTTGCGGGTTCGCCATCTCGACCGACAGCGGCGTGTACATCGTCCAGCCCATCGCGACCGGCTCGAGGGCCTCGAAGAGGGTCACGTCGACGGGGAGGACGCCGACGACCATCCCGATGATGTCCGTGATCAGGCCGCCCCGGACCATCAGGAGCGAGGGCGGGAGCAGCCAGAACGCGATCGCATTGATTCGGGGAAAGGCGAGGTCGTCGGCGCCGAGCAACAGCGGCAACACGTAGTTCGCGATGCCGGTGAACACCGGGGTTACGAAGAAAAACAGCATCGTCAACCCGTGGGTCGTGAAGACGGCGTTGTAGGTTTCGACGTTCCAGACGGCGCTTTCAGGGACCAGCAGTTCGGTCCGGATCATCATCGCGTCGGTCGCGCCCCACAGCGCGGCGGCGGTCCCGAACAGGATGTACAGCAGGCCGATGTCCTTGTGGTCGACGGTCGTGAACCAGCGCAGGATGCCGGCCGGTTTCTCCGTGCCCGTCAGGCCGACGGTCACCGAGGCGGTACCGCCGTCGGCGAACGACGTCGCCGGACGGTCCGTCCGGAGGCGATAGTAGGCTGCGAGCGCGGCCAATCCGATCGCGGCGAGCGCGACTCCCGGTATCGTATCCAGCATCGTGTATCGTGTGCACCGATCGGGAAGCGGACCCGGATCGCGCGACGGCGTCCGCTCCACAGTCACCGCCGTCTTCAACGAACGCGAGGTAAAGGTTTGTGTCGGCGCCGATCGAAATCGGCGGTTACGGCTCCGGTACTGAGGTAACCTGACCCGAATGACGCCGGCGGGCCGACACTACGGCCTACGCGCGATCGAGCAGTCGCCCGTAGACGGCCCCCAGCGTGAACCCGTAGGCCCAGTGGGCGAACAGCGTGTACGCGCTGAACAGGATGAGCAGCGGCCCGCCGATATCTCCGCGCCCCGTAATCACGAACGGCACCCACAGGAGGGAAGCGAACACGACGCCGCGGGCGGCCGGGTCCGGGCCGCGGGGAAGGTACGGCTCGAGCGCGAGGAAGAGCAGCGGCCAGGCGACGACGCCGGCGACGACGAACAGGGCGAAGCCGACGGCGGGATCGTTCGGCGTCCCGATGAACCGGGCGATGACGTAGAAGATGTCCATCGCCGAGCGGGTCTCGACCTCGAGCAGGAGGAGTAACAGCGTCATAACGGTGGTCGCCGAGACGCCGGCGGCGACCGCGCTCGGAAACCGCTTCATGGGTCGGTGCCGCCGTCGATCGCCGATCCGTTCGCCGACGACTCGTTCGATTCGGATTCGTTCAGCGCCGATTCCGGGTTCTCGAGCCACCGCTCGTACTCGTCCTCGCTGACGACCCGCACCGTCGAGAGCATCTCGGGGTGGCCGCGACCGCACAGCTCCGCACAGTAGAGGCGGTACTCGCCCTGCTCGGTCGGTTCGGTCCGCAGGAGGTTGTACTGACCGGGCAGCGCGTCCTGTTTCAAGCCGAGTTCGGGGACGTGGACGGAGTGGATCACGTCCTCGGAGGTGATATAGAGGTAGGCCGTCCGATTTTCGGGGAGGACCAGCGACTCCGAGGTCGTCACGTTCTCCTCCGGATACTCGAACGTGTAGTTCCACTGCTCCGTGACGATGTGGGCTTCGACGGCGTCCTCGGGAGCGTTGCCGGGTTCGGCGTTACTCTCCGGATCGTCGAGCACCGTCGACACCGTCGGCTGGGCCAGCACGTAAAACGAGGCCGTGCCGACGAACAGCAGGACCAGCGCCGTCGCGATCGTCCACGTGATCTCGAGCTGGCGATTCTCCTTGGTCGGCTCCGGCTCGTCGTTGTCGCGGAACCGCCAGACCGTGTACGCGAGGATCGCCTCGACGAGGACCGCGATCGGGACGGCGAGGTAGAGCAGCTGTCGGTTGAGTCGGCGGATGACCTGGTCCGTCACCGACCCGGCGACGGCGACGGTCGGCACCGCGGCGACCGCCAGCGCGGCCAGGAACGCGACGATGACGACGGTGCGGCGTGCGCCCCTCATCTACGGGGTGGCTACAATAACCCCCGTCATAAGGATTTGTCCGAAATACTGCGCTACCGGCGCCGAATGCCGCGCCTATCAGCGCTCGTGAATACGGTTTATCCCCTTCGCGGTCGAATTCGAGACCATGCTCGACTGGCTCTCTCGAGAGACGGCGGTCGACGCCTCGATCAACGCGGTGCCACTGGTGATCCTCGCGTACTTCGCCGTGCTCTTCGAAGCCGCCTCGCCGTGGTCGTTCGACCCGCTCCCCGTCGTCCTCACGCACACGCTGACGCTCTTTCCGCTGGTCCTCCTGCTGATCGCGACGTACGTCGTCGCGCGGGTGATCGAGCGGGACGCCGCCCGATCCTGAGTGAGAATCGCGCCCTCGAGCGCACGAGGCCCGCACGGCCGTCGCCACGGGAGCGTTTAACCGGCCGGAACCCGTACGGACGACCGCCGTATGCCCGGTCCCTCCATCTACACGCCCGAGGGGACGTTCGCGTTCATGCTGACCGCGCTCGGCCTCGCGCTCGTCGCCGCGATCGTCTACCTCGTCGTCTTTACCGGAGCGACGATCCCGCCGTGAACCGTCCCGGGATCGACACTCGCCCCGCGTCCTCCGTTCCGCGAGGTCGCTAGCCGCGCCGGCTCCGCGGAACGAAACACGTATCACCACCCTGTACGGACGTCGAACCGTGCTGAGACAGGTAGTCGCATCTCTCCGAACTCGAACCCATGCCGGACGGTAAGCACCGCACGGAGCCGGCGACGGACGACGCGGACGTCCCCGCCGAGTCGGTCGTCGACGAATCGCTTCGAGAGGCCGTCGAGGAGTCCCGCGAAGGCGTCCCGGCGGCCGGCGCCGTCGTTCGCGATCGCTTCTCGGCCGACGAAATCTTCCACCGGATCGTCGCCGCCGCCGACGACGAGATCACGACCGGCACTCGAGAGCTGTTCTTCAGCGCGCTCGCCGCCGGCTTCGCGATCACGCTGACGTTCATGCTCTACGCGTCGACGACCGAGGCCAGCGGCGGCGCGCCGATCGCGGGCGCGTTGCTCTACCCGCTCGGGTTCGCCTACATCATCATCGGCGATTACCAGCTGTTCACCGAGAACACGCTGCCGCCCGTCGCGCTCGTGCTGGAGCGGCTGGCGAGCGTGCCCGCCTTACTCACCGTCTGGACGGTCGTGTTGATCGGCAACTTCGCCGGCGGCGCCCTCGGCGCGTTTTTCCTCGCGTCGACGGGTGTCTTCTCCCAGGACGTGATGGAGGTGGCCGTCGGGATCTCCAACTCGGGGCTCGAGACGGCCTGGTGGCCGACGTTCTTCAAGGGGATCTTCGCCGGGCTGATCGTCGCCGGCGTCGTCTGGCTCGATTACGCGTCCCAGGAGACGATCGCCCGCCTGGTGTTGGTCTACGTCGCCTTCCTCGCGATTCCGCTCGGGAACCTCTATCACGTCGTGGTCTCCGCGACCGAGGTCATGTTCCTCGTCTTCCGCGGCGAGGTTGCGCTCGCGACCGGCGCCGTCGAGTTCGTGCTCCCGGTGTTGCTCGGGAACACGATCGGCGGCGTGATACTGGTCACCGTCGTCAACTACTTCCAGGCGGTCGAGCGCACGTACCAAGAACAGAACTACCAGCTTACGGTCCGCGAGATGCTGTTCGGCAAGTACGTCGGCAGCGACTACGCGCCGCCGGCGGACGGCGACGACTGATCGGCGCTGCCGACTGCGACGTTACGAACTCCCGATCTCTAGGTCCTCGGTCCGCTCCTCCCACTCGAGTTCGAACTCGAGTTCGCGGGTGTCGCCCTCTTCCTCGTACTCGACTTCGAAGTTCATGTACTCGGGCGGCTCGAGGTCGACCGTCTCGTCGCCGATCGTCAGCGTGACGGTGTCGCCCTCGCTGAACCCTCGAGGAACGACTCGAGGTAGGCGACGACCTCCTCGCGCCCGTGGTAGTGTTCGTACTCGAGTTCTCGCTCGTCGGACTCCGCTTCTTCGTCCGCGTCCGCTCCTTCGGGTTCCGATTCCTCGCCGTTCGCGGATTCGTCGTCGGCCATACGGAAGCGGCTTCCACGCTGCCGACCGTAAACGTTGGATATTGGCCCGTTTGTTAGTCATCACGGACGATACGTCTCATCAAGGGATCGGTACGGTGTCGGCAGCGCGTCGCCGAACCGAACGCGGAGACCGATCGCCTCGAGCCCGACCGAACGAGCGCCGCGAGCTACGACCGCTCGACGGTGAGCCCGATATCCGTCGCCTCCGCGATGTTGTTGGAGACCGGACACCGCTTCTCGACGCGCTCGCCGAACTCCTCGAGCGTCTCCTGGTCCGCGTCGGCCTCGATATCCATCCGCACCTCGATGTTCCGGACGCCGGTGTGGTCGTCCGGTTGTTCGGTCTGGAACGTCTCGACGTCGAACTCGCCCGAAATTTCGATCTCGAGGTCCTCGAGCGCGAGGTCCATATCCTTCGCGACCTGCGAGGCCGTGACGTTGAGACAGCCGGCCTGCCCGGCCAGCAGGTACTCGAGGGGGTTCGGCCCGTCGTCCTGGCCGCCCATGTCCTCGGGTTCGTCGATCACCAGTTCGAAGCTTCGCGCCGTGACCGTCGATTTGGTCGGCGTCTCGCGATCCGCCTCGACCTCGACGGGAAGGACGTTCTCGGATTCGCTCATAGGGTAGTCACCTCGTGCGGCCACGCGACGGCCGCCTACGAGGGGTGTCACCGAACACCGGGATAAAACTGCGGGACCGCGAGGTGAGACCGCCCCTGTACCGCGACGCGTGACCGACGTTCGCGGAGGAGATCGAGCAGTCGGTCGCATCGCGTGGGGCATTCCGGCCTGCTGTTCATTACGCTCGGCGTGCCATGCGGCCCCATGGAGGAGTACGACTTTCTGGTTATCGGCTCGGGATCGGGACTCGAGGTGGCGAACGTGGCGGCGAACCGCGGCCAGTCGGTTGCGGTCGTCGAGAAGGGACGACTCGGCGGCACGTGTCTCAACCGCGGCTGCATTCCCTCGAAGATGTTACTCTACCGCGCGGAGGTCCGCGAGACGATCGAGCGGTCCGAGGCGTTCGGGATCGACGCGTCGGTCGACGACGTGGCCTTCGCCGACATCGTCCGCGAGGTCAACGAGGACGTCGCCGAGAGTTCGGACTCGATCCGGCGCGGACTGGAGTCTTCGTCGCAACACGACCTCTATCGGGCAGAAGGTCGGTTCGTGGACGACCGGACGATCGAACTCTCGGGCGGCGATCGCGACGGCGAGCGTCTCGCTGCGGAGACGGTCCTCGTCGCGGCCGGCACTCGGCCCGGCGTTCCGCCCGTCGAGGGCCTCGAGGGCGCCGACTACCTGACGAGCCGCGAGGCGCTGCGCCTCGAGGCGCCGCCGGACCACCTCGTTATCGTCGGCGGCGGCTACATCGCGGCCGAACTCGGCCACTTCTTCGGGACGTTCGGCAGCGACGTCTCGATAATCGGCCGGCGACCGCACCTGCTTCCGGACGCCGACGAGGAGGTCGCCCGCGAGTTTACCGAGCGAATGGCCGAGCGGTACGACGTCTATACGGGCTACGAGGCGACGGCGGTTTCAGAGTCGGCGGGGAAGGTAACCGTCGAGGCGCGGCCCTTTCCCGACGACGAGGACGCCGACCGCATCAGCGTCGCCGGCGACGAACTGCTCGTCGCCGCCGGCCGCGTCCCCAACACCGACACGCTGAACGTGAGCGCGGCGGGGATCGAGACGGACGATCAGGGGTTCGTCGAGACCGACGAGTACCTGCGGACCACCGCCGACGGCGTCTGGGCGCTGGGCGACATCGTCGGCGAGTACCTGCTCAAACACAGCGCGAACCACGAGGCGCAGGCGGTCGCGCGCAACCTGTTCGGCGACGACCTCGAGCCGGTCGACTACACCGCGATGCCCTTCGCCGTCTTCTCCTCGCCCGAGGTCGCCGGCGTCGGCGCGACCGAGGCCGAACTCCGGGCCGCCGACCGCGAGTACGCCACGCGAACGCAGCGGTACGAGGACACTGCCCGCGGCTCGGCGATGAAGGCAGAGGGGGTCGTCAAGCCGCTCGTCTCTCTCGAGGGCGAAATTCTGGGGTGTCACATCGTCGGGCCGGACGCCTCGACCCTCATCGAGGAGGTCGTCGTCGCGATGAAAGCCGGCTCCGGGACGGTCCGGGACATCCGCGAATCGATACATATCCACCCCGCGCTCTCGGAGGTTGTCCAGCGGGCGTTTTCGGGGCAGTTCGAGCGCCGGGGACACGAGCACGCCCACGGACACGGCCACGATCACGGCCACAGCCACGATCACGACCACTGATCCAAACGAGCCAAATCGCGGTCGACGGCCACCACTTCGTCCGTCCTCCCGGCGGTCGTGCACTGCGGGCACACGGTCGCCGGCCCGTTTTGTATACCAGTCTCCTGCGTACGACTGCAATGGTCAACGCAGCCGTCATCATTCTCGCCGGCACCGAATCGCACGCCGACACCGGACGCATGGTCAACGGCCTCGAGGCCGCCAGGGAGTTCGCCGCGAACGAGGAGGACGACCTCGAATTCATCTTCGACGGTGCCGGCACGCAGTGGATCGCGGAACTGGAAGACGAGGATCACGACTACCACGACCTCTACCGGTCGGTTCAGGACGAAGCGTCCGTTTGTGACTACTGCGCCAGCGCCTTCGACGTCGACGACGCCGTCGAAGACCAGGGCATCGTCCGCATCGACGAGAACGAGGGCCACCCGAGCATCCGATCGCTCGTCAGCGACGACTACGAGATCATCACCTTCTAAGCCGGATTTCGAAGGTCGATCGTTCACCGCGAGCGAGGCGATGAGCGAGTACTACTGTCAGGTCCACCCGCAGACAATGTGCGGGGCGATCGAAATCGGGGGGTAACGGCGCGTCAGTCGTCGCCCGGGATCGGCTCGCCGAGCCGGATCCCCATCGGCGCCGGTCCGGGCGTCTCGAGCCCTCGAGCGTAGCCCAGATACAGGGCGCTGTTGACGATCCCGACGTGGCTGAACGCCTGCGGGAAGTTCCCCAGGTGGGCGCCGCTCTCGGAGTCGAGCTCCTCCGCGATCAGCCCGAGCGGGTTCAGGTACGACAGCAGCGTCTCGAAGCGGGCCCGGGCCTCCTCGAGGCGTCCGGAGAGCGCGAGCGCGTCGATCAGCCAGCACGAACAGAGGACGAAGGCACCTTCCTCGCCCGGCAGCCCGTCGTCGCCGTCGTACCGCTGCACGAAGATTCCGTCCCCGTCGTCGACCAACCGGTCGTCGATCGCCTCGATCGTCCCCTGCACGCGGTCGTCCTCGAAGGGCAGGAAGCCGACGATCGGCAGCAGGAGGGCGGTCGCGTCCAGCGCCGTCGATCCGTACGACTGGACGAACGCGCCGAGATCCGCATCGTAGCCGTTCTCGAGGGCGTCCGCCCTGATTCGCTCGCGGGTCGCCTGCCACGCCTCGGCCGGCGCGTCGTGGTCGCCGTCGGTCGCGATCGCGAGCCCGCGATCGAGGGCGGCCCAGCACATCGCCTTCGAGAAGACGAAGCGTCTGTCGCCGCCGCGGACCTCCCAGATGCCCGCGTCGGGATCCGTCCAGATCTCGCTGACGTAGTCGACGATCGCGCGGATGCGGTCCCACTCGTCGGCGTCCAGTTCTCGGCCGTGTCGGCGCATCTCGTCGACGGCCAGCAGGAGCTCTCCGAACGTGTCGTGCTGGCGCTGGTCGGCGGCGCCGTTTCCGATCCGGACCGGGCTGGACCCGCGGTACCCCTCGAAGTGATCCAGTTCCCGCTCCTCGAGGTCCGAGTCGCCGTGGAGCCCGTACAGCGGCTGGATCGACGCGGGATCGTCGACCTGACAGAGATCCATGAACCAGTCGAAGTAGTCGGTTGCCTCGTCGGCGGTGCCGAGGTTCATCAGTGCCTGGACGGTAAAGCCGGCGTCCCGAAGCCAGTTGAACCGGTAGTCCCAGTTGCGCACGCCGCCGATATCCTCGGGCAGCGAAGTGGTCGGTGCGGCCGCGATCCCGCCCGACTCGGCGTGGGTCAGCAGTTTGAGGACGAGTTCGGAGCGGACGATCGCGTCGTGCCACGGCCCCGCGAAGACGCAGTCGGCCTCCGGACCGCAGTCGTGGGCCCAGCCGGTCCAGAACTGTACCGTCTCGTCGAGCGCGGCGTCCGGATCCGTGTTCGCGTCCTCGGCGCCCGTACACCGCAGCAGGAACCACGCCACCTCGCCGGCCTCGAGCGACAGAGTCCCGGTTACTCGGCTCGGCGCCGCGTCCCCGCCATCTCGGATCTCGAGGTCGGCGGCTGCGGGGAACTCGAGCAACGTCCGTTCGTCCTCGCCGTCGGCGAGAATCCCGCCGTCGACCCGGTCGATCGTCGCGGCCGCGCGGCCGTAATCGAACTGCGGCTCGAACTCGATCGCGAGGTCGACGCCGCCGTCGGCGCAGGCGAGCTTGCGGTAGAGGACCTTCTTCGGGTGGTCGGTCCGGTCGGCCGGCGGCAGGAAGTCCGTCAGCGTCGCCGTCCCGCCGTCGGTTCGGAAGGTCGTCTCGAGGACGTTCGTGTCGTCGACGTACCGCCGGTCGGTCTCGAACGAGCCCGTCGGCGCGATTCGGAACCGCCCGCCGCGCTCGGCGTCGAGAACCGCCGCGACAATGCTCGGCGACTCGAGATGCGGGAACGGGAACCAGTCGATCGAGCCGTCGGGTCCGACGAGCGCGCACGTCTCGAGGTTGCCGACGACGCCGTAGGCCTCGATCGGTGGGTACGCGTCAGATACCATCGGAATCACCGGTGGAACGGGTTGTCGGTTGAACGGGGCCGGTTCGGGCGCACGAACCTCCTGAAAGCACGATCGTCCGTTCGCGCTCCAGCGAGAAAAAGCCGCTACCGGCGACGCGTGATCGCACTTGGTACCGGCTGACTCCGTGACCGATCGGTCGGCGGGAGCGAGGGGGCTGCCGCCGTTGAAAGGCTTTACTGGGACGCCGCTGTAGCACGGCCGATGACAGCGTCCGAACCCGACCTCGCGGTGTACGCCTGTCGGTCCTGCGGCGAGTATCAGTTCGCGTCCGCGCCGCCGACCTGCTGTGGCGACCCGATGGCCGACGTCGACGACTCGGTTCCCGTCGAGTCGCCTGACGAAGGCCTTCTCATGCGCGCGGTGTTCGACATCTCCGAAACCGAACTCGAGGTCTGCCGGCACCTGATGTCCGAGGGGGAACTCACGGTCAAGGAATTGACCGATCTAGTCGATCGGGATCGAAGCGTCGTCACCAGACACCTCAATCACCTGTCGGAGCTAGGGATGATCGAGAAGCGCTCTCGCGTGCTCGCGGACGGCGGCCGCGTAAACGTCTACGCGCACCGCTCGGCCGAGGCGGTCCGCCGGCAGTTCAAGCTCGGGCTGTACGCGTGGATGACCGAGGCCGTCGACATCGTCGACGACCTCAGCGAGGACAAGATCGAGCGACTGGTCGCGGGTGAGAGCGGCACCGATAACGGACCCGTAATCGTCGAACGGACGACTGAGCGGCGCCGCTCGCGCCCGGTCGGTCGAGATCGAGGGGCGGTCCCGGGCCGCCACCCGTACACCCCCCTCACACCCGCGCACGTTCCACGCCAACCGCTTTCCCCCTCGCCGTGGGATGCCGGCGCATGGACTACGACACCTGGTCCGATCGACAGACTGCGACAACCGTCACCGTCGACGGCCATGACCTCGAGGTGGCCTACTACGACGAGGGACCAGCGGAGGGCGACACGGGCGCAGATGCGGACCCGGTCGTGTTCTGTCACGGTATTCCGACCTCGTCGTTCCTCTGGCGCCACGCCGCGCCCGAACTGACCGACGACCGTCGCGTCATCGCACCCGACATGGTCGGCTACGGCAACTCGGCCATGCACGACGGGTTCGACCGCTCGATCCGCGCCCAGGAGGCGATGATCGACGCCCTGCTCGCGGAGCTCGGCCTCGAGACCGTCGCGTTCGTCGGCCACGACCTCGGGGGCGGCGTCGGCCTCCGGTACGCGGCCCACGAGCCCGAGGCAGTATCGAAACTGGTGCTCTCGAACGCCGTCTGCTACGACTCGTGGCCGGTCGAGTCGATCCTCGAGCTCGGCCTGCCGGACGTCGTCGCCGATATGAGCGTCGACGATCTGCAAGACATGCTCCGGAAACTCTACCGAAACACGCTATATGGCGACGACCCGGACGAGGAGTTCGTCGACGGCATGATCGCCCCGTGGGACTCCCAGGAGGCGAAGATTTCGCTCTCGCGGAACGCGATCGGCACGAACACGAGCCACACGGCTGAGATCGACTCTGCTGAGATTACGGCCGAGACGCTCCTGCTGTGGGGCGCGGAGGACGAGTTCCAGCCCATCGAGTACGCCGAGCGACTCGAGGAGGACATCTCGACCGCCGAGGTCGTCGGCCTCGAGGAAGCGAACCACTGGGTGCCGGAGGATCGGCCGGAGGCGTACGCGGAGCGGCTCGCGGCGTTCCTCGCGGACTGAGTCGAAATATCGCCGGCGAAGAGCGGGCGCGGTCCGGTTTCAGCAGTCGGCGTTCAGCGGCGCGAATCGGCCGCCGTCGGCGTCGCGCGCTCGCCGTCGTCGGTCAGCGAGTAGACCGACTGGCGCGCGTCCCTGAACGAAACCCGTCCCTCGACCAGCCCCGCGTCGTTCAGCCGGGAGAGGGCGTCCCGGACCGTCCGTCGCGGCAGCAGCGTCTCCTCGGCGATCTCCGCCTGCGTAAGCGAGCCGTCGTACTCGAGCGCTTTGAACACGAGTTTGGCGCTCGGCGGCGTCTCGGCGAGCGTTTCGGGTGGCCCCATCCAGTCGTCGTACGCCTCGCACCGGTGTAAACGGTTCCGCGACTGTGCGTCGGCGGCGAACGATCGCACTGGTCCGCTCTCCCGTCCTGACCGTCCGTCGTATCGCTCAGTCGTCGACGTCCTCGAGCGAGTCGTCCTCGTAGGCACCCTCATACCGGGCAAGGGTATCCCGATAGCCCTGCGCCGCGAGGTCGTAGGTCTCCCGCAGGTCCGCGATCGGCGTCTCGGTCGCGTCGACGCGCAGGTCGTTGTACGGCGGGACGACGTCGTGGGATTCGGTCGACTCGACGACGACGGCCGCGCTCTGGATCGGCAGCTCCTCGCGCTTGTCGCCGCCCTCCACGTGGCCGGCGGCCAGCGCGTCGATCAGCCGCTCGGCGAGCGGGTCGGTGTCGGTGTCCTCGGTGACGCCTGCGGGTCCGGTCGCCGGATCGGTCGTCTCGTGGACCGCGTTCGCCTCGTAGGCCTCCGCGACCGCGTCGATCACGGCCTCGCCGGTGAGCATGTTCCCGGCGACGGTGAAGTGGTCGCCCTCGCGGTGGCCGAACCAGTCGACGCACTCCTCGCCGGAGAAGGCGAACGTGCCCGCCGAGTCGACGCCGTGGAGTTGGCGCTGGGGCGCGCCGTCGTCGGCGTTGAGCAGCGCCTCGAGGGCGTCCGCGACGGCCAGTCCATCGTCGATGTACTGAATTCCGCGCCGGCCGAGGTCGACGTTGACGAGGCTCTGGGTCGCGACGGCGCCGTTCTCGCTGGCGAACGGACAGAGCGTGCCGACGCCGGGCAAGCGGGTCGTGACGGCGACACCGAACCGTTCGTGCTCGGTTCCGTCGGGCGTCTCGTACGTCTCGTGGACGCAGATGCTGAAGGTCATCGCTCATATTCGTGCGGGAGCATGAGGAGTAAAATTCCTCGGGTGGCAGCAACGCGTGTCGGTCTCGGTCCCGATATCGGTGGCGCCGTCGTACCGTCCGCAGCGACCGCCGCCCTCGAGCACCGGCGTTTCTCCGAGAACTTCAGTTAATTGACTGGTAGCGTCTGACGTAAGAACTATACTGACGGCCCCGGTGGATAACGCCAATGGGACTCATGAGCAAAATCCTCGGCGGGGAGCAGTCCCGGACGACCGAGGACTACGTCGAACTGAACCTCGACGACGTTGCGGCGGAGTCGGCCGACGCGGCGATGCAGGTTCACATCGCGGAGGTCGCCAACCAGACCGACGCGATCGACATCAAAGACGCCGTTTACGACGGCGACATCGTCATCGCCGATATCACTCGCCTGCGAACGGAGGACAGCACGGTCGAACACATCGTCGACGAACTCCGGCAGGTCGCCCGCGAGGTCGACGGCGACATCGTCCGCAAGGGCGACGATCAGATGATCATCACGCCGACCGGCGTCCGCGTCAGCCGGGAGAAGCTCGGGCAATCGGCCTGAACAACTGCCCCGCGTCTGACCTCACGGGTCGGTTCGATTTCGCTCTCTTTTCGCTCCCGGTTCCGAACCCCTCTCCGATCCCGTACTCGAGTCCGTCGAGTCTACGCCGTCCCCACCTCCGCGGACGTACCGTCGGAGCGTCGCCTCGAGCGCGTCCGGATCGTCGATAACGGACCGATCGCAGCGGATCGCCGGTTTCCATCGGCGCCGTCGCTCGAGGACGAGTTCGTCGTCGGTCAGCCGAACGTCCCCGATGCGATCCCAGGGAACGAGGCTCTTGTAAGCGGGTTGCATCGAGGGGACGACGACCAGCCCCGCGTCGGCGACGCGAAACTCGCCGCGCGAGAAGTCGGGCGCGTCGGCCTCGTAGGCGAGGGGGATAATGCTGATCGGGACGCGGACGGTGTCGTCGTCCCACAACTCCGTCGGAAGCCCCTGCAGGACGAACGTGACCCCGACGACGAAGAGTATCACGAAGGGGTGGAGGTCGCCGAACGCGAGGTAGCATCCGGCACCGACGACGAAACAGGCGAGTCCCCAGCCGAGCAGCGTGTAGTCCGGGCCGCTCAACTCCCACGTCCAGCTCGCGACGGGGTCGCCGACGACCGAGTCAACGTCGCTGTCGCGGGCGATAGCCCCGAGGAGCCAGCCGGCGAGCGTCGCGCCAACCGCCGCGAGGGCAGCCGGGAGCAACCGCCAGTCCGTGCCGACGATATCGGCTCGGGCCAGCAGCCAGACCGCGGCCCCCAGCGCGACCGCGGGCAGACAGCACACCGCGATCGGCCACCGCAGCGACCCCAGCCGTACCGCCGTCTCCGGGTGCGACCACGCGACGATCGCTCCGATCAAGAGCCCGGCGGTGAAGACGCTCGGCAGCAACGAGAGGAGCGCGCCGCTCGAGGCGTCCCCGACGACCAGCGCGAGCGCGACGACGCCGGTCAGCAGCGCACCGATGTACGCACCGACGGCCGCCTGGTATTCGACGCCGGGATCGACGGCTGTGCTCGAGGACATTGCGGATCAGTCGTGTGGATATCGTGTCACTAGCTGCGGGCTTGTAGCTGTCGTCCCGTTTCCGCTCGAGAACGCGGATCTGGACAGGTGACGGCATTCGGACAGTTCGAAAGGCAGATATTGCCGCATACGGTGATGGAGTCGCCAATTTCCAAATCGCCCGGACGACGGCCGTACCGTTCGTCGCGTTTCGAGCGCTAGATAAAGGCGGTTCGCATGAAGGGTAAGCGTCCTGTCAGTAGTGCCGCCGGCTCGCTGCCGTCGTCCCGGAGCTACGGTACGACTTACCCGTACGCGCAGGTGAAAGGGGGTCGCCCGACAAGCGACGCCTACGGATGACTACGCGACAGACACGCCGCCGGACGGGGGTCGCGCCCGCGTTGCCGTCGGCCCGCTCGGTAGCGACCCCGCGGCGGCCGCAGCGTCGAACGACACGAACCGATCGATGGCGGAGGGGTGATCGGCCGTGAGCGACGGTCCGACGGTCGTCTCCCCCGACTGGCTCGAGACGCACCGCGATGACGACGGAGTAGTCGTCGTCGACGTCCGCGAGGCCCGCGACTACGCGGAACTGGGCCACGTTCCGGGCGCGGTTAACGTCCCAACCGAGGTGTTCCGCGATCCGAGCAGCGTCGCCGCCGGAAAACTTCCCGCGGCCGACGACTTCGCTGCCCTCATGCGGGAGGCCGGCATCCGCGAGGGCGACGCCGTCGTCGCCGTCGACGACGCCAACGGCGTCAACGCGGCCCGCTTTCTGCTCACCGCGATCGTCTACGGCCACGACGGCCCGCTGTACCTACTCGACGGCGGCCTCGAGGCCTGGCTCGAGGCGGGCGGCAACCTCTCGGACGAGGACCCCGACCCCGAGCCGACGAACTACGAAGCCGAACGGGACGCCGGCGCGCCGCTGGTCGACCGCGCTGGCGTCGAGGAAGCGGTCGAGGGCGACGCGGTCGTCGTCGACACCCGGACGGCCGCCGAGTACGACCAGTCTCACATCCCCGGCGCGGTGCAACTGGGCTGGGAGGACCTGCTCGAGGAGTCGGGGCGGCTGAAACCCGAGGCCGAACTCGAGGAACTGTTGGCCGACCGCGGCATCACCCGCGACGAGCGGATCGTCCTCTACTGTAACACTGCACGGCGACTCAGCCACACCTTCGTCGTCCTCCGAGACCTCGGCTACGAGAACGTCGAGTTCTACGAGGGCAGTCTGACGGATTGGGTCCGCGCCGAGGCACCCGAATGGGACCCCGTCGAACTCAAGGAGCAAGTGCGGGCCTACTCGAGGGGCGGCGGCTTCGAGGCGATGGTCGAGGAGTTGGGCGACGACGTGCTCAATCGGCTGAAGCTCATCGGGCTCTACCACCAGAAGCAGCGGGGCTACTTCATGCTCCGGACCCGCGCCCCGGGCGGGATCCTCACCGCCGAGCAGGCCCGGACGATCGGCGAGGTCGCCGACGAGTTCGCCCGCGCCCCCGACGAGTACGGCGGCGCCGATCAGAACCCCGTCTTCGGCGACGGCTTCCTCGACGCGACCACCCGGCAAGACATTCAGATGCACTGGATCGAGATCGAGGACGTCGCCGAAATCTGGGACCGCTACGACGCGGTCGGCCTCGAGACCATGCAGGCCTGCGGCAACTCGGTGCGCAACGTCGTCGGCTGCCCCGCCTCGGGGATCGACCCGGACGAGACCGTCGACGTCCAGCCGGTCGTCGAGCGGGTCAGCCAGCGGTTCCTCGGTGACCACCACTACGCGAACCTCCCGCGGAAGTTCAAGGTCAGCGTCACTGGCTGTCACGAGAACTGCGCCCGCGCGCAGATCCAGGACCTCGGGCTGACGCCCGCCCGGAAGGACGGCCGCGAGGGGTTCGTCGCGCAGGTCGGCGGCGGCCTCTCGGACGGCCCGCGGATCGCTAGCGACATCGACCTGTTCGTCGACCCCGAGGACGTCGACGATCTCGTCGCCGCGATGGCCGACCTGTTCATGGACCACGGTAGCTACCTCGATACGGCCGTCAACCGGCTTCGTTTCCTCGTCGAAGAATTGGGGCCCGAAACGTTCCGCGAGGAACTCGAGACCTACGCCGATTTCACGTTCGAATCTGCCGCGGATGCCGAGCGCCTGACGACCGACTACCGCGGCGACCACGTCGGGGTCCACGAGCAGGCCGACGGCCGCTCCTACGTCGGGTTGAACGTCCCGACCGGGCGGATGGGTGGCGACGACCTCGCGGAACTGGCCGCTCTCGCCGACGAGTTGGGCGGCGGCGAACTGCGACTGACGCCCAACCAGAACGTCCTCGTTCCCCACCTCGGGGACGATGACCTCGAGCGGTTCCTCGAGCACCCGCTGCTCGAGCGGTACAGCCCCGATCCGGGCCCGTTCACGCGCGGGATCGTCACCTGCACGGGCCGGGAGTTCTGCAACTACGGGATCATCGAGACGAAGAATCGCGCGGTCAAGTGGGCTCGCCAGTTGGACGAGTGGGCCGAAGAAGTCGGCATCGCGGACGACCACGACGCGATTCGAGTCCACATGTCCGGCTGCGCGGCCTCCTGTGCCCAGCCCCAGTTGGGCGACTTCGGACTGCGCGGCGAGGTCTACCGCGACGACTTCGAGTCCGGTCGCGCAGCGGACATGGGGCTGGGCGGCGATCTCGGCGACGACCAGTTCATCGACTGGCTCGTCGGCAAGATCCCGATCGAGGACGTGCCGAGCGTCATCGAGGCGACGGTGCAGGCCTACGAGGACGACCGCGAGCCCGACGAGTCGTTTGCCGAGTGGACAAACCGCACGTCGAACGCGGACCTGCGCGAGATCATCGCCGAACAGCCGGCGCGCGATCCGCCGGCGATCGGGACGGAGGTGAGCTGAGATGTCGGGAGCGAATCAGCCGCGGGTTCCCGATCCGAACGGATCGACGAAATCGCCGAAGGGCGTCGGAAACGACCCGCGAGAGCAGAATCCCGACGTCGAGGAAGCGCCGGGCAAGATCTGGTTCCGCGATTTGGACGAGGCCGTCATCGAGGCGGATCGCTGCATCCAGTGTGCCTCCTGCGTCGCGGCCTGTCCCTCGGACTCCATCGGCATCGACGCCGAGGAGAAACGACCCACGCTGGTCAAGATGTGTACCGGCTGTTCGCGCTGCTGGGACTTCTGTCCCCGCAGCGGACTCCGCTACGAGCGCGCCCTCGAGTTGCTCGACCAAGAGCGGTCGCTCGCGGAGCCCGAAACGTACGCTGCGCGGGCGACCGACGCGGCCGCTGACGCCGGCCAGGACGGCGGCGCCGTGACCGCGCTGCTGGCCGAGCTGCTCGCAGCCGGCGAGATCGACGGGGCCGTCGTCGCGCGCGAGAGCGAGGACGAACCGTTGCGCGGCGAGGCGTTCCTCGCGACCTCCCATGCGGACCTACTCGAGGCTGGCGGGAGTATCTACACACAGACGATGGGGCTGGGGCAGATCGACGACCTGCTCGCCGATGCGGATCTGGGGCCAAACCCCGACCTCGCGCTCGTCGGCACCCCCTGCGTGATCCAGGGGGCGACCGCTCTCGACCGCTACGGCCACGAGCCGGCCGATCCGATCGCGCTGACGGTCGCGCTGATGTGCACCCGCACCTTCGAGCACGAACGACTGCTCTCGCAGATCGAGTCGTACGACGTCGATCCCGAGGCGGTCGAGAAACTCGACATCAGGGACGGCACCCTCGCCGCCTTCGACGACGACGGCGAGATCCTGCTCGAGACCGACGTCGAGGAGTTCGACGCGGCGGGGCTGCGGGGCTGCGACGAGTGCGCGGACTTCGTCGGCGGCGCGGCCGACATCAGCGCCGGCAACGTCGGCAGCGAGGACGGCTACTCGACCGTCGTCGTCCGCACCGAGAACGGGCGAGACGTGTGGAGGGAGGCCGCCGACGGGCTCGAGACGACCGAAATCGACCGGCCCGAGGCGCTCGAGAAGATCGCCGCCTGGAACGAGCGGCGCGCGAAGTCGATCCTGCCGCGGGAGTTCGACCCCGAGGCCGAGATCGGTATCACGTACGAGCGCCACCGCGAGGCCTACGACGGCACCGACCGCGAGCCGCAGCCGCTGAACCCGGCGCGGGTTCACCAGTACGAGGAGTGGTGTTAGGGCGGTAACCGGCGGTTGCGAGCGGCGGCGTTCGAGCTGACGTACGGACTCGAGGGTGAAATCGCTCGAGCCGATCCGAGAATTTTCACGGCGCGGGAATTCCCAGTGCCGGTTATGACCGGAACGGCCCGTACTAGCAGCTATGACGGGCTTTCGCGCAACCGTCGTGGTCCACGACCCGCAGGACTGCCCGGTCGCCACCGTGTCGTCCGACGTCGGGGAGGCGATCGATTCGGTCACCCGCACTCGCGGAACGGGAGCGACGGGCGAGACGGTCGTCGAGGAGTTCGGCGTCCCGGCTGGCGACGCCGTCGAGGTCGGCGCCGCCGAATCGGGGACCGACGTCGACCTGGAACCGGTCCAATCGAACGACCGCGAGGCGGTGTACCGATTCGAACGGGAGAGTACGAACGACTGCGCTTGCGAGATCGTCGAGGGAACGGGAACGCCGCTCTCCTCGGTCCGGGCGCAGGACGGCTCCCTGCTGCTCTCGTTCCGCACCTTCGAACTCGAGGAGGTCGCCGCCATCGTCGACGAGCTCCGGGAGCGGTTCGACGGCGTCCTCGTCGAGGACCTCGCGCAGGATCACGAGGACGGTTCGACCGACCCGGTGATCGTCGATCGGGAGGTGTTGACCGCGCGCCAGCGGGAAATCCTCGAGACGGCCCACGAGATGGGTTACTTCGAGTATCCCAAGGGCGCGAACGCGACCGACGTCGCGGCGGAACTGGGCGTCGCGCGCTCGACGTTCTCCGAGCATCTGGCGGCCGCTCAGACGAAGCTGATGAACGAGATCCTCGACAAATAACCACTAAAAACCGTTTCTGCGACCGATATTTATACATATGTCTACCGTCCCGTCAGGTAACTCCTCGCAGTCCTTCGCCACCGCGAGCTAAAACGGTACATCGGACGCGTTCGGGCGTCACGAGCGAACAAACGACAATACTTTTCCATCGGGGTGCGAAATTGCGTGTATGGTTGACGACCTCAAGAAAGGGCTGGAAGGCGTTCTGGTCGCAGAGTCGGAACTCAGCTCGATCGACGGCGACGAGGGTCGGCTGATCTATCGCGGCTATACGATCGAAGACCTCGCTCGCGGCGCGAGCTACGAGGAAGTCCTCTACCTCCTCTGGCACGGCCACCTCCCGGCCGAGGACGAACTCGAGTCGTTCGCCGCGGCGCTCACCGAGGAGCGAGCCGTCAGCGACGACGTGCTCGCGACGATGGAGCGGCTCGCCGACGCCGACGAGCAGCCGATGGCCGCGCTCCGGACCGCGGTCTCGATGTTCTCCGCCACCGAACCCGAATCGGACGCCGAGGCCGACGACCTCGAGGCGTCGCTGCGCAAGGGACGGCGTATCACCGCCAAGATTCCGACCGCGCTGGCGGCCTTCGAGCGCTACCGGCTGGGTGAGGAACCGATCGACCCCGACCCCGACCTGGGACTGGCCGCGAACTTCCTCTACATGCTGACCGGCGAACAGCCGGACGACGTCGCCGCCGAAACCTTCGACCAGGCGCTGATTCTGCACGCGGACCACGGACTCAACGCCTCGACGTTCACCTCGATGGTGATCGGTTCGACGATGGCCGACATCTACAGCGCCGTGACCGGCGGCGTCAGCGCCCTCTCCGGACCGCTCCACGGCGGCGCGAACCAGGACGTCATGGAGGTCCTGATGGAGATCGACGAGAGCAACAAGGACCCCCTCGAGTGGGTCGAGGAGGCCACCGACGAGGGTCGACGCATTCCCGGTTTCGGTCACCGCGTCTACAACGTCAAGGACCCCCGTGCGAGGATCCTCCAGGAGCGCAGCAAGGAACTCGCCGCCGAGGGCAACTCGAAGTGGTACGACATCACCACCACGATCGAGGAGTACCTCACCGAGGAGAAGGGCTTAGTCGAGAAGGGCATCGCCCCGAACGTCGACTTCTACTCCGGCTCGGTCTACTACCAGCTGGGCATCCCGATCGACATGTACACGCCCATCTTCGCGATGAGCCGCGCCGGCGGCTGGATCGCCCACGTCCTCGAGTACCAGGAAGACAACCGTCTTATTCGCCCGCGCGCGCGATACACCGGGCCCGAGAATCAGGAGTTCGTGCCGCTCGAGGAACGGTAACGATCGGCTCACAACGCAGCCGATAGCGAGCGACGGACTGCAATTCGATTCAGCTTCTTTCGAGGTCGTTTCAGTCGAGTTCCCGGACGAGTAGCGAAATCCCGATCAGCGATCCGAGCAACACCACGAGGTTGAACGCGGCGTGCATCAGCGGCTGGTGGCGCGGCTCCACCCAGAGGTCGATCGTCTCGGTGACGCTGCCGTAAAACTGGAACAGCGCGTAGACCGCGAGCAGCGAACAGACCCCGAGCGCGGCCCAGGTGAGATACCGCAAGATGGCCTCGCGCTCGAGGCGGTTCGACTGCGGAGCGGACGCCGACTCGGCGTCACCACTGCCAAAGTGAGTTTCTTCGTCGGTCGCGTCTTGTTCGACGTTCGATTCGGTTGGCGTCTCGGTCGGTGTGGATGCTGTCTCAGTCATTGGTCTCAGTTGTGGTCGCGCGTCCGCGCGAAGAGGGGTGCAACCGTTGCGCCCAGTGCGAGTGCTGCGGCCAACGAACCGAAGCCTGGGGTTCCGTCGGCGCTATCCTCCGCGCCGTCCGTTCCGCCGCCGTCGTCCGCGCCACCGGCGTCAGCCATTCCGTCGCTACTGCTGTCGTCGGTTTGTTCGATCGACGGCTCCTCGTCGAAGTCGCCGGTCTCGAGTTCACTATCGGGGCTGTCCCCGGCCGTCGAATTCGGCCGGAGGTCGGCCCCCGCCCGGTCCGTGGCGACGATCGTGCCGTCGAGCCAGAGAATCGCGTCGAGGTTGTACCGGTACTCGTCGGGCACCTCGAGTTCGGCGGTCGGCGTCGCCGTCTCGCCGGGGTCGACGTTCGAGACGGAAACTCTCTCCGCGTCGGCGACGATGTTCGAGCCCGCCTGCCGGGCCTTCAGTTCGACCTCGAGCGAGTCGGTCTCCCCGTCGCCCGCGTTCGTCAGGTAGCTCGTCACCTCGAGCGTCGCCGTCTCGCCGTTCGTCGATTTGACTGAGTACTCGATCGCGGGGACGCCCGCGAGCGAACCGTCGTCGCCGAACCGGTGGAACTCGAGGCCGGTATCGGCGTAGGCGGGCGTCAGCGACTCGAGCCCGGACACGCGGTGGGTCGTCGACTCTCGCCGGGTACCGTCGACGAGGACGAACGTCTCGATGCGGTGTTGGCCCGCCCGGGGAACGCCGATCGTCGCCGGGACGGCGGTCTCGTTCTCCCCGGCGAGCCGGCCGATCGGCTGTTCGGCCGTCGCCGTCACGAGTCCGGTGTCGGTGTCGGTCACGCGGTGGACCACCGTCACGTTCTCGACGGGGTCGCCGCGGTGCTCGAGGAACGTGTCGACCTCGAGGGTGACCGTCTCGCCCGACACCTCGTCGGCGGCGATCGTTACCTCCTGGAGCGACGCGTGGCCGCGCTCGACCGACGCTCCCGTTTCGGTCTCGGGAGCCGCGATCGCGCCGGAGAGGGCAAGCGTCGTGAGGGCGGCAACCGCGACGACGACCGCGGCGACCCCCAGGGCATACTCGCGATTCATGCGCGACACTCTCGAACAATTATATAAGTGCTTTGTGCAATTGGGTCAACCAATATGGCGGGCCAAACGACGGGTCGGAGCCGCGGGTCCGCGATCCTGCGATCACGAACCGGCTCCCCCGACGGCGGAACAGCGAAGTGTCACAGTATACGACCCACATCCGTGCACGTGTTCGTCTACGGAACGCTGACCGATCCCGAGCGCGTCGAAATCGTGCTGGACGGCCGACCGCCGACCGAGTACGCGTTCGACGGGAGCGCGACGCTCGAGGGGCTCCGCCGCGTCGACGGCGAGTATCCGACCCTCGCTCCCGGCGGCACCGTCGACGGTCAGCTGCTTTCGGTCGACGAGACCGCCCTCGAGCGTCTGGACCGCTACGAGGGCGTCGATCGCGGCCTCTACGTACGGGTTTCCGTGCCGATCGACGGCCACAACAACAGCGACAACAGCGACGACGGCGCCGCGGTGTATGTCGGCGACCCCGCTCGGCTGGCGGTCGACGAACCGATCGACTGGCCGGCCGGCGACTCGTTCGCGGACCGGGTTCGGACCTCCCTGACTCGCCGCGATGTGACCGTCCGTCGACCCGGATGACACCCGTCTGCCGACCGTCTGACGGGCCGGTTACCCCGCCGCTTGCTTGCGATTTCACTTTCACTTCGGAGGGATGGGTTTTATGTGGTCTGCGTTCCCGTCTACACTCGCACGTCACACGCCGTGTATTCCCTGTCGTGTCGCCTCCGGCGGCACATCCCTGTTCCCTGTTGGGGGACGGCGATAGCCACACCGGATCGACCGGTTTCCTTTCCCCGACAGTTTTCGAAACCACCGAGCGCCCCGCTCGTCGACTCGATCGGCGACTAGCGCGCTCGTAAGTCGTCCGATACCCTTACGGGACGCGCCCCGTAGTCGGGGGTATGCTCGACCGCTCCGACATCCTCGAGGCGCGCGACCGCGTCCGCGAGACGTCCCGGCACACGCCGCTCGAGTACTCGCACACGTACTCCTCGATGACCGGCGCCGACGTCCACCTGAAACTCGAGACGTTTCAGCGGACCGGGGCGTTCAAGATCCGCGGCGCCACGAACCGGATCGCGACGCTCTCCGAGGAGCAGAAGGATGCAGGTGTCGTCACCGCGAGCGCGGGCAACCACGCCCAGGGCGTCGCGCTCGCGGCCACGCGCGTGGGCGTCGACTCCAAGATCGTCATGCCCGAGCACGCGCCCATCTCGAAGGTCAAGGCGACGGAAAGCTACGGGGCCGAAGTCGTCCTCCACGGCGCGGACTACGCCGAGGCCGCCGAGCACGCCCACGAACTCGAACGCGAGGAGGGCCGCATCTACGTCCACGCCTTCGACGACGAACTGGTCATGGCCGGACAGGGGACCATCGGCCTCGAGATCGTCGAGGACCGTCCCGAGGTCGAAACCGTCGTCGTCCCGATCGGCGGGGGCGGCCTCATCAGCGGCATCGCGGCCGCCGTCAAGGGCGAGAAGCCCGACGCGCGCGTGATCGGCGTCCAGGCCGAGGGCGCCTCGAGCGCCGCGACCTCCCTCCGGAAGGGCGAACGCGTCTCGATCGAGGGCGTCGACACGATCGCTGACGGGATCGCGACCCGCAGCGTCGGCGAACGCCCCTTCGAACACATTCGGGAGTACGTCGACGAGGTCGTCACCGTCTCCGATCCCGAAATCGCCGTCACGATAACCTACCTCCTCGAGCGCTCGAAGACGCTGGTCGAGGGCGCCGGCGCGGTGCCGCTCGCGGCCGTCCTCTTCGAGAAGTTCGACTACGCCGACGACGAGACGATCGTCCCCGTCCTCTCCGGCGGCAACATCGACCTCAACACGCTCACGAACGTCATCGTCCGCGGCCTCGTCGAAACCGGCCGCTACCTGAAGATTCGGACCGTCCTCACCGACCAGCCCGGCGCGCTCGAGGAACTCCTCGACATCTTCACCGCCCACCGCGCCAACATCTACGCCATCCACCACGACCGCACGTCTCGAGAGGTCGAGATGAGCGACACCGAAGTGGAAATCGAACTCGAGATGCGCGGTCCCGACCACGTCGACGCCTTCCTCTCCGATCTCCGGGAAGCCGGCTACGAGGTCGACGTCCTCGCGTAACGCTTCGCCCCTTTTAAGCCGGCTCGGGTCGATGAACGGAACATGAAACGGATCGTCAAAACCGACGACGCACCCGCTGCGGTCGGCGCGTACAGTCAGGCGACCAGCAACGGCTCGCTGCTGTTTACCGCCGGCCAGATCCCCCTGACCGCCGACGGCGACCTGCTCGACGACGAACCGATCGCAGCACAGACCGAACAGGCCCTCTACAACCTCGACGCCATCCTCGACGAGGCCGGTGTGAGTTCCGAGGACATCCTCAAAGTAACCGTCTACCTCGACGATATCGACGACTTCGACGACATGAACGAGGCCTACGCCGACTACTTTGACGACGAGCCGCCGGCCCGCAGCGCCGTCGAGGTCGACGCCCTCCCCAAGGGCGTCGGCGTCGAGATCGAAGCCGTGGCGTCGCTCGAGTGAGATGGCTGCGCCGATCGCGTCGGTGCTCGGACTGGGCCCGCGGACGACCTCCGCGCTGCTCTGGGGTGCCGTCGGCGCGCTGGCGTTTCTGGTCCTCGTCCAGGGTTACGCCCTCGTCGCCGCTCCGCTCGTGACGATCGTGCAGGCGTTCGCCATCGCTGCAGTGGTCGGGATTGTCGCGACGGTCGGCACGTACGTTCTCGAACCGCGGATCGCGACGCGGGCGGCGAACGGATCGGCCCGCGATACCGAATCGCACGACCGCGGCGACGGTAAAAGTAAGAGTTAAACGACGGACGCGGTTAAGACGAAGTGAGCCAGGATGGCCGAACGGTAAGGCGCACGCCTGGAAAGCGTGTTCCCTTTCGGGATTCTGGGTTCAAATCCCAGTCCTGGCGCTTCTCACGGCGTCACACTCGGTTTTCGTTCGACTGCGTTTCACGACGAGGATAGACCGTCGCCTCTTTCTCGAGATCACTCCAGTAACCCTGTTTTACCACGTTATCTCTCGAGCGTCGGCTCTTCGACGCCGGCTGCTGGCTCCGGCGTTCGTTACGAAGTCCGCTGTTACTCACAGCTCGTCGCCAGTCAAACTCGTACCGTCCGCTCGAGGAGATCGACATCGTCGCTTACCGGCTCCAGCCTCATTCCCCAACTATCTCACTCGGTGATTGAACCACGTGATTGCCCAACGTAGTACAGGCCGTCCTCGAGACGACGGCCTTATGTATACACCCGGCCTTCGATAGGAATGCAAACGACGTGGCGCATCGCGCCGCGTTCCCTCCGGCCGAAACTCGGCACGGAGGCAGGAATCTCGTCCGTTACCCTTATACACGATAGGGCGTTCACAAACGGTCGCACAACACTGTGCCGGATGCGGTTTTCGGCGTGGGTGCGATCCGTTGCCCTTAAGTGTATACGGGGATTCGGATGGATTGCAAAGAAGAAGTGATCGACGGCCCGTTCAACTCGGGTCGTCATCTCGGACGGTTCGGTCCGAAGGGGTTATGTACCCTTGGCGGATTACGAATACGTCCGAAGGAGATGAGGATTCCACCCCTGCGGTCTTCCGTACAGATGGGATCTGATGTGAGCCTTGGTAGTTCGGTGACGCTCGACCGGTCCACGTCGTGGGCCGACGCGCGCGCGCCGAACTGGACCCATAGTGTGAGTGTGTACCAACATTCACCGCCAACCCCCCTCGTTTCGAGGGGAGACATTCCGGTTGATCCTGCCGGAGGTCATTGCTAGTGGAGTCCGATTTAGCCATGCTAGTTGCACGAGTTTAGACTCGTAGCAGATAGCTCAGTAACACGTGGCCAAACTACCCTCTGGATCGGGATAACCTCGGGAAACTGAGGCTAATCCTGAATAGCGTTCTCACCCTGGAGTGGGGAGAACGTGAAATGCTCCGGCGCCAGAGGATGTGGCTGCGGCCGATTAGGTAGACGGTGGGGTAACGGCCCACCGTGCCAGTAATCGGTACGGGTTGTGAGAGCAAGAGCCCGGAGACGGTATCTGAGACAAGATACCGGGCCCTACGGGGCGCAGCAGGCGCGAAACCTTTACACTGCACGCCAGTGCGATAAGGGGACTCCATCTGCGAGGGCATATCGTCCTCGCTTTTCTGTACCGTAAGGTGGTACAGGAATAAGGGCTGGGCAAGACCGGTGCCAGCCGCCGCGGTAATACCGGCAGCCCGAGTGATGACCGCTATTATTGGGCCTAAAGCGTCCGTAGCTGGCCAGGCAAGTCCATCGGGAAATCCGCGTGCCCAACACGCGGGCGTCCGGTGGAACCTGCTTGGCTTGGGACCGGAAGACCAGAGGGGTACGTCCGGGGTAGGAGTGAAATCCCGTAATCCTGGACGGACCACCGGTGGCGAAAGCGCCTCTGGAAGACGGATCCGACGGTGAGGGACGAAAGCTCGGGTCACGAACCGGATTAGATACCCGGGTAGTCCGAGCTGTAAACGATGTCTGCTAGGTGTGGCACAGGCTACGAGCCTGTGCTGTGCCGTAGGGAAGCCGTGAAGCAGACCGCCTGGGAAGTACGTCCGCAAGGATGAAACTTAAAGGAATTGGCGGGGGAGCACTACAACCGGAGGAGCCTGCGGTTTAATTGGACTCAACGCCGGACATCTCACCAGCATCGACAGCAGGAGTGACGATCAGGTTGATGACCTTATCAGACCTGCTGAGAGGAGGTGCATGGCCGCCGTCAGCTCGTACCGTGAGGCGTCCTGTTAAGTCAGGCAACGAGCGAGACCCGCACTCCTAATTGCCAGCAACACCCTCGTGGTGGTTGGGTACATTAGGAGGACTGCCAGTGCCAAACTGGAGGAAGGAACGGGCAACGGTAGGTCAGTATGCCCCGAATGTGCTGGGCGACACGCGGGCTACAATGGCCGAGACAGTGGGATGCAACGCCGAAAGGCGACGCTAATCTCCGAAACTCGGTCGTAGTTCGGATTGCGGATTGAAACTCATCCGCATGAAGCTGGATTCGGTAGTAATCGCGCCTCAGAAGGGCGCGGTGAATACGTCCCTGCTCCTTGCACACACCGCCCGTCAAAGCACCCGAGTGAGGTCCGGATGAGGCCTGGTCACCAGGTCGAATCTGGGCTTCGCAAGGGGGCTTAAGTCGTAACAAGGTAGCCGTAGGGGAATCTGCGGCTGGATCACCTCCACAGACCGAGACTGGGGCGCTGCCCCAGCTCAACTTCAGCGGTCCATTTCGCCGCGCTCGTCGTCCCACTCGTTCGGGCCGATCGGGCACCTTTGAACTACCAAGGCTCACACCTCGTTCCCCTCGTTTCGAGGGGGTGGGCCCATAGCTCAGTGGGAGAGTGCCTCCTTTGCAAGGAGGATGCCCTGGGTTCGAATCCCAGTGGGTCCATGTCTCGGAGCGGATTGACGAATCGTTCCCCTTAAGTGGGAACGACTCGTTCGATCTAATCCGAACGCAAACCGATGCACCACCCCGTGCAAACGTGGGTGGGAAGGGTCAATGCAGCCAGCCGTCTACTGGCCTGCAGATGCGACCGTGTGTACGTGTAGTCCAGGCGTCCACTGGACCCGTTCCCGGGTCACTACAAGGTTGCTTTCGCAACCCAGATCCGATGAACGTGGCTACTGTGCCAGCTGGTGGATCGCTCGGCTTGAGAGCTGAAGAAGGACGTGCCAAGCTGCGATAAGCCTCAGGGACCCGCACGGAGGGGAAGAACTGAGGATTTCCGAATGGGAATCCCCACCGCAATTGCTTCGCGCAATGGGGAACGCCGAGAATTGAAACATCTTAGTATCGGCAGGAAGAGAAAACGTAACCGTGATGTCGTTAGTAACGGCGAGTGAACGCGACACAGTCCAAACCGAAGCCTTCGGGCAATGTGGTGTTCGGACTGACAACCACTCCGCGAAAGGCTGCAAGAAGTCTCTTGGAATAGAGCACGAAACAGGGTGATAGTCCCGTACTGCAGGCGAGTATCGGACGCGTCAGCTCCAGAGTATCGGGGGTTGGATATCCCTCGTGAATATTGCAGGCATCGACTGCAAAGACTAAACACTCCTCAAGACCGATAGCGAACAAGTAGCGTGAGCGAACGCTGAAAAGCACCCCACGAAGGGAGGTGCAATAGGGCGTGAAATCAGTTGGCGATCGAACGACGGGGCATACAAGGTCCTCTACACAATGACCGTAGCGCGAGCTACCAGTAAGAAGTAGAGGAAGCCGATGTTCCGTCGTACGTTTTGAAAAACGAACCAGGGAGTGTGTCTGATTGGCGAGTCTAACCTGATTATCAGGGAAGGCGTAGGGAAACCGACATGGCCGCAGCATTGCGAGGGCCGCCGTGTTCAAGCGCGGGGAGTCAATCGGACACGACCCGAAACCGGATGATCTAGACATGGGCAAGACGAAGCGTGCCGAAAGGCACGTGGAGGTCTGCTAGCGTTGGTGTCCTACAATACCCTCGCGTGACCTATGTCTAGGGGTGAAAGGCCCATCGAATCCGGAAACAGCTGGTTCCGACCGAAACATGTCGAAGCATGACCTCTGCCGAGGTAGTCTGTGGGGTAGAGCGACGGATTGGGGGACCGCACTCCGAGAGGAGTGCGCCCCCCTGTCCAACTCCGAACCTACAGACGCCATTTGACGCAGGGAGTCCGGTGCACGGGGTAAGCCTGTGTACCATAAGGGAGACAACCCAGCGCCGGGTTAAGGTCCCAAAGTGTGGATTAAGTGCGATCGAAGGTGGTCCCGAGCCCTAGACAGCCGGGAGGTGAGCTTAGAAGCAGCTACCCTCTAAGAAAAGCGTAACAGCTTACCGGCCGAGGTTCGGGGCGCCCAAAATGATCGGGGCTCAAATCCACCACCGAGACCTGGCCGCACCCCTCACAGGGTGATCGCGTAGGTCGGCGTTCTGTTCGGGTGGAAGCACGGGTGAGAACTCGTGTGGACCGTTCAGTAACGAAAATCCTGGTCATAGTAGCAGCGTTAGTCGGGTTAGACCCCCGACGGCCGAACGAGTAAGGGTTCCTCAGCAATGCTGATCAGCTGAGGGTTAGCCGGTCCTAAGTCTGCCCGTAAGTCGAAGCAGACAACAGGGAAACAGGTTAATATTCCTGTGCCAGTGTGCACTCAAAGCTGACGCTTTGGGGCCGCCTCTGCTGGGTTTTCGCCCAGTTGAACAGTCGAAGACCGTGGAAGCCGTAATGGCACGAAGCGATCGAATGGCTGGATAACGTAAGAGAGGTCAACCCAGAGCCCGTGAAAAGGCGAGCACACTGTCCGTACCGAGATCCGACACAGGTACTCGTGGCGGCGAAAGCCAAGGCCTGTCGGGAATAACCGACGTTAGGGAATTCGGCAAGTTAGTCCCGTACGTTCGCAATAAGGGATGCCTGCCTCGGAAAGAGGCAGGTCGCAGTGACTCGGACGCTCCAACTGTCTAGTAACAACATAGGTGACCGCAAATCCGCAAGGACTCGTACGGTCACTGAATCCTGCCCAGTGCGGGTATCTGAACACCCAGTACAATGGGACGAAGGACCCGTTAACGGCGGGGGTAACTATGACCCTCTTAAGGTAGCGTAGTACCTTGCCGCTTCAGTAGCGGCTTGCATGAATGGATCAATGAGAGCGTCACTGTCCCAACGTTGGGCCCGGTGAACTGTACGTTCCAGTGCGGAGTCTGGAGACCCCCAAGGGGAAGCGAAGACCCTATAGAGCTTTACTGCAGGCTGTCACTGAGACGTGGTCGCCATTGTGCAGCATAGGTAGGAGCCATTACACAGGTACCCGCGCTAGCGGGCCACCGAGGCAGCATTGAAATACTACCCGATGGTGACTGCGACTCTCACTCCTGGCGGAGGACACTGGTAGCCGGGCAGTTTGACTGGGGCGGTACGCGCTTGAAAAGATATCGAGCGCGCCCCAAGATTTCCTCACCCGCGTCGGAGACGCGGGGAAGAGCGCAAGAGCATACGGAAGTCTGACAGTGTCCGGCCTAACGACGGACGCTGACGCGAAAGCGTGGTCTAGCGAACCAATTAGGCTGCTTGATGCGGCCAATTGCTGACAGAAAAGCTACCTTAGGGATAACAGAGTCGTCACCCGCAAGAGCACATATCGACCGGGTGGCTTGCTACCTCGATGTCGGTTCCCTCCATCCTGCCCGTGCAGAAGCGGGCAAGGGTGAGGTTGTTCGCCTATTAAAGGAGGTCGTGAGCTGGGTTTAGACCGTCGTGAGACAGGTCGGCTGCTATCTATTGGGGGTGTTACGGTTCCTGACGGGAACGTTCGTATAGTACGAGAGGAACTACGAATGGGTGCCACTGGTGTACCGGCTGTTCGAAAGAGCACGTGCCGGGCAGCCACGCACCACGGGGTAAGAGCTGAACGCATCTAAGCTCGAAACCCACCTGGAAACGAGGAACCACCGAGGCCACTCCTACAAGAGGAGATCGATAGACTCGGGGTGTACGCGCCAAGGCAACGAGGCGTTGAGCCCGCGAGCACTAATCGGCCAAGCCACACACTCATAACTGAGACACGCATTTGGATCTGTGACCCATCGAACGGGTCCAGGCGCGAACTGGACTACACGTACATGACGGTCATTCCACCGATATTGGCATGATCACGGTTCGATTCCGTGAATCGGCGTTAGGCGGCCACAGCGGCGAGGTTCCTCCCGTACCCATCCCGAACACGGAAGATAAGCTCGCCTGCGTATCGGCAACTACTGGAGTGGGCGACCCTCTGGGAACGTCGATTCGCCGCCCCACTCATACTCGCATACTCATCAACAAGCCTCGTCGAGCGACAGCGCTGCTGTTGTTCGGCGGGGCTTTTCGTCTTTCATACACGGAGTTCATCGTGAATTGGATAGCGGCGGGATTGTCGATCTCGAGCAGTAGCAACTCCCGACACAAGCCGGAGAACTTTGCCCCTCCTCGTGGTCGAGCGAAGTATGGACCTCGAGCTCGACGACAGCGCGGCACTGGTAACGGCCTCTTCGAGCGGACTCGGGTTGGCGAGCGCACGGGCGCTGCTCGAGGCAGGAGCGAACGTGACGATTTGCGGGCGCGATGCGGATCGCCTCGAGCGGGCGCGCGATGATTTCGCCGAGACCAACACAGCAGGGGACGTGATCGCCGTCCAAGCGGATATCACGGATCCCGACGACATCTCCCGGCTCGTAAGTCAGACCGTCGAGGAGTTCGGCGGCCTCGATCACCTCGTGACGTCGGCGGGCGGGCCGCCGAGTACGACGTTTCTCGAGACGGACGAGCAGGACTGGTACCAGGCCTACGACCTGCTCGTGATGAGCGTCGTCTGGACGGTCGAGGAAGCCCACGAGCACCTGCTCGAGTCGGAACAGGGGACGATCACGTGTATCACCTCGCGAACGGTTCGGGAGGTTGCGGACGGCCTCTTGCTGTCGAACTCGGTTCGTCGGAGCGTGATCGGACTGATGAAGACGATATCACGGGAGTTCGCACCGGAAATTCGGGCAAACGCAGTGTTGCCAGGGACGATCGAGACGCCGCGCATCGAAGAGTTGATCGAGGCGGGGATCGACCGTGGGACGTACGACAATTACGGGGAGGGCCTTGAGGAGTTCGCGAGCGAGATTCCGATGGATCGGATCGGCGAACCCCACGAACTGGGCGAGGTCGTTGCCTTTCTCTCGAGTCCGCGGGCGAGTTTCGTCAACGGGGCCGAGATACCGATCGATGGCGGGTTGTTGCGAAGTTAGAGGACACCGCGTTTCTGACTGGTTCACCGTCCGGCCGGCGTTCGCTGGTGCTGACGATTTTGGATCGAATCGCTACCGTCAGTCCGCCGACAGCGAACAGGTTCCCTCGTAGGTCGCGTCCTGGACGGATTGGATCTCGGGGTCGTCGCCGCAGACCGGACACGACGGATTCGAGCGCATCTCGACCGTCTCGAAGCTCATGTCCATCGCGTCGTACATCAGCAGGCGCCCCTCGAGCAGTTCGCCCTTTCCGAGCAGGTACTTGACGACCTCGGTGGCCTGGATGCAGCCGACGGTGCCGGGGAGGACGCCGAGAACGCCGGTGGTCGCGCAGTCCGGAACGGTGCCGGGTTCCGGCGCTTCGGGGAACAGACAGCGGTAGCAGGGCGGATCTTCGGCTTCGCCGCCGCGTTCGTTCGTGAACGTCGTCACCTGCCCCTCGAACCGGTAGATCGCGCCGTGGGAGAGCGGCGTCTCCGTGAGCACGCAGTGGTCGTTGAGCAGGTACCGGGTCGCGAAGTTGTCGCTGGCGTCTAAGACGACGTCGTACTCGGCGACGAGGTCGTCGACGTTGTCCGCGGTGAGACGCGTCTCGTACGTGTCGACGTCGACGTCCGGATTCAGCGCCGCTACGTAGTCGGCCGCGCTCTCGACCTTCGGCCGGCCGACGTCCCCGTCCCCGTGGACGATCTGGCGCTGCAGGTTCGACCGTTCGACGGCGTCGTCGTCGACGATGCCCAGTCGGCCGATACCCGCTGCCGCGAGGTACTGGATCGCCGGCGATCCCAGACCGCCCGCGCCGACGACGAGGACGCTCCCCTCGAGCAGTCGCTGCTGGCCCTCGGGACCGATCTCGTCCATGATGACGTGTCGCGAGTATCGATCGAGTTGCGTCGCGTCGAGGCGGAGATCGCTCATACCTCGACGTAGGGCCGAGACCGGGAAAAACCCGCGGGTAGTCGCTGGCCTCGTGCGTTCGTTCTCGCGGTTGCGCTGACTTATCCTCCCGACGTATGTGGGCGTATAGCAAAGATGAGGCAGATCCTCGGGGCAACCCAACGATTTAATACTGTGCCTATCATTGACACACGTATGGCATCCTCACCCAATGGTGCCGGTGACGACGTTTTTGACCAATTCCTTACCGACCGCGGCCACTCAGTCGACGAAGTAGGGTGGGAGCAGGAGTATAACAAGAAACAGTGTCCGGAGTGTGGCGGCCTCCACGACACGTCCGCCGACAACTGTTCCGTCTGCGGCTGGGAGCCGGCTGCCTGACTTGATCGTCGGCACCTGTCTTCTTCGCCGTCGTTCGTCGGCCTGACGACGACTCTCGGTTTCGTTTTTGGCTGTCCCACCGCTTGCTGCGAGCCGCTGGAGCGTTGATTCAACCTTCGTTCCACCCTTCGCATACGATACAATTATAGTGTATTATTTCCCAATAGATAGAACGTAAAACCATGCCGGAATGTCAGAACTGCGGTTCGTTCGTGACCGACGCGTACGCTCGAGTGTTCACGCCGCCCGGCGTCGACGATCCGCGCGTCTGTCCGGACTGTCAGGACAAGATCCGCGACGGTGCGGAGGTCCGTGCCGCCCGCTCGCCGCGGAACCCGTAACCGGTCTCTGACGGTCCCCGTCGGCCGCCGAATTCCCGATCGAACTGCCGATTTCCTCCCCACACGGAACCCACGTCACTTAAGAGTGTCGCGCCCTTGAATGGGTACAATGGCTACCACGGAGACGAAGGTGACCCGGCTGTTCGGTGGTCCGGGAAGCGGGAAGACGACCGCGCTTCTCGACCACGTCGAAGAAATCCTCGATCAGGACGGCGTTACGTTCCGGGATATCCTCGTCGTCTCGTACACGCGAGCGGCAGCGCAGGAGGTTCGCGAACGACTGGCCGAGCGGCTCGACGAGAGTCCGCGTGCGCTGCAGGGCAACGTCTGTACGATGCACGCCAAGGCCTACGATCTGCTGGATCTCTCTCGAAGCGACGTCATCGGCGAATCCGAGAAGGAAGAATTCTGCGAGGAGTACGGCCTCGAGTTCGAGGACGAGTACAGCGGCGCCGGTCGCCGGACCGCCCGCTCGACCACGATCGGAAACAAGATCATCGCCACGAGCCAGTGGCTCCAGCGGACCAGCCGCGACGTCTCCGACTGGTACGATGTCCCCTTCCAGTGGGACGAGGAGGAGGTCCGCCTCCCGCCCGAGATCGACCCGAACGCCCAGGAGGGCAACAAGTACACGCCCACCTGGCCCAGCGACGACGACCGGATCGACGTCCCCGAAGCGATCCGCGCGTGGCGCTCCTACAAGGGCGAGCAGGGCAAGATCGGCTTCGCGGACATGCTCGAGCGCGTTAAACAACGCTCGTTGCTCCCGAGCGTCGACTATCTGGTGATCGACGAGTTCCAGGACATCACGACGCTGCAGTACGACGTCTACGAGGAGTGGAAACCCCACATGAAGCAGGTCCTGATCGCCGGCGACGACGACCAGGTCGTCTACTCCTGGCAGGGCGCCGACCCCGCACTGCTGCTCGAGGAAGCGGTCGACGAGGACATCATTCTGCCGAACTCCTACCGTCTCCCCTCGAACGTCCTCAACGCGGTCAACCAAGAGATCCGCCACATCGAGAAGCGTCAGGACAAGGACCTCAAGCCGCGGAAGGAAGGCGGCGCGGTCGAGGCGCGAGCGAACGCCTCGATGCTGGACGTCGTCCGGAACGTTCGACGGACGCTCGTCGAGACGGACGGCAGCGTGATGGTGCTGTTCCGGGCGCGCTACCAGATGTTCCAGTTTATCGACGAGTTCATCACCGAGGGCATCCCCTTCACGTCGCTGACCGACCAGCGGATGTGGACCGACCGGCTCACCCAGTACGTCCGCGCCGTCGAGGCGATCGACGAGGGCGAGGACGTCACCGGCCTGCAGGCTCGCCGACTCGCGGACATGCTCCAGGAGTCGGCCTTCGGCACCAAGGAGCGCGACGACCTCTTCGACACGATCGACGAGCGCCAGGAAGAGGCCGGCATCGACGACCTCCAAGAACTGATGATCCCCGCCGAGGTCGTCGAGGACCACGTCCCGTTCATGCCCGGTCCCGCGTCGGCGGCCGACATGGTCCGGAAGGTAACTAACTTCCAGAAGAAGAGCGTCCGCTCGTACTTTGCGATCGGCGAGTACCTCGGCATGGAGACCGACCGCGTCCGCGTCGGCACTATCCACTCCGCCAAGGGTCGCGAGGCCGACCACGTCATCGTCGGCACCGACCTCACCGAGAAGGTCGTCGAGCAGATGGTCGCGACCGTCGACGACCCCGAGGACGTCCCCGGCGTCGAGGAGTTCACCAAGTCGACCTCGCCCGTGCCCGTCCTGACGGACAACGAACGGCGCGTCTTCTACGTCGGCATGTCCCGGGCCCGCGAACGGCTCGTCCTCCTCGAGAACTTAGTCGACGGCGCGCCGACGCTGCCGATCGACGTTCTGCTCCACAACAAACTCACGGACACGACCCTCGACGAGTTAGTCGAGGAGGCGCAGCAGCCGAGCGGGTCCGACGACGAGGACGGCGACGACGAACCGGAAGTCGAACCGGAAGCGGGTGCGGAAGCACCGTAAGCCGTGACCGACGGATCGTTTCGCCCCGAGGAAGAGGCCGAGAGCGATGCCGCTGTCGCAGGTGCCGAACTGGATGCCCTCGAGTCCGATCATCTCGAGGCGGTGCTCGACGACGAACTCGCGTCCCGCGACGGGGCGGCGTTCGTCCACGCAGGGACTGCTCACGATCCGACAGTACGGTACTGCCTACAGCTGTCGTCTGCGAGTGGCTCGTCGCCATCCGATTTTGCCGATACTGGTAGCAGCGACTGGCACGGGACTGCAGCGCGGACGGTCGTCGCGATCGGTTACGACGGGATCGACTGGCTGTGCCGGTCGTCGGCCGCATCCGAGGTTCACCCTGCGGTCGAACTCGCGACCGATCTCGCGGAGCGACTGTCGTCGTCCGACGGTGCCGACGGCACCGAGGGGGAGGACGCCACGACCGTCCTGACGCCCTCCACGATCCCCCACGACGCCGCGCTCTACCTCGAGAGTGAAGGCGAGTTTTCGCTCGCCTCGACCGACGCGATCGACCGCGCTCGAGCCGAGAAGACTGACGGCGAACGGACCCGCATCGAGATCGCACAGGGCGCCGCAGCCGCCGGGATCCGACGCGGCGCATCGGTACTCGCGTCGGCGACGGTCGAGGACGGACGGCTCGTCGCTGACGGCACGCCGCTGACGCCCGGTCGACTCCGAACCGCGATCGACGAGGCGATCGTCGCTGCGGGCGCGTTCCCCGCGGGTAACACCGGCGTCGAGACCGGCGGTGCGGACGACAGTGAAGCCGCACTTCGACCCGGCGAGCCGATCGGTCTCTCGGCGGCGCCGCGAGGGCCCGACGGCTACCACGGTCGGCTCGCGCGCACGCTCGTCGTCGACGGCGACGGCGGCCGGGAACGGCGCGCCCACGTCGCCGTCACGCAGGCGTTCCGCTCGAGTCGGGCGATGCTGACCGCGGGGACGGAATCGGTCACCGCCGTCGAAGCCGACCTCGAGGCCGAGATCCGAGCGTTCGGCGAGGATGGCGGAATCGAGACGCGAGTCGCGGGCATCGGCCTCGAGCCGCGCGAGCGTCCGGTCGCCGGCGGCGACGACGTCGGACCGAGCAGCGTCGTCTGCCTCGAGGCGGCTGTCGAACTCGACGGCGGCGAGGACGGCGGCAGAGCGGGCGGTGGTGGAACCCGGATTCGGCTCGCCGACGTCTTCGCAAGGGGTGGAGAGACCGGCGACGGCCGGACCGACGTCGAACGGCTCGCCGCCCTCTCGCGGTCGCTCGAGCCGACGGCGCTGCTCGAGGACGTAAACGAGAACTGAACTGATCTCGGGTCGCTTTTACGACGGGTCACTGCTGCAGCGTAGCGTCTGCTGCGACCGACTATCGGTCGTCGTCCGGCTCCGCGTCCGGGTCCGATTCGGGCTCTTTAACCACCGTTCCGAGGGCTCGTTTGGCGAGCAGTTCCGGGACGTCTCCCGGCGTCGGCACCCAGTGTTGGAGGGCGACGAGTCCGGCGGCGAGCACGAGCAACATCGCACCGGCCGTCGTCTCCCCGCGGACCAGCAAGAACTCGAGTCCGGCGAGCGCAGCGGGAATCGCGAGAACGAGGGTGCTCGCGAGTTTGATCGTGTCGATGATACCGGCCATTGGGTTCAGGTAGCGCGCGTATCGGCAAAAGAGCGACGACTGTATCTCGGTCCGGTTCGCCGCTCGTATCTTCGGCTCGTTCTCGAAGTAACGGAATTGGAACGCGTCTCGCCTTCGGAACGTCTTTATTCGTCGCCGGGAACCGTCTGGTATGTTCACGGGAATCGTCGAGGAGACCGGGGCGATCGTCGCGCGCGAGCGCACCGCCGACGGGCTCCGGCTCCGAATCGGCGCCGACGCAGTCGCGACCGACCTCGAGCACGGCCAGAGTATCAGCGTCAGCGGCGCGTGTCTCACCGTCGAGGACTACGCGGACGGCGAGTGGTTCGAGGTCTTCCTCGCGAGCGAGACCGTCGAGCGGACCTACCTCGGCGACCTCGAGACGGGCGACGCGGTCAATCTGGAGCGCGCGATGCCGGCGGACGGTCGCTTCGACGGTCACGTCGTGCAGGGCCACGTCGACGCGGTCGCGACGGTGACGAACGTCGAGTCGGTAGAAGAAGACTGGTTCTTCGAGTTCGATCTTCCGGAGGGCTACGAGCGCTACGTCGTCGAGAAGGGCTCGATCACCCTCGACGGGATCAGCCTGACCGTCGCCGAGTTCGACCCCGACGCCGGCCGGGTCACGGTCGCCATCATTCCGACGACGTACGAACTCACGACCCTCTCCGAGAAGGCGCCCGGCGATCCCGTCCACCTCGAGGTCGACGTGCTCGCGAAGTACGTCGAACGGCTGCTCGAGGCGCGGTTCGACTAACAGTTCTAGTCTTGCTCCTCGAGATGCTGTTGACACCGTCGCAGTAGTTCCGTCTGTCGCTCGAGCAGTTCGGTGGCCTGTTCGATTCGCTCTCGCTGCTCGAACTTATCGGCCGACGACTGCAGTTCGCGGACGCGCTCGAGGTGCGCTGCGAGTTCCCGGTTCAGTTCCTCGTCCGCGATGTGGGACTGGGTTTCTTCGAAGCTCGCGAACGCCGCGTCCATCGACTGCTCTGCGTCGGTCCCAGCATCGTCTCGTCTCGTCCTGGTCGTCGTCCCCATCTCCATCATCGCTGCGACCCCACTCGTGTAGCTCCGCGCGGCCGTCTGCGTGAACTCGAGCGTTCCCCGCTGTGCGAGCAATGGGCCCGTAAGTGCGGCTCGAGCCGCGTTCTGTTGGGCAGTCGCGCCCACTTTGGCCGCAGTTCGGTTCGTTGCAAGCGCCGCACGCTGGGCGGCGATGGCAGCTTCGATGGGGGCAGCTGCGGCCGATCCGGCAGCTTGAGATCGATCTTGACTCTCGCTTTCGGACGACGGACGCCGTGTTCGATCGCTGCTCGGTTCCGGCACCGCGTCGCTGTCGTTGTCGTCAGTGTCGGCGGCTTCAGTCGTCGATTCGTCCGCGTCCGTTAGCTCCCGATGCATCGCCGTGCCGGGCCCAGTATCGACGTCGACCCGCTGTCCTGCTGGCCCAGTGTCCGATTCCGACTCGTTGGGAGATGTCGATTCGGTCGACGACATCGCGGAGGCAACATCGATCCCCGGTTCGATCTCGATCGCTGCGTCATTACTCTCGTCTCGGTATTCCGCAGCCGTTCCATCCGCTGCACTGTCATCCGATTCGTCCGACTCGACGGCCGCCTCGAGATCCGGCCCGGCCTCGAGTTCGTCCGCTGGGTCCGTCGAGTCGGCGTCGGGTGCCGGAGCGTCGCTGTCGCTCTCGTCGACCGCGGATTCGATATCGACGCCGCGGTCTACTTCGTCGACGAGGTTTCCCTCGGCTGCGGCTGATTCTGCCCTGCTTTCCCCGTCGTTCGAATCGTCGTCGGCAGCGGAACCGCCGACGTCCTCGAGCGAGCGGGTTCCGGACCCGATGTTCGGTTCGTCGGCGAGGTCCATCGTCTCTTCGTCCGTCTGTTCCTCGCCATTATCCTCTGATTCGTTCACTTGATCGGGCTCGGGTACCGGCTCGTCGATCGCCGGTTCGCCGACCCGGTTCGGGCGTTCGGTCGCAGTCGCGTCCGCGACGTCGATCGAATCGTCGTCGGACTCGAGGTCCGAGTCCGATCCGGCCATCGTCTCCTCGTCTGCGTCCGCGGCGGCGTTCGCGGTCTCGCTTCGCTCGTCACCGTCGATATCGCTCGAGGCGAGCGGCTCGACCGGGCTCGAATTTCGGTCTTCGGGTTCGGATTCGGGGTCTGAGTCGGTGTCAGGGTCGATCGAAAACTCGCCGCTTTGGTCTTCGATATCGTCCGCAATTGCCCCCTCGCGATCGCGTTCTGCTTCCTGATCGAGTTCGCGCTCGGCGCCACCCTCGCCGCTCGGTCCGTATTCCGGTTCGGTCAGGGTCGCGGAGCCGATCGGTTCGTCGGCGGCGGTGGTATCGGTGTCGGCGTCGGTACTGTTCGCTCGGTCTCCGATCGCGAGTTCGCCGTCCGGATCGTCCGTCTCGAGGCCGCGCGCCGAGTCGTCGGTAGCGATACCGCGGTCCCGGTCCAGTTCGTCGTCGCCGACGGTGGGTTCCGCCTCGGCGACGTTTGGCATCCGGTCGTCGATTCCGGTCGGCGACTCTGCATCGGCACGCCGGTCGGCTGTCGCCTCCCCGTCGGGATCGGTCGGCGTCCGGTCCGCGGCGGGCGCCGTCGACGTGTCAGCCGTGCCGTCCATCGGCGTCGCCTCGAGCCGAACGGTCTCGGGCGTGATCTCGTCGACGGCGTCCGCGCGGATCGTCACCGTATTCTCGCGGGTTCGGCGCCAGCCCAGTGCAGCCTTGATGGAATCGACCATCCCGGAGCGCGGCTTGACGCGAGCCGCCTCCCCGTCGACGTCGGTCACGGTCCCGATCACCTCCCCGTTGGCGTTCTCGACTCGCTTCTCGAGGTCGTCGTCGGCGAACGTCGTCATGGGTGGATCTGCGCCGCTCCGGACCAAGCCGGTGGTGCCTGCACCAGCGTGCGTCCCGCCGGCTGGAGAATCTCGAGAATAAAGGGGGTGAGCGTCCGTATTTGCACGACGGCTTACCGCTGCGGGGGATCGAACTCGGTGAGCTCCGACCGCGGCGGGTCGCCGGTGTCGTCCCTGACGGTGCGGTAGGTGCGCCGGTAGCGGTCGATCTTCCGGTAGAGGTAGTAGCCGATCGCGAGATCGTAGACGACGACGTAGCCGATGAACGCCAGTCCGAACCCGATCGGGTACATCGAGGCGATCAGGTTGGGGACGATCCCGACGGTCACGTTGTAAGTCGCGTGGATGAACGCAGCCACCAGCAACCCCTTGACGACGAGCGGCCCCGCGTGTCGGGGGTTGAACTTCGCGAGCCCGAGGTAGTAGCCGGCGATCGCGGAGTAGATGACGTGGCCCGGGCCGACGAGCGCGCGAACGGTCGTGATCCCGGTCGCCGCGGTCAGCAGGCCGACGTCGGCCTCCGCGACCGTCCCGGTGATGTAGATCGCGTTCTCGATCGCGGCGAAGCCGAGCCCGGCGACGGCGCCGTAGACCGCGCCGTCGATGACCGCGTCGAACGAGTTGCTTCGGTACGCGAAGGTCCGAACCGCGAGCAGTTTCACGGTCTCCTCGACGGGGCCGACGATCAGGTAGAAAAAGAGCAGCGAACCGACGACCGGGATCGCCTGTAGTCGCGGGCCGATCAGCGAGTTCACGACCGCTGCGAACGTCGCGAACAACACGGCGAGGACGAACGTCGCGACGAGCAACCCGAGCGGTTCGCTGGACGTGATGTCCGTGTACCAGATGAACCCGGCCAGCAGCGCCGCCGGGACGATCGAGAGCCCGAAGAACGCGCCGAGCCAGGGCGTCTCGAGCGCGAGCTGTGCCGGCTGGACGAGCAACGCGATCGTGATCAAAAGCGCCACGAGGAAAACGATCCCCCGCAACGTGTACCGAACTCCGGTGTAGATCGAGTGGGCGAACCGATCCACCGCGGATCGCGGCTCCCAGGTCGATACGTCGTAGAGGTCGGTCGACTCGTCGCTGGCTCGTTCGACCGGGTCGCGCCTGCGCTGCATATGCGTCGGTATACCTTCCCGTTTCGTAAGCGTTCGGCGGCGGCTCCTAATATCGTATTATGACGCCGCCGAATCTCAATACGCGGCAGGCTCGAGCGACGCCCGATCGACCGCCTCGAGGGCGGGACCGCAACCGAGCCCGCGAGTGCGATAGACTCGGAATCCACAAAGGGTCCCCGTCCGAACACTCGCCCATGCACTTCGACCAGCGAACCCAGCGGGCGCTTCGCGACGTCGGCCTCGAGACCGACGATCTGCAGGCCGCCTCGGAGGCGATCGCCGAGGCCGTCGACGCGGACGCGGCGGCGCTCGAGGCGTTTTTCGAGCGCCACGAGACGGTCTACTCGGACATGGACATGGCCCACTCGAGCGCCGACTACCCCGAACACGCGGTCGAGTACCTCGACCTGACGACCCACGCCGACGAGCTGCGCGGCTGGCTGCGCTTCGAGACGTGGGGCGTCTACGTCGAGGACGGCCGAATTCTGGACGCCGACGAGGAGTACGTCGAACTGACGCTCGGCCCGACGGTCCACGACCGGGTCCGGTTCGCGGCCGACCGCGGGACGCTGCGGTGATTCCCGTGCTCGAGGACGGATTCACGCGCGGTCGACGCTGGCTGCACGGCCGAGACCGAACGCCAACGGAGGGTGACCGATGACCACCGCGCGCGTTCGCGGCATCTACACCACCGCGCTCACCCGCCTCCTGAACGCGAACGGCCTCGAGATCGTCCAAGCCTCCGAGCCGATCAGAGAGCGGTTCGACGACGAGTTCGCCGCCGCGCCGGCGGACGTCCGGCTCGAGACGACCCGCGACCGACAGGGCGTCGAAGTATCGGGTGATCCCGAGGCCGTCGCGGACGTCGTCGGCGAACTCGAGAACCTTGCGATCGACGCCTTCCGCTGGGCCGACGACGCGCCGCGGGGTGCGGTCTTCGACGCGGAAGTGATCGACGCGGGCGGCGGCAGCGGCGCGACGGTCGACCTCGGCGACGGCCGCCGCGGCTACCTCAAGTACGACGACGTCGACGGCTACGTCGACGAGGGCAATCGCTACCGTGTCCAGATCGTCGAACCGACGCCGCCGTGGGACGACGACGAACCCCGCGTCCGGCCGACGCTCGCGGTCGAAAGCGGCCTCTGTACGCTCTCGCGGGACCGGACTGGCGTCTCGGCGGTCGGCGGCGGCGAGCGAGCCAGCGAACTCGTCGGCATGACCGACCTGCTCTCGACCGACGTTCCCGACGGCTGGGGCCTGCGCTGGGAGCACGCCGCGGCAGACGTCGACCTCGAGGCGATGAACGCAGCCCTCGAGCGGGCCGTCGACCGCGTCGAGGCGCTCGAGGATGTCCTCTCCGATGCGCCGGCCGAACCTGGCGACCCTGGGCGCCTGGCTGCGCCGCGACGGACGGACTGGTGCTGGTTCGGCCGCGAGTCGCGGTTCGCGCTGGACGGCTACCGCCGACAGGTGGAGACGACGATGCCGGGCCACCACCGGACCAAGGCCGCCGATCGGGCCGCGAGCGCGGCGGTCGATTTCGCGGAGGCGGTCTGTGGCTCGCTCGGCGAGGACAACAGCGACGAGGACGAGGGCGAGACGGACACCGACGAGTTCCCCTTCGCCGCCGTCGCCCGCCAGTTCGGCCCCACCGAGGGCGACCGCCTCGAGATCGGCCACGGCAAACCCGACGGCCGTCGCATCTCGCTGGGCTACGGCGACGTCACCGAGTGGGACGCCGACGGCTCGCTCACCCTCGAGCGCTCGATGCGCGGGGGCGGCACCTACGACGCGCTCGGGGTTCCCAAGGAGGAGGGCGACGTCGCCGTCACGAAGTTCCGCGAGGGCCGCTGGTGGTACCCGACGACCTACAAGGACGCCGACGGCGCGGCGAAGGGCACGTACGTCAACATCTGCACGCCCGTGGAACTGTTCCCAGACGCGGTGCGGTACGTCGACCTCTACATCGACGTGATCCGCGTCGACGGCGAGGTCGAAATCGTCGACGAAGACGAACTCGAGGACGCCGTCGATAAAGGGTTGGTCTCCGAGGAACTGGGAGATAAGGCGACGAACGTGGCCGAAGCGGTCAAACGAGCGCTCTCGAAGTAGTCGTCCGCCGGTCCGCTCCCGGCGAACTATTCGTCGTCTTCTAGATTCCGCGTTCCCGCTTTGGAGGAGTCGCGGTCGCCCTCCCGCTTCCGGACGTCTCTCTTGTCGGTCTCGTCTTCGGTCTCCGCCGGCGACGGCGGCGTCCCCTTCCCGCCGCGCCACGTAAACAGCAGTTCGCGGGGGCTAAGCACCCGAATGTCGGGAAAGCGGCGCTGCTCGACCTGCGCGTAGTTCACCAGCGCCACGAGGAAGACGCCGCCGACGGTGTTCCCGAGGAAGACCGGCAGCCAGAACTCGTGGACGACCGCCAGCGACGCTCCGTCGACGACGAACAGGTAGTAGAACACCTCGCACGCGGCCGTGATCACGTGGAAGAGCTCGGCCGCGGCGATCATGTAGAAGATGACGTAAATTAGCAGTAAGCGGGAGATCGTATCCCGCGACGCGTGGTCCAGCCACACGACGCCGGCGACCAGCCAGCCGGCGAACAGCGCCCGGTTGAAGACCGCCCACCAGCCGTGCTCGAGGCCGATTCGAGCGAACTCCGCGCCGACCCGCGTCGCTTCCGGGTCGAGGACCCCGCCGTTTGCGATCAGGTATGCGCCCAGCGCCGCGCCGACTACGTTCCCGATGATGACGACGATCCAGACGCGGAGCAACAGCGGCAGGCTGGCGATGCGGGCCAGGACCAGCGCGACCGGCGGCAACGTCTCCTCGGTGTAGAGTTGGTACTGGCCGAGGATGATGTAGATGAAGCCGATCGGGTAGAGGATCGCGCTCAGAAAGCTGTTCTCCGGGAACATCGTCGCGCCGATCGAGTGCCCGAGGAAGGTCAGCACGATCGCGAATCCGGCGGCGAGGCCGCTGAAGAACAGGCGTTGCTTCGAGATGGCGATCTCCTCGTCGGCGCTCGCGAGCACGCGCTCGAAGATCTCGTCGGCCGAGAACCGATCGCGGACCGCCCAGCCCGCCGCCGGCGCGCCCGAGGCTGCACGGTCTATCGACTCGCGGATTTCCTCGCCCGTGCTCTCCTCGTTCTCCTCTTTCTTGCTCATTGAAACACTCGCCGCTCGCGACCGACGACTCCCGCGATCGCGGGTCTAGTACGCCGTGCGCCCGAGACCGCCGTAAACGACGGGCTTGCGAGAACGGAAAAGAGATCGGGGGCCCGGGTGGGGCGCGGCTCCCGCCCGCTCAATCCGAGGCGCTCGCGAGGGCGTCGCCGGCGCCGATCGGCAGCAGGTGGACGTAATCGTCGAGGTCGAGCGCGAACTCGCGGTCGCCGCCCGCCGAGCGAACCCAGCGGAACTCGAACTCGGCGCCGTGTTCCTCGCCGCCGTCGGTTACCGTGTGGGTCCACCGATCGCGCGGTTCGTGCACGTTCGCGTGGAAGAAGTGGCGCACGTACCGCTTGGGCGGCGACTCGCGACGCGTCCAGACGTCCGTCGAGAGGTGCTGCGCGCCGTTCAGCGTGGTGAGGCCGCTCTCCTCCATCACTTCGCGAAACAGCGCCTCTCGAGGCGTTTCGCCGGACTCGAGCGTCCCCTTCGGGATCTGGAGGCCGTCGTGACCGGGGCCCTCGAAGACGAGGAGTTCGCCGGTCCCGCGCGTGATGTAGGCGCAGGCTTTCTGGACGTACGTAACGTCGGTCATGATACAATGTATCACACCGACCACTCGTAAAAAGCTATCTCGGAGGGGATTAAAAGAGATTAAGGGGATTTCCGGGACGGCTGCCGTCGATTCAGTCCGTAGCGCGCTCAGTCTGACGCGACTGCGACGTCTTCGTCCGTCGCGGGCGAGTCGCCGTCGAGGTAGGTAAACAGCGTCGCGAGCGCGGGGCCGGAGACGTTGTGCCAGACGCTAAAGAGCGCGGGGATCAGGGCGGCGCTTGCACTGAAATGTGCCGTCGCGAGGGCCACCGCGAGGCCGCTGTTCTGGAGGCCGACCTCAAACGCGCAGGCCCGCGCCCGATCCTCGGCCATTCCGGTCGCGTGCCCGACGGCGTAGCCGGAGCCGAGGCCGAGTCCGTTGTGCAGGACGACGGCGAGGAAGACGAGGGCGCCGGCGCCGAGGATCGTCTCGACGTTGAGGCCGACGACGGCCGCCACGATGGCGACGATCGCGACCACGCTGATCGCCGGGAAGATCGAGAGGCCGATCTCCGCGACGAGCGGCGCGTACCGATCGAGCAGGTAGCGCAACACGAGGCCGCCGACGACCGGTAGCAGGACGACCTGCACGATCGTCTCGGACAGCTGCCCGAACGTAACCGAAATCGACTCGCCGGCCAGCGCCACGACCCACGCGGGCATCACCAGCGGCGCGGCGATCGTCGTCACCGTCGTGATCGTCACCGACAGCGCGACGTCGCCCTTGCCGAGGTAGGTCATCACGTTCGAGGCGGTGCCGCCCGGCGCTGCACCGACGAGGATCAACCCGACGCCGATCTCCCACGGCAGTCCGAGGACGGCGACCAGCAGGTAGGCGAACAGCGGCATCAGGAGCCACTGGCTCATCGCACCGATGAACACGTCACGCGGGCGCTCGAGGATCCGTCGGAAGTCCGCGGGCGTCAGCGTCAGCCCCATCCCGAGCATGATGATCCCCAAAAGCGGCGTAATGTAGGCCGCGATCGGGGTGAACGTCTCGGGGGTGTAGAGCGCCAGCGGAGCGGCGATCACCACCCAGAGGACGAAGTACTTGCTCGTGAACTCGCCGATTCGCTCGAGCGTCGCCTGCCAATTCATGCAGGCGCTTGTCGGTCGTTATTCGGTATCAAGGCTGTGGCTTCCGCGTTCGCTCGCGCCGAGCGGCCGGTTCTCGAGACCCGCTATAACTGGGTCGCGGAGCGACCCGTCCGGCCCGTAAATAACAGGGTCAATCATTACTATCTCCCGGCGGCGAGTAGCGTCAATGAGCACGTTAAACGAAGAGATGGCCGACGTCCGGTCGGAGGTCGACGACGTCCGAACGCAACTCAGGGAGGAGGTCCCCGAGTGTTTCGAGTTCGACGTCACGGTCGGAAACATCACGTACAACGCCAACAGCAACAGCGTCTCGGTCACCGTCGAGCCCAGTTCGCAAGCCCGCGAGCAACTGTCCGAGCAACTCGGCGGCGTGAACGTCCGAACGGACGGCATGCTCGAGTTCGAATTCCGACTGACCGAGTCGAGCCGCGAGTAGCGGTCGCGGATTGCCTCGCACCGCCGCCGAGCTGATTTGGAGCCGAGACGCGACGGGTGACCGGCCGACTCCGAATCGTTCTTGGGCCGCCGCGGCGGACGTCTGGTATGTCCGACGGTCGCCGCTCGCCTGCCCCCGCTCGAGTGCTGCTCGTCGTCGTCCTCGCCGTCGCCGTCCTCCTGCCGGTCGCCGCGACGACTCTCGAGGTGAGCCCGTACCGGGTGACGGTCGGGACGGCCGTCGTCACTGGCTTGCTGTTGATCGGCGCCGTCGCGCTCCCGGCCCTGCTGCTCGCGCGGTGGCAGGCGACCGAGCGTTCGGCCGGCGACGACGGTGGGTGAGCCCCCGGCGACCGAGACGCCCGGTAACACTCGCGTCACCCCTCGAGACGGCAAGGCGGACGGACAACCGAACCCCTATCAACGCCGCGCGCAATACCTCGGAACATGACAAAGCGGTACGTCTCGCTCCCCGAGGAGGCGGAGGCGGGGATGCGCGAGTTCATCGACGAGGTCGATCGACGGCTCTCGAGCGACGAAGACACCTGTTCGGTCGTCGAGGACGTGCTGATCGACCTCTCGGGCGACCGCGAGGCCTACGAGCGCTGGCAGAACGGCGAGTCGGTCTCCCCGGCCGAACGCGTCCGACTGCAGAGCTACGACCCCTGTAACACCACCCTCGAGAGCGAGTACTACGCGGAGAAGGACGAAGAGAAGTTCCGCCGGTCGAAACACCTCCAGTGGCTCTGGCGGCAGTTCGACAGCCTGCCGATCGCGGACAACGTCGAGTTTGCGCTGCGATTTCGGCGGATGCTCGCCGATCATCTTTTCGAGGAGTGCGGCGACGACTGTCGGTTCTTCAAGGGGATCACGTTCACCTACGGACACAACATCACGGTCGGCGACAACACGGTGATCCACGACGACGTCCACCTGGACGACCGCGGGAAGCTGACGATCGGCGACCGGGTCTCGATCTCCGACGGCGTCCACGTCTACAGCCACGACCACGACGTCGTCGACCAGACCGAGGTCCGCAACTACCACACGATCGTCGAGGACGACGTTCGCCTCACCTACGACTCGATGGTCCGGGCCGGTAACAAGGTCGGCGAGAACGCCATCGTGGGCGCCCGCGGCGTCGTCCAGCACGACATCCCCGCCCACCACATCGCGGTCGGCATGCCCGCCAAAAGCGTCAAGATCAAACCCGGCTGGGAGGACGTCGCCACCCCCGTCGACGAGGCCGGCGTCAACCGCCAGACGGAGCGGCGCATCGAGTACGACCTCCCCGACGACCTCGAGGGCTTCGACGAGTTCCAGCGCGACCTTCAACCGCCCCGATAAGTCCTCGCGATCTGATTTTGTCGCCGTCCCGCCGGTCGGGGAATATCCAAGTAGGTTGAGAACGTATGTCACACCGATGGAGCTCTGGGGATGGCTCATCGGGTACGTGGTGCTGTTCGCCCTGTTGCACCTGTTACTGTACTACGTGTATATCCGGCGGGGCGACGACCGCTCGCCCTCGCCTTCGTTCGCCGGCCCGAATCGGGCCCCGTCCCGGTCGTCGCCCGGCCCCGAGCGGTATCCGCGGGCCCCCGACGACGTCGAGGAGTCCGAGGACCACGACCCGGACCGCGACCTCGAGGGCGAGACGATCCGGTGTCCCCACTGCGGGGCGACGAACGCGGCCGACAGTACCTTTACGTACTGCTGGCGCTGCATTTCGACGCTCCGACAGTGACGAAACTCGAGTGGCGGTTCATTCACTATATCCGTACTTTCTACTTCTTTGTCCTACTTGATGCAATTTCGGCGCCACGTTCGGGCAGTAAGGAACGATTACGCTTTTTACCTCTCGGGAATTGTGTGCGAGCAGACGACCCGCTATGCACGGCAACACATCCCCCGCTTCATCTAATCGCCCTCCAGCAGTGTACCGGGCGGTCCACGAATTCGACGGCCCCGCGACGCTCACCACGACCGTCATCCACGCGCTGGCCGACTGCATGGGCGTCGATCCGACCGACGGCCGCATCTCGCTGTACGACTCGGTCGATCCCGACGCACTGGATCGACTCTTCCGGCCGCGCCACGACGGGACGCCCCGCTCGAGCGGCCAACTCTCGTTTGTCGTCGACGACCACCGCGTGACGGTCCACGCGGACGGCGAGATCCTGATCGAACCGCCGACGCCGCGACGGTAATCGCCTCTTACGCTCCGCTTTCGTCGTCGATGGATCGATTGTAACAGCCACCGGTCGCAAAAACGGCCCTCGGCTACGCCAGCGCGTCCGCCAGCGGCTCGAGGTGGTCGATCCCGACGACGGCGACGACGTCGCCGGTCGCCTCGTCCGCGCGCAGCGTCTCGAGGCGGTCGATCATGCAGCGTTCGCGCGTCTCGTCCCGGTAGGCGAGCGCGCTGTCGTCCGTTTCGACGCTGCCGAGCAGCGCCTGGACGCCGGCGACGTGCGAGCGCTCGTGTTCGGCCTGCCGCTCGGGCGGGTCCTCGTGGCTGCACTCGTACTCGACCGGGTCGTCGCAGGCGATCGTCATCGACGTCGCGTGGGTCAGCGTCGCGGCGACCCGGCAGGTCAGCGCCTCGCGGGTCGCGCCGCCCAGGCTCGAGACGACACGCCTGGCGGTCGAAGCCGGGACGCGGTCGGCGATCAGCCGCGTCGCGAGTCGGCGGCAGAACGACCAGTTGGGCGCGTCGATCCCGACGACGTCGGCGTCGGGCGCGGCGCGGATCGCCGCGCTCATCTCACCGCCGAACCGGGGCGGGTCGTGCGGGTCCGGGTCGGTGTCACCGTCGGCGTCGTGCGCGTACGTCCGGTACAGCGGCAGCGCCGCGGCCGGCAGCTCGAGCGCGACGGTCTCGGGGTCGACCGCCTCGAGGACGCGCTGGACGCGGCCGACGCTCGCGGGGTGGTCGTGAACGACGCCGAGGAGGTGGAGGTCGCCGGCGGGGCCGTCAACGCGACGGTAGAACCGGTCGGTGACGCGGGGGTCGTCGAGCGTGTCGGGGAGGGACGGGGACTCGTCCATCGATCGAGTGGTAATACGCGACTACCGGCATAACCCTTCTGTTGTCCCGCGGTACGCGTCGCATAACGCCCCGCCGGGCGGGCGGTCCGAGTTGGCTCTTGCTGTCGATTTCCCCGCCGATCGCTCGAGCGCGCGACCCGGGAGTAACCGCTCGGTATCGCCGTACAACTGTTTCACCGGTTTATTGCACGCCCGCTCGTGGAGTGAATTGCCCCGCGAGTCCTCGAGCGGACGGTCGGCTCGATCGGCTCGGACGGGGTTCGGGAGTTCGGCGACTGCAATGACACGCGAGCGCGAGACGCTGACGAAAGCCGACGAAGGGAAACGCGTTCTGAACACCGACGGCACCGAAGTCGGTCGCCTCGTCGAAGTGCACGACGGCCGCGGCTACGTCGAACCCGATCCGAGTTTCGTCGATACCCTCAAGGCGAAACTCGGCTGGGGCGAGGCGAGCGCGGACGCGCACCCGCTCGACGAGGGAAGCATCGCGGAGATCACCGACGATGCGATCTACCTCCGCGGCACGCTCTGACCGAGTCACGGCTCTACGGGCCGTGGCACTGGATCCACACGCCCGTATCCGGACACCGATCGAAGCTACCTTCCGCGGAACGAGCAGGAAGTTGGGAGTTAGGTTCCCCGGAAAACGAGCTTAGACGCCAGTCGAGTACCGCAGAATGCCGGCGAAGCCGCCGAAGGCGTTGTAGAGCTGTTCGCCCTTCTCGAAGTCCGTCGAGATGAACTTCGTCTCGGTGCCGCGCTGTTCGGCGATCTCGATGAGGTGGTCGATCGCGTCCTCGCGGTCCTCCTCGCCGGCCTCGACGTCGGTGCCGCAGTCGGTGCAGGTGTGGTCCGGCGTCGACTTGCGCCGGTCGATGACCTCGCGATCGGTGTTGCCACATTCGGGACAGTCGTAGGTGACGACGTCCTTGCGCAGGTCCTCGCTGATCAGCAGCCGGTCGACCGCACCCATCACGAGGTTCTGCCGGGTCTGCTCGAACCCGTAGGTGGCGAGGTCGCCCGCGTTGAGTTCCTCGAAGAACTCCTCCATCTGCTGTTTGTCCTTCATCACCTCGGCGTCGGCCAGCGCGTCCTCCGCGTTGTCGACGAGGTCGTACAGTCCCGATTCGTCGGTGTAGGCGACGTCGAACTTGCCGATCACGTTGTCCTGAATCTCGTGGTGGAGGTAGTCGCCGTCGAGGAACTCGTCTTTGGTCGGCGACGGGCCGCCGACGAGGATGCCGTCGAGTTCGTGGCGCTTGGCGACGAACAGGTCGTTCGCCATCCCGGCGACCTCCTGGTAGAAGTTGTCGATCGCCTCGAGGCGCAGGCGGGCGAAACGCTGGGCGGACTGGCCACCTTTGCGCTGCTTGCCGGGGACCAGCGAGGAGGCGGACTTGACGGGTTCGACGCGTTTCCCCCTCAGCCAGCCGACGTTGGCCTCGCGGCGGTCGAGGACGATCAGGCCGTACAGGCCCTTGTCCGCCAGCATCTCCTCGAGCGGCTCCGTGAGAAACTCCGAGTCGCAGTGGTAGCGAAACGACTCGACGGGCTGGGGCGGACTCTCGAGGACCTTCGTGACCATCTCGGTGCGGCCGCCGCCGGAGTCGACGGCGCCGGAGAACAGCACCATGCCGTTCTCGGGCGGGTACGTGTCGTAGTAACGCAGTCGATCCTTGATGCTCGTCAGCGCGTCCTGGACGGCCGTTCGCGTCTGTTTGGACTTGATGTTGGCCGCTTCGCTGTGCTCTTGGGTGACGTGTTGCACGACGTCGCTGATCTGTCTGTCCTCCGGCACGTAGATCGTCACGAGCTGCGTTCCGGAGCCGTCGAAGTTCTTGAGGTCCTCGAGCACCTTCCGGAACTCGTACTTTTTCCGGTCGGATTGCTCTTGCTCCTGCTCGCCCTCCTGGCTCATTATCGATACAAAACGGTGCTGCGGGTAAGAATCCTTTGACACGCACGCTATCGCGGAGACAATCCCGATCGCGAACGCGTTCGGCCCGTCGCGACGCCGCGACCTCACCGCTCGTCTCGAGGTGACGATTTAAGGTGTTGCCGTTCCACAGTCCGGACAGTACTCGAGTATGTCTCAGGAGACGGTCTACGCCATCGCGAGTGGGAAGGGCGGCGTCGGGAAGACGACGACGACGGTAAACATCGGCACGGCGCTCGCGCAGGCGGGCAAGCGCGTCGCCGTCGTCGACGTCGATCTCGGCATGGCGAACCTCGCCGGGTTCGTGAGTCTCAACCCGGATTCGACGACGCTGCACGACGTGCTGGCAGGGGACGCCGAAATCGAGGACGCCACGTATCGACTGGCAGATAACATCGTCGCGGTCCCGAGCGGGACCGGTCTGGACGAGTACGCCGAGGCCTCGCCGGAGGGGCTGGGCGACGTCGTCGCGGAGCTGCGGGCGGCCTACGACTACGTCTTCCTCGACGTCGGGGCCGGGATCAGCCACGAGACCGTTCTCCCGCTCGGGCTGGCCGACTCCGTGCTCGTCGTCTCGACGCCCGAGCCGGCCGCCGTGCAGGACTCGAAGAAGACGATCGAACTCACGGCGCGCGCCGGCGGCGAGGTCGCCGGGCTCGTCGTCACGCGTACGCACCCCCACAGCGACATCTCCTACGAGGAGATCGCCTCGCGCCTCGAGATCCCGCTGCTGGGGACGATTCCCGAGGACAGCGCGGCCCGCGAGAGCGTCTACGCCGGCACGCCGCTGGTCGTCTACGAACCCGAGGGGCCGGCAGCGATCGCCTACCGGACGCTCGCGGCGGATCTGGCGGGGATCGAGCTGTCGGCGCCGTCGTCCGACGCTGCGCCTGACAAGACCGAGGCCGAATCCACTCCCGACTCCAAAGCGACGGCCGCGACGGGCGCTGCGGAGACCGAAGCGAGTTCAGCTACTGACGCGGTTTCTTCGGACGACTCGAGCGCCGACGACGACGGTCGGGAGGCCGCACCCGACGACGTCTCGAGCGCGATCACCGAGGCCGAATCCGATAACTGAGGCGCCCGGCCTCGCGGTGGACGACCGACCGCGCCGACCGATCCCGACTGCCGCGAGCCGCCGATGGTGGCGACCCGCTAACGGACGGTAGGCACCGCCTGGACTGCCGATATACGGCTCGAGACGGCTATTTCTGTCGATCGCGGAGACTACGTCGGATGCGATATACTCTCGAGTACCGGAATGTACTCGTTACTAACCAGTATCTTTCCGTACTGATTCGCCAAACCGAAATATTGGGCCTTTCAGCGGCTTTCGGGCGGTATTCGCTCTCGGAAGAACGGGTTCGTCCTCATCGTTTCACGGCTGAACTGGTACGAGCTAATTACTAATCCCCCAGTCTCTCGACCGCTCGACCATGGAGCGACGAAAGATCCTCCTCGGAAGTGGAGCCGCACTCGCAACCGTCCTCGCGGGCTGTTCCAGTTCCGAAACTGGCGAAGAGGAGCCCGAAAACGACAGCGAAGAATCGTTCGGCGACGACGGCGACGATACCGGAAACGGTAGCGACGCCGACTCCGACAACGACAGCGATACCGACTCCGGCGACGGGTCCGACGGCGAGCACGACGACGTGCCCGGCGTCGAGAACGACCAGATCGAGGTCGCCGACGACACCGTGACGATCACGTCGATCGAAAAAGACGGCGACAAGCTCGACATCGTCGCCCGCACCGACACCACCGACATCGAAGAACTGAAGAAGGTGTTCGCGACGTTCGCCGCCGACCTCGACGGCGCGATCGAGGACGTCGAGCGGTTCATCGACGAGATCAGCTCGATCGAGTGGATCCTCGAGCACGAGGGCAGCCGCGTGCTCGCGGTCTACATCGACGTCGAGTGGGTCGTCAGCTACATCGAGGGCGAACTCTCGGACGAGGAGTTCGCGGACAAGGTCGTCTCGACGAAGGAATAAGCGATTCCGCGACGCGTTCGGCGGCCCGCACGGATTTTTCTTCGGAACTCGGGAGTGAGCTGACGGCTTGTGCAGCGTCAGCTACCCGCCCCTACATCGACCGCGGCGCCTCGACGCCCAGGATCTCGAGCGAGTTGGCGATCGTGTGCTTCGAGGCGGCCACGAGCGCGAGTCGCGCGTCCCTGACCGCGGGGTCGACGTCGTCGGCGAGCACCGGACACTCGCGGTAGAAGGCGTTGAACCGGTCCGCGAACTCGCGGGTGTAGGTCGCGATCCGGTGCGGTTCGAGGTCGTCCGCGGCCTCGTCGACGACCGCCGGGAAGCGCGCGATCGTCTCGAGGAGGTCGCGCTCGGCCTCGGTCTCGAGCAGGTCGGCGTCGAGCGACTCGAGGTCGAGGTCCTGATCGGCGATGTCGGCCTCAGGGTCGAGTCCCGCCTCTTCGAGGATGCCGCAGGTGCGCGCGTGGACGTACTGGACATAGGGCGCGGACTGGGCCTCGAAGTCCAGCGCGCGATCCCACTCGAAGGTGATCGCCTTCGTCGGCTGCTTCGAGACGATGTCGTAGCGGACCGCACCGATGCCGACCTGGTGGGCGATGCGCTCGATGTCGTCCTCGTCGAGGTCGTCGTCGCGGATGCGGTCGTCCAGCCGGTCCTCGACCTCCTGGCGCGCGCGGTCGATCGCCTCGTCGAGCAGGTCGTCTAAGTCGACGCCGGTGCCCCGGCGCGTCGACATCTTCCCCTCGGGGAGGTTGACGTAGGAGTAGAGCACCTGCTCGAGCTGGTCGGTGTCGTTGTCCAGCAGCTCGAGGGTCGTGGTCAGCTGGCGGGCCTGGAGCTTGTGGTCCTCGCCCAGCACCGTCACCGCGCGGTCGTAGTTATCGAACTTCCACTCGTGGTGGGCCAGGTCGCGGGTCGCGTAGAGCGAGGTGTCGTCGGAGCGCAGGAAGACGAGGTTCTTGTCGATGCCGTGCTCGTCGAGCTCGAGTTGCCAGGCGTCCTCCTCGTAGACGGCCTCGTCGAGTTCCTTGAGGCGGGCGACGAGGTCGTCGGTGTCGCCGTTGCGCATGAACCGGGTCTCCTTGACGAACTCGTCGAATTCGGCGGGCAGGCGCGCGAGGCAGGCTTTCATCCCCGAGAGCACCTGGTCGACGACCTCGCTGACCCGCTCGTAGGTCTCGTCGTCGCCTTCCTCGAGCCCCTGCATGATCGACTCGATCTCGGCCTCGGCTTCTTCGACCTCGTCTTCGGGGCCGTTCTCGAGGAACGCGTTGCCCGCGCGGTAGTAGCGCACGAGGTCGTACTCGATGCGGTCGCGCTCGGGATCGTCCTCGAGGTCGTCCTCGTCGAAGGTCTCGTAGGCCCACGTGAAGACGGCCATCTGCCGGCCCGCGTCGTTGACGTAGTAGTGGCGTTCGACGTCGTAGCCGGCGTAGTCGAGCAGGTTCGCGACGGCGTCGCCGATGATCGGATTGCGCGCGCGGCCGACGTGGACCGGGCCGGTCGGGTTGGCGCTCGTGTGTTCGACGACGACCGACTCCTCGCGGTCTTCGAGCGCGCCGTATGACTCGTCGGTGGCCGTCTCGAGCGTCTCCGCGAGGTAGGCGTCGCTGGGCAGGAAGTTGAGGTACGGCCCCTGCGTCTGGACCGCGGCAACGTAGGTCAGGTCGCCGACGTCGATCTCGTCGGCGATCCGGGCGGCGACCTGGGGCGGCGCCTGCCCGGCCTCGCCGGCGAGTCGGAAGGCGACGCTCGAGGCGAGCACGCTCTCGACGTCTTCCGGCGGTTCTTCGAGCCCGAGATCGTCGGTGGGAAACTCGAGCGCCGAGAGCGCCCCCTCGAGGGCGTCCTCGACCTCGTCGCGTAGGGAGAGGAACATACCCGCCCGTATTCAGGGCGACAGTAAAGGAATGTCGGGTTCGGTTTGCGTTTCGGCGGGACGAGGGCTCGAGCGACTCCCGGCGTCACTGATCCCGATCGCGCCGATTCAGGTCAGTCGGTCGACGGCTCCGGAAAGGGAAGCTCGCGCTCGCGGTCGGCTTCGGGATCCGGCTCCGCTTCGGTCGCACCGGCCGCGCCGCCGGCCCCGCCCGCTCCCGGCGCGTCGGTGCGCTCCGCTTCGATCTTCTCGATCAGGAGATCGACCGCCATCTGGTTCGCGCCCTCCGGGATGATCACGTCCGCGTTCTTCTTCGTCGGTTCGACGAACTGCTCGTGCATCGGCTTGACCGTCTCTAAGTACTGCTCCATGACGCCCTCGAGGTCGCGCCCGCGGTCGACGACGTCGCGCTCGATGCGCCGCAGGATGCGGACGTCGGCGTCGGTCATGACGTACACGCGCAGGTCCAGCATCTCGAGGATCTCCTCGTCGTACAGCGAGAAGATCCCCTCGAGGACGATCACGTCCGTCGGCTCGACGGTGACGCGCTCGTCCTTGCGGTTGTGGATCTCGAAGTCGTACTGGGGCATCTCGACCGGCTGGCCCATGAGCAACTGGTTCAGGTGCTCCTGGAGTAGTTCCCACTCGAACGCGTCGGGGTGGTCGTAGTTGACCTCCTTGCGCTCCTCGAACTCGAGGTGCGAGAGGTCTTCGTAGTAGTTGTCCAGCGGAATTCGGGTCACGGCCTCGCCGACGGTGTCCGCGACGGTCCGCGCGACCGTCGTCTTCCCGGCTCCCGTCCCCCCGGCGATCCCGATGACGAACGACGGGATACTCATCGTCAGATGCTGGTCGGGAGCGCTCATTAATCCCCTGATATCGATCGCTCCCGTCCGCGACCTCGCCCTCGAGTCCGAGCGCCCCCGAGACGCTCACTCGAGCAGCATCGCGGCCGCTCGGAACCGCGCCTCGTGGACCGGTCAGAACCGCTCGTCCGCGGCGTCGAATTCCGACGGCGTCCAGAACCGCGCGTCGGCCGCGTCGCTGCCGGCCCGGGGTTCACCCGTCGTTTCGGCGCGGTCGACGACGTAGTAGGTCATCACGACGTGTTTGTCCGCCCGCGGGGGCAGCGCCGCCGCGTCGAACACCGTGAGCGTGTCGGGGTCGACCGAAATCCCCGTCTCCTCCTCGAGTTCGCGGGCGGCCCCGACGTGGGGTTCCTCGCCGGTTTCGACGTGGCCGCCGGGGATCGTCCACTCGCCGACGCCGGGCGGGACGCCGCGCTCGACGCAGAGAACGGCCGGTTCGGGTCCCGTGCGGTCGACGACTGCGACGCCCGCGCAGGGGACCGGGTTGTGCCAGATCACCTCGCCGCAGCCCGGACAGCGCTTGCGCTCGCGGCCGTCGAGCGCGATCGTCTCGAGTCCGTCGCCGCAGTATGGACAGTACGCGGGTGGCCGACTAACCATCTAGCCGATCTTATACGGGCGACGCTTCAAAAGGTGGTGTTTTCGGCGGTCGCTGCCGACTGCAGCGTCTCGACTCGTAGCTCCGGCTACGCCGCCGGTCACAGCGTCTTCAGCCCGCTCCCGGTCAGCGGCACGACGACCTCGTCGTCGCTCTCGAGGACGCCCGCCTCCCGGTACTGCTCGAGGGCAGCAGGGGCAGCCGCGCTCGTCGGCTCGACGTAGAAGCCGTTGCGGTGGAGCCGATCCAGCGTCGCCTCGATCGGATCCGCCCCGAGCGCGATCGCGTCGCCGTCGGTCTCGCGGATCGCCTCGAGGATCTCGTCCTGCCGGGCGGGGTCGGCGATCTGGATGCCGTCGGCGATCGCGCTGCCGGGTTCGCCGTCGCTGGCTGTGTCGTCGCCGTCCGTCTCGAGGCCGATCCCTTCGTCCGCGAGCGCGTCGACGATCGGGGTGTAGCCGGTGGCCTGCGCGCCGAGCAGTCGGGGCATCTCGTCGGTGATGCCGGCATCCTGAAGCAGCGAAAAGCCCCGGTACGCGCCGAGGAAGAGCGTGCCGTGGCCGATCGGGAGGACGAGCGCGTCGGGGACGGTCCAGTCGCGCTGGGCGGCGATCTCGAACGCGATCGTCATCGTGCCCGCGTAGAAGGCCGGGTTCCAGGCGTGGCTGGCGTACCAGCCCCGGCCGGACTGGTGCGGTGCGCCGGCGACGTCCGCGGTATCGCCCTCGACCGCCTCGATGCAGGCGTCGGTCACGTCCTGGCGCGTTCCCTCGATCCGCACCGGCCGGGCGTCGGCCCGCTGGATCGTCATCAGCTTCGACTGCTTGACGTCGGCGGGGACGTAGATGTCCGCCTCGAGACCCGCGCGGGCCGCGTAGGTCGCGATCGCGGCGCCGGCGTTGCCCGAGGAGTCCTCGATGACCTTCTCGACGCCGAGTTCGACCGCCCGCGAGAGGGTCGTCGTCGCGCCTCGATCCTTGAAGGAGCCCGTCGGGAAGACGTACTCGAGTTTGAACTGGGCGTTCCACTCGGATTCGGGCGCGTCGACCAGCGGCGTGAAGCCCTCGTGGAAGGTGACGTGCCGTTCGATCGGGAGGAATTCGAAGAAGGTCCACAGGCCGCGGCTGGTGTCCAGTTGCGAGAGGGGGAGCGGATCGCCCTGCGGAAGGGGCTGGTCTGCGAACTCGAGGGCGTGGCCGCAGGCGCAGCGCCACGGTTCGTCGGGGCCGGCCTCGTACGTGCGACCGCAGTCGGGACAGGAGAGATCGGCGGGCATGTCAGTAGGAGTCGATGTCGGTCCCGACCGAGCAGACGTACTCGCCGGAGGCGACCTGCGGCAGTCGTCGGGTGCGCCAGAGGATCCCGTCGCTGTCGGCCGTCACCGTCGCTTTCGTCTCGCCGAAGGCCGTCGTCACCTCGAACAGGGTTTCGCCGCGAGCGACCCGATCGCCCAGGTCCTTCTCGAAATCGACGAGGCCGCCGTTCGGGGCGCCGTACTGTTCGAAGCCGTTGGCGCGGGTCTGGCGCTCGAGGTCGTGACTCTCCGCGAGGAAGTCGTAGTACCGGAGCACGTTGAAGACGCCCTCGACGCCCTTCCGAATGCTCGTCTCGTCCCAGCCGACGGTGCCGCCGAGTTCGGGGTCGATCGTCGGAATCCCCTCGTCGGGGGCGGCCCGGGCGAGTTGGCCGTCCGGCCCCTTCTGGTCGAGGACGTAGCCGCAGCCGAAGGCCTTCGCGAGTTCGAGACAGTCCTCGTAGAGGCGGTGGCGCTTGCCGCAGCGGACGCGCACCTCGTCGATCATCCGGCTGGTCGAACCCTGGTGGAGATCCAGAATGATGTCCGCGCGGGTCGCGACGTCGAACGTTGCGGCGGCGATCCGCTCGCTCGAGGTGCCGTTCTCGTTGCCCGGGTACGCGCGGTTCATCTTCGTGTCGTCGATCGGGTTCCGGTGCTCGGCGACCTGGAACGCGTGGTAGTTGACGATCCCGACGATCAGGATCGTCCCGGAAATCTCGGCGGGATCGAGTCGCGGAACGACGCGCTGGATGACCCCGATCCCGTTGAGTTCGTCGCCGTCGCTGACCGCCTGCATGTAGAGCGTCTTGCCCGGCGAGGCGCCGTTGACCACGGCGACGGGGAGACCGAAGGAACTGCCGTCTCGGGTTTCGCCAACCTCGAGCCGGCCCGTATCGATCTCGCCGGGGTCCGCGCTCGCCGTTCCGAGCGTCGTCGTCATGTCATCCACGACGGACCCGCCGGCCTTTATTGGTTCGGTGTTTCCCGGACGGAGACGCCGTGGGGCTTCGATTGTGCGGTTGCCGCCCCCGATGACGTCCGCGCGGTCGACTCACAGGAAGAGCCGGTAGTAGTACGGGCTCACGAACCCCTCGATCGCCCCCGCGACGGCCAGCAGGATCCCGATTCCGACGAGCACCCAGAACGCCCGCTCGACCCGGTCCGCGAACGTCGCTCGCCTCATCCGGCCCTGCAGGGTTCGCCAGCCGTCGACGCCCACCGACACTCCGAGCGCGCCGGCGATGAAAATCGCCGGAATCTCGAGGATTCCGTGGGGGACGACGAACGCGAGCAACTCGAGGGGCGCGACCTCGAGGCGCGCGGTGACGCCGAGCGCGAGCCCGTTGAACAGCACGGCGACGATCGCCGGGAGGACGAACGCGACCCCGCCGTAGACCGTCGTGAGCGCGACCAGCCAGTTGTTCCCGAAGAACTCGAGGGCGGCCGCCGGCGGGACGTGCCCCTCGAGGCGGGCGGCGATCGACGTTTCGACGGCGCCGACGTACGGATCGGCGGCGTACCAGCCGGCCGCGAACGAGCCGAGGCCGAGGGCGAGGACGAGCGCGTGGGTGCCGGGCGTCGCCCGGACGAACGCGACCATTTCGGTCCAGCCGCGGCGCAGCCCGTCGACGAACTGCGCTTGCAGCGGCCGGTCAGGACTCGTCGGCGGCCGCACGCGTCCGCGATAGGTGCCGTACAGCGAGGTCTTCAGCAGATCCAGCGCCGGAAACAGCAGGACGACTCCGAGCAGGGAGGGGAACGCGACGATCTCGACCAGAGCGAAGACGCCCGACAGCGCCGAGAATCCGAGGAACACTCCGAGCGAAAGCACGTAGTAGGCGAACGCACCGCCGGGGTGCGCTCGAACGAACCCGACCGTCCGCGAGAGCGAGGCGAAGACGCCGACGTCGTCGACGACGATCGCGACCGGCGCGAACGCGAACAGCGCGCGGACGGCGGCGAGGGCCACGATCAGCAGGAGTGCGACCAGCAGGCTGACGAGGATTCCGAACGCGCCGACCCCCGCTGCGGAGAGGCCGCCAGCGGCGATCGCGATCGCGATTCCGCCGCCGACTAAGAGGACGGCCCACAGCAGGAACTCGAGGACGAAGAGACCCAGAAACCGGAGCCAGTGACGGCGCGCCCCCGCAAAGCCGGCGTCGACGCCCCGCTCGTCGCGCAGGCGGGCGTAACTAGCCGAGAGCTGGCCGGCGGTGACGTACGGCCATGCCACGGCTGCGACGAGGAGCACCAGAAGGATCGCGACGAGGACGATCGCGATCGTCGTCGGCGTCACGAGTTGCTCGAAGACCGGAACGAGTCCCCTCGGCCCACCGATCGAACGCTTCGGGGTTGGCCTCGGGATCCGGCGGCGCCTCGAGGCCGGCCAGTTCCGTCCGCACGGTCGCGGGCCGGCCGGACGTCTGGAGGTGGAGGTAGCCGACGACGGCGGCAAAAAACGGAACGACCCGGATGATCGCCGGCACGGCGGCGCCGAGCAGGTACAACGGGAGGAGATCGCCGGGTCGGCGCCGAAGTACGGCGACGACGGCGGCGAGGTGATCGGACAGAGCCATACGCTCGCTTCGGCCCCGTGTCAGTTAAGAGAACCTATCGGTGCGCGAACGGATCTGCGGCACTCTACACGCCGTTCCGCACCGCGTGGCACCTGCGCGCCGACGCTTAGGGCGCTCGAGCGCGTCCGTCGGCTATGGTCACCACGCTCTCCGCCGACCGCCTCGCGGAACTGCAGGACGAGGGCGCCGACTTCGTCCTCGTCGATACGCGCCCCGCGGACAGCTACGACTCGTGGCACGTGCCGGGCGCGGTCCACTTTCCGTTCGGCCCGGAGGAGGAACTCGAGGGCGCCGAGGATCGGGACGGAGATGTGGACGAAGACGACCGACTCGAGGACTTTCAGGAGACCGTCGGCGACGCCGAGCGCGTGATCACCATCTGCGCGAAGGGTATCTCCTCGGGCAACCTGGCAACGCAACTCGAGTCGGCGACCGACGAGTACGACGTCCACACCGTCGACGGCGGGATGAAGGGCTGGAGCGGCGTCTACGACGCCGTCGAGGTCGACGTCGGCGATCCGGGGCTGACGGTCGTCCAGGTCCAGCGCCGCGCGACGGGCTGTCTCGGCTACGTCGTCGGCTGCGCGGAAACGGGCGAGGCCGTCGTCGTGGATCCGACCGACGACGTCGACGAGTTCGAGGTCGCGGCCGAGGAAGCCGGGCTCACGATCGTCGGCGTCATCGACACGCACGTCCACGCCGATCACATTTCCGGAGGGCGCGACCTCGCCGACAGCCTCGACGTACCCTACTACCTCGGCGCCCGAGCCGACGAGCGCGGCGTCGAGTACGAGTACACGCCCCTCGAGCGCAACGAGGTGCTCGCGGTCGGCGACCGCGAACTGAAGGCGCTGTTCGCGCCGGGCCACACCAGCGAGATGGTCGCCCTGTTAGTCGACGACGCCGCCGTGTTGACCGCGGATACGCTGCACGTCGCCTCGACCGGGCGGACGGAGCTCGAGTTCAGCGAGGGCAGCGAGGCGCCACGCGCCTCGAACGACTCGAGCGGTGAAACCGCGAGAGAGGGTGAGGAAGGAGCTAAAATGCTATACGAGACGCTCCACCGAACGATCCTCGCCGAACCAGAGGGGATCGCCGTACTGCCGGGGCACGTCGCAGTCACCGATGGCGGCGAGTTCGACCACGGGTCGCCCGGCGAGCCGATCGCGACGACCATCCGCGACGCGCGGGCCGAGATCGACCTGCTCGGTCTCGCAGAAGACGCGTTCGTCGAGCGGATGGCCGACGCCGGCGAGAAACCCTCGAACTACGAGGCGATCATCGACATCAATCGCGGTCGAACGGACGCGCCGCCAGAGGACCGCACCGAACTCGAGTTGGGGCCGAACCACTGCTCGGCGTGAGTCCTCGCGGTATCGGTCGGGCGTCGTTCAAAAGCGATTGATCGCACCTGCATCGCCCGAAAGGCCGGGAATCACCCGGCCCGTCCGCGTTCCCTGGTTGATGGTGGCGTAACCCGTATCGTGACAGGAGCGTAACTACTCCTGCAGGCCAACCGACGACGGTGTCCCGTATAACGTCTTTTCACGGGCGAGTGAGTGTTCCGAATGTGGATACGCTCAGCGAGGGCGGAGACGGGAGTCGAGACCGGACGAAGGCCGCTCAGAACGGGTACTCTCGCTTCTCGTGTTGCACCGAGATCCACTTCTTCTCGGTGACCTCGTCCATGATGTCGGTGCTGTTGTAGGTGCCGACGCCGGAGGCCTTCGTCCCGCTGAAGGTGACGTGGGCCTCGTCGTTGATCGGCTGGTCGTTGACGTGGACGTTTCCGGTGTCCATCCGCTCGGCGATCTGCATCCCCGTGCCGATATCGCCCGCGTGGACCGAGCCCGAGAGGCCGTACTGGGTCGCGTCGTGCATCTCGATCGCCTCGTCGATGTCGGAGAACGGGATGACCGGCGCGATGGGGCCGAAGTGTTCGTTACAGGCCGCGGCCATATCGTTGGTCGCGTCCGAGATGACCGTCGGCGCCACCAGCAGCGAGTCCTCCACGCCGTCCATCGGCACCGTCTCGCCGCCCGTCTCGAGGGTCGCTCCTTGGTCGATCGTTTCCTCGACGTACTCGAGCATCTCGTCGCGCTGGGACTCGTCGATGATGGGGGCAACGACGGTGTCCTCCTCGTGGGCGCTGCCGGTCGGCAGGGACTCGGCGCGCTCGGTCAGCCGGTCGACGTACTCGTCGTAGACGTCCTCGTGGACGAGGTGGCGATTGATCGAGATGCAGACCTGGCCCTGGTGGACGAACGAGCCGAAGACCGCGGAGTCGACCGCCGCCTCGAGGTCGGCGTCGGCGGTGACGATGTGGGCGTTGTTGCCGCCCAGTTCCAGCGCCAGCTCGGAGAGGTTCTCGCCCGCCGTAGACGCGACGCCGCGGCCGACCGGCGTCGAGCCGGTGAAGGCGACGAGATCGCTCTCGGCGTGGCCGACGACGGCGTCGCCGATCTCGGACCCGTGACCGGTGACGACGTTGAGCAAGCCGTCCGGCAGCCCGGCCTCCTCGTACAGTTTCGCCATGAGGAGCCCGCCCGTGATCGGCGTGTTCGACGCCGGTTTGAGGACGACGGCGTTCCCGGTCGCGAGCGCGGGTGCGATCGCGCGCCCGGAGAGGTTCAGGGGGAAGTTCCACGGCGAAATAACCGTAATGACGCCCTGCGGTTCGCGTCGAACGAAGTTCTCCTTGCCCGGCACGTTCGATGAAATCTGCTCGCCTTTCATCCGGCGCGGGAACGTGGCCGCCTCCGCGGCCTGGTCCGAGGCGATGCTGACGGACGTCTCGCCCATGATCGGCCCGCCGCCCGCCTCGTGGGCTAACAAGTCCGTGATTTCGTCCTCGTACTCTCCCAGCAACTGCGCAAACTGCTGGGCGACCTGCTCGCGTTCGATCGGCGGGGCCTCCTGCCACTCCTTCTGGGCGTCCGCGGCGGCCTCGTAGGCGGCCTCGACGTCACCCTCGGTCGCCGCGGGAACGCGCGCGACCTCCTCGCGCGTCGACGGATCCTCGACGGCGATCTCCTCGTCGCTTTCGGACGGCGTCCACTCGCCGTCGATGTAAAGACTGTTCCAGTCGGCCTCGATCGAGAGCTCCGGTGTCACGACTCTCCGTACGCGACTCCCGCTGAAAAACTACCTGTGCGGTGACAGGTAGTGTCCAACTCCGACGAAACACGCCTCGAGGAGAGTGTCGGCGACGCGCTCGCGGGCGGCGGCGGATTGTCCGGCCCACTCGGAACGTCCGCGGTTACCCGCGTCCGAAGCTATCCGCAGCGTCACCGCCCGTACGTCTCGAGTGCGACGATTCGATCGTCCGCGATCGCGAAGAAGTCGGCGAACTCGAACAGGACGCGGTCGTCGCCGGCGTCCGTCGCGGCCTCGAGCACTCGGCCGCGAGCGGCGACGGTCCCCTCGTCCGCGACGATATCGATCACCTCGTGCGTCGTGTTCGGATTCGGTCGTCCCTCGCGCATGAACTCGACGAACGACGCGCGGTCGTCGAACGTTCGGTCGGGCCGTCGCTGAACGAAATCGGGTGCGAGCACCGCCTCGAGGGCGTCGTAGTCGTGGTCGTCGAGGGCGTCGTAGTAGCGGCGGACGAGAGCGCTCGCGTTCGTCGCCGCGTTCGCACTCGAGTCGCGCTCCGCGTCCGGGTCCGAATCCATACCCGACCTTTCGTCGCGACTCCCAAAAGTCTGTGAGATGATCGTTCGGTTACTGTAGCCGCGTGCAGGGAACGTTTACACGACTCCGTGTCATCTGCTGACGCATGGCAACAGCAGACGACGCCGACGCGGACGACTTTCGCGAAGTCGTCGCGCTCGAGGACCTCGAGGAATCGGGCCGCGAACTGGCGAGCCTCGACGGGACGCCGGTCGCCGTCTTCCACCACGAGGGCGAGGTGCGCGCGGTAAACAACCGCTGTCCGCACATGGGATTCCCGCTGGTCGAGGGCACCGTCGACGACGGCATCCTCACCTGCCACTGGCACCACGCGCGGTTCGAACTCTCCTGCGGCGACACGTTCGATCCGTGGGCCGACGACGTCCCGACCTACCCCGTCGAGGTCCGGGACGGCACCGTCTACGTGAACCCGAACCCGCCCCGCGATCTGCCGCCCGACGAGCACTGGGCGCGGCGCTTGGAGACCGGCCTCGAGGAGAACCTGCGGCTCGTCGTCGCCAAGGCGACGATCGGCCTGCTCGACGCGGACGTCGACTACCGGGAGCCGGTGGCCCGAACCCTCGAGTTCGGCACCCGATATCGAGAGTCGGGTTGGGGATCCGGGCTGACCATCCTCGGTTGCATGGCGAACGTAATCGACGACCTCGAGCCCGAGGACCGGAAGCGAGCGCTCTACACGGGCGTGCGCCACGTCGCCGACGACTGCGCCGGCGAACCGCCGAACTTCGATCAGCCGTCGTTTTCGACCCGCGACGTCGAGTTCGACCGCCTGAAGTCGTGGTTCCGCGACTGCGTCGAGGTTCGCGACGCCGACGGCGCCGAACGCTGCCTCCGCACCGCCGTCGCCGCCGGCCGCTCCGACGCCGAACTCGCCGAACTGCTCGTCGCCGCGGCGACCGACCACCCCTACCTGTCGACGGGGCACGTCCTCGATTTCGCTAACAAGGCATTTGAGACGCTCGAGCGCGTCGGCGGAACCGGCGGGACCAGCGCTGAGGACGGCGAGCGGGACCTACGGGGCGACGCCCTCGCGAGCCTCGTCGACCCGCTCGTGACGGCCTCGCGAAGCGACGAGCAGTCGTCCTGGCGGCGGCCGATCGACCTCGTCGCGCTGCTCGAGGACGTCTACGGCGGCGACATCTCGGAGACGAGCGGGCTCGAGACACTCGCAAAAACAGGGGGCGGAACAGACTCGTCGTGGGCGCCGCCCGACGACTTCCAGACGACGCTGCTCGGCGACGACCCCGAAGCGATCGTGGACGCGCTGGCCGGCGCCGTCCGGGCGGGGGCGACGACCGAAGCCCTCGCGAGCGAGGTCGCCCACGCGGCCGCGACGCGGGTCGCGCAGTTCGGCACCGCCAACGAGTTCGGCGACTGGAACACCGTCCACCACACCTTCACCTACGCCAACGCCGTCCGCGGGTTCGCGCGCCGGACGGACGCGCTCGAGACCTACCGCGGGGTCTTCGACGCCGCCGTCAACGTCTACCTCGATCGGTTCCTCAACACGCCGCCTGCACCGATTCCCGACTCCGGCGAGAACGAGACCGGCCGCGATCCCGACGCCGTTCTCGAGGACCTCCTCGAGACGTTCGATACCGAGGGCGAGGTGAACGAGGCCGGCCGACTGGTCGGGGAGTTCTTCGACTGCGGCGGCGACCCCGACGAGCTAAAGCGGACGCTCGGCCACGGCCTCCTGCGCGAGGACGCCGGTTTCCACACGCTGCAGAACCTCGAGGCGGCGGTCCAGCAGTTCGAGCTCGCATCCGAGCGGGCGGCTGCCCGCGGCGGCGGTGCTGCCGAGACGTCGGCGGGCGAACTGGACCTCGAGCGGCGTCGCCGCGTGCCGCTGATCGCGACCGCGCGCTACATGGCGGCCCACTTCCCGACGCGCAGGGAGGCCGAGCAGACGTTTTCGATCGCAGCGCGGCTCAACCGCGGGGAAGCGATCCACGACGACTGATCTGGAGGCCGACCGCTCGTCCGGTGTCGTCGGTGGCGGTCCGTCGTACTTTTCTCCCCGCTGTGCGTACGATCGCGCGTGGAGTTGGAGTGTCACGTCTACTACGAGGGCGACGACGACCCCGCGAAGTGCACCGCCCGCCGCCTCGAGAAGTTCGACAAGGCGACCCTCTACCGCTCGATGGGACAGGTGCCCTACGGCGTCGTCCTCAACCCCCACGCCGATCAGGCACTTTCCCCGGCCGACGCCGAGGAGGGACTCGGCACGCTGGTCGCGCTCGACTGCTCGTGGGAGTCCGCCGAGGCGGCCTCGTTCCGGATGAACGGCGTCCACCGCGCGCTGCCGTTCCTCGTGGCCGCCAACCCGGTCAACTACGGCCGGCCGTTTCGACTCACGACCGTCGAGGCGCTGGCCGGCGCCTGCTGCATCTTCGGCGACCGGGACTGCGCCGCGGACCTCCTCGAGCCGTTCCGCTGGGGCGAGACCTTCCTCGAACTCAACGAGGAACCGCTGCGGCGGTACGGGGAGTGTGCCGACTCGAGCGAGGTCGTCGCCGTGCAGGACGACTATCTGGCGGACGAGGACGACGGCGCGGACGAGGAGTAATCGAGGCGGAACGCGCCAACCACAGCGGTTAAATGCACCACGGCCGAACGCAGCGACATGCCAAGTTTCGACGCTGCCGAGAAACGAACGCTCGAGAAGATGATCTGCATGCGCTGTAACGCTCGCAACCCGAAGCGAGCCGACCGCTGTCGCAAGTGCGGCTACGAGAAGCTCCGCCCCAAGGCGAAAGAACCCCGCGCGGCATAATCGGGCGTCTCGGTTCGTCTTCTTTCCGTTTCAGTCCGATCGACTCGAGTTGCGACGCTATCTTGCGTCGCGGTCGGGATAGTATCGTTTTCTGACGGCGCACCTATTCGTCCGGATACTTCGGCTCCCGCTTCTCGGCCCGCTCGAGCGCCGTCTCGACGACGTCCCGGACGTCGCCGTGGAAGACGCCGCCGTGGCCCGCGTACATGTGTTCGATCCCGTCGGGCATGCGCTCGAGAAGGTCATCGATGCTCCGGATGAGTCGCTCGCGGGACTGGCCGGCCATGTCGGTGCGGCCGAAGCTGCCGTAATCGAAGGCGCCGTCGTCGTGGACGACCACGTCGCCGGAGAACAGCGACGACTCGGAGACGAACGAAACGTGATCGTCGGCGTGGCCCGGCGTGTAGACCACGTTGAACGTCTCGTCACCTATTCGGACCGTATCACCGTCCTCGAGCGCGCGGTCGCGCAGCGGGTGGTCGTCGTAGGCGTACACCTCGGGATCGAAGGCGTCGACGACGGCCTCGAGTTGCTCGACGTGGTCGCCGTGTTGGTGGGTCAGGACGACGGCGTCGAGATCGGCGGTGTGCTCGCGGATCTCGTCGACGACGCCGTCCCAGGCGCCGGCGTCGACCAGCGTGATCTCCTCGCCGAGCGCCAGAAAGGCGTTACACGTGAACGTCTCCGCAGGTTCGGTGACGTGGTGAACGTCCATACGCGTCACGTCGTCGGGAATCGACAAAATCCTGGCGTCGCCGGTTCCCGTCTTCCAGGTGTCGTCGCTCGGTCCCCGTTTTCGTTTGCCGCCGTTATCGACTCGGTCCCCATTGTCGGCTCTATCCCCACCTCGACCGTCGGATCGTTTCACTTTCAGCGCTATTGAAACATGTAACCATGGATTTTTTCACTTCCAACCGCTTATAGAGACGTGTATGGGATTCGGGAGCTACGACGAATCCGAGCAACAGGAAGTAGACGCTGATTTTGACGACGACGATGCGGTGCAGTCTTCGTCGACCGATCACGACGGAACGATCGAGTTCGAAAACGGGGCCTCGAGCGACGAACTCCTCGACCGACTCAAGGAGATCAAAGACGAGGAGTAAGCCGTGGTAAAGTCCGGGGCGCGGGCGCTGGGCATCGCCGAATCGTACGGCGGCGATCGCGCCGACCGGGACGGTCGGCGTCGGAGCACCCTCGCGGCCGCGGTCGTCCGCGCCGACCGCGTCGTCGACGGCCTCGCTTACGAGGCCTGTACCGTCGGCGGTACGGACGCGACCGCGGCCGTCCGCTCGCTGCTCGAGACGGCCGGTCGACCGGACGTGCGCTACGTGCTACTCGGCGCCGTCGCCCCTGCCTGGTACAACATTCTCGACCTCTCGCGGATTCACGAGGCCGCCGACCGGCCGGTGATCGCCGTCACCTTCGAGGAAAGCGGCGGTCTCGAGGCCGGGATTCGAGACGCCTTTTCGGATAGTGAACGCGACGAGCGGCTCGAGCGGTACCGCTCGCTGCCCGAGCGGCGGCCGGTGTCGGTCGACGGCGAGACGGTCTACGTGAGACACGTCGGCTGCGAGGTTGGCGAGGCCGAGGAGGTCGTCCGGGCGTTCACGCCGGAGGGTGGCCGTCCGGAGCCGGTTCGCGTGGCGCGGCTCGCGGCTCGAGCGGGCGATGCGTACGCCCCTTCGGTCGACGATCACGATCCGGGCGGCGAGTGACGCGAATCGGCCTCGGGCGCTCGTCGGTCCCAACCACGGCCGCGAGCGCGAAAGGCGAAAGACGTAGTAGTCGCCCGCCTGAGCGACACCACATGAGCGAGTTGAACGCGGAGGATCTCTGCGTGGAGGAGTGTACGCGCTGTCCGGCGCTGGTCGACTCCCGGAGCCGGATCGTCAACGGAACCGGCCCCGAGGACGCCGACGTCCTGTTCGTCGGCGAAGGTCCCGGCGCGCAGGAGGACGCGGAGGGCGAACCCTTCGTCGGCCGCAGCGGCACCGTCCTCGACGACCAGCTCCGGACGGTCGGCCTCGACCGCGAGACCGTCCGGATCACCAACTGCGTGCGCTGTCGCCCGCCCGAGAACCGCGACCCCACGGACGAGGAACTCGAGAACTGCCGGGGCTACCTCGAGACCGAGATCGATCTGGTCGATCCGGACGTGATCGTCACGCTCGGGAAGGTTCCCAGCGAGCACCTGCTCGACCGCTCGGTCGCCGTAACCAAGGAGGCCGGGTCGCTCGAGGAGGTTCGAATTAACGGGGCGCCCCGCCGGCTGCTGATCTGCGTCCACCCCGCGGCGACGCTGTACGACCGCAGTCAGGAGGAGACGTTCGAGTCGGCTCTCGAGCGGGCCGCCGACCTCGCGGACGTCGACGGCAGTGAGAGCGGGCAGACGCGGCTCGACGGGTTCTGATTCTGCTTCCGCGAGCGGTTACGATACACACGACACTCGGTCCGCGTCCGCTACACCTCGTCCCGGTCCGTGAACGTGTAGCGCCGCGCGATCTTCCCGTCCTCGAACTCGTGGAAGTCCGCGAAGTCGAACTCGACGCGCTCGTCGCCCTGCAGGCCGGCAAAGCTCCCGCGGACGGCGACGGTGCTCCCCTCGACGACCATGTCGTGAACCTCGTGAGACCCCTCCTCGAGCGGCCGGCCGTCGAGGTAGAACTCGCGGAGCTCCTCGCGGCCGGCGATCGCGCCCTGTCCGGGGCGCTCGTACCGGATGTCCTCGGCAAAGAGGTCGACGAGGTCGTCGTACCGCTCGGCGTCGACGTACTCGTAGTAGTCGCGGACGACGGTTTCCGGGTCGGCGCTGGTGGTGGCGTCGGAGTCGGTGTCGGTGTCGCTATCGCTGTCGACCATACCGGCCCTACGTCCCCGGGATCCTAAGGACCGGGGGAAGGCGCACGGAGGACGCTCGCCCCGGTTGCGCGAATGGCAATACACTTCACCGTTCCGTCCCCAGTTCGAGTATGAGCAGCGTTTCGTCCGCAGCCGACCAATCCCTCGCCTCCGTCGTCGTCGTCGACTACGGGCTGGGAAACCTCCGCAGCGTCACCCGCGGCCTCGAGCGCGCGGGCGCCGACGTCACGATCACCGACGACCCCGACGCCTTCGCCGAGGCCGACGGCGTCGTCCTCCCCGGCGTCGGCGCGTTCCGCGAGGGCGTCGAGAACGCCGCGCCGATCCGCGATCACCTTCTCGAGGTCGCCGAGCGCGACCAGCCCCTCTTTGGCATCTGTCTCGGGATGCAGATGCTGCTGACCTCGAGCGAGGAGGGAGAAACCGACGGCGAGTCCGCCGTCGAGGGGCTGGACCTGGTACCCGGCACGAACGTCCGGTTTTCGGACGGCCAGAAGGTGCCCCACATGGGCTGGAACGAACTCGACGTCCAGCGGGACCACCCGCTCGTCGAGGGCGTCGACGGCCAGTACGCCTACTTCGTCCACTCTTACTACGCGGTTCCCGACGACGAGTTCGCGACGGTCGCCAGCACCGACTACGAATGCGAGTTCCCCTCGATCGTCGCCGACGACGCGGGCAACGTCTTCGGCACCCAGTTCCACCCCGAGAAGAGCGGCGAGACGGGGCTGCAGATTCTGCGAAACTTCGTCGAAATTTGCGCGGACGCGTAAGGATCGTTTTCCCTTCGACTAACTCCTCTAGTTGCGGTTTCACAGCAAGTCGTCGCTAGTTGCGGTTTCACAGCGAGTCGTCGCTAGTTGCGGTTTCACAGCGCGAAATCCCGGTCGGACCGCCGGAGACACACCCCTCGTTGCCGCTGTATAGCCCTTCGAGAACGGTTGTAACGCCCATTTTCCGGAAGTATCCCAGATAGTAATCTCTCGAGCGAGGCACTGCGCCCGCGACGCGATCTCGCGAATGGCTCCGTTCCGGTCTCAGTTTCGGTATTAATAAATATGAGATCTTCGTGATAGCCCACTAAGTGAGTTGAACGTCGTGACGTTCAGTCAAAATTGAACGTCCGCGACCGCTCGAGTCGACTCGAGGCGCTGTTTTGACTCGGTTTTTGGCCCGTCGGGGCCGCCACCGACATGCTGGACTCGACCGACCCCGATTTCGAGTCGACGGAACGGTCGATTCCTTACAGCGGCAACGCGGGGTGTGTGTCTCCGTATACAGCGGCACCGAGGGGTGGAAAACGAACCGCTCGCTTCCTATAGAAATCCTTTTCAATCAATACAGCGGAAATACGGTGTCCGTCCCGCTCCTGCCGGTTCGTGTGTGGGACGGAATCCATCGCAGACCGGGCCGTGATACAGCGGCACTCCGGGGTGGTCGGTTGCTATACAGCGGCACTCCGGGGTCTCGCCGCAACGCCGTGCCGTAATCGCGGGTTGTCCGTGACGGGTGCCGACCCGATCGCCTATACAGCGGAAATCCGGGGTCTGCTTCGGCCTATACAGCGGAAACGAGGGGTGTAGATAGGGCGACTTAGTTCTTGAATCCCTGAAATCTCGAGTATACAGCGGAACTCCGGTTCCGAACGTTTAAGAGAGCGCCGACGAATAGCTCGCATAACTGAATGTCGGGCTCGACGGATTACTTCGGGAGCGAAAACGAGATCTTCCGCAACAAGGAGCTGCTGCAGGTCTCGCACCTCCCGGACGGCGATCGGATCATCGGCCGCGAGGACGAACTGACGAACCTCGCGAACGCGATCAAGCCGGCGACGCGGGGGAACACGCCCAACAACGTCCTCGTCTACGGGAAGACGGGGACCGGCAAATCGCTGTGCTCGAAGTTCATCACGAACCAGGCGGTCGACCGCGCCAAGGGCAACGACGTCTCGATCGGCGTCGCGTACGTCGACTGCCTCCAGGAGTCGACTGAAACCCAGGCCGTCCAGTCGGCCGGCCACCAGCTCAACGACCAGGGGGAGACGGCCATCTCGATCCCCCACTCGGGGCTGAGCACCGCCGAGTACTACCGTCGCCTCTGGCAGATCATCGACACCCGCTACGACGTCGCGCTGATCATCTTGGACGAGGTGGACAAGATCGAGGACGACGACATCCTCATGCAACTCTCCCGGGCCGTCGAGTCCGGCAAGCTCACCGAGAGCACGGTCGGCGTCATCGGCATCTCGAACAAGGTCCGGTACAAGGACTCGCTGGACGAGCGGATCAAGTCCAGCCTCTGCGAGCGCGAGTACGTCTTCTCGCCGTACGACGCGACCCAGATCCGCGAGATCCTCCGCTCGCGCTCCGACGCGTTCCACGAGGGCGTCCTCGAGGACGGCGTCGTCCCGCGCGTCGCCGCGCTCGCGGCCCGCGAACACGGCGACGCGCGCAAGGCGATCGACATCCTGCGGTTTGCGGGCGAGATCGCCGAGGAGAACGATCTCGAGCGCGTCACGGAGTCCTGCGTCGATCAGGCCCACGAGCGCGAGGAGACCAGCCGGCTGGCCGAACTCATCTCCAAGAGTCCGAGCCACGCGAAGCTGGTGCTCGAGGCGATGGCCCTGCTCACCCAGCAGAAGGAGGGCGACGACGCGCCCGTAACGACCAACGAGGTGTACGATCTCTATCAGCGGCTGTGCGATCGGGATCAGTCGGATCACCTGAAGCTCCGCCGGGTGCGGGACATTCTCTCGGAACTCGAGTTCCTCTCGATCATCGAACAGGAGCGCAAGTGGGCCGGCAAGGGGAAGGGCAACTACATGGAGAATCGGCTGATCGACGATCCGGAGGTTATCATCGCGGCCTGTAACGAGTCCGACTGAGGTCGCCGACCGGCGCTGCATCGGACTGCGTCGTCGTCGCCGCCCGGAATGATACTCGAGTTACACTTATTTCGGTGGCTGCCGTCGATCGGTGTATGTCTCGGTCCCAACGCCGGCTCAGCCTCGGTCTCGGACTCCTGTTTCTCGCGACGTTCGCCTGGTCGCTCCGCAGTAGTTTCTCGGTCATCCTCGAGGAGCCCGGATCGCTGACGAGCATCAGTCTCGTCGCCGCCGGGGGACTGATGCTGGTCGGCAGCGCCGCGTTCGTCCTCGCCGGTCTATCGCGGCAGATTTCGATCGCCGGACGGACGCTGGCGTGGTGGCAGGTCCAGAGCGTCGGTTACGTCGCGATCGGGCTCTACCTCGCACTTTCCGGGCTGCCTCGAGGATCGCTGTCGCTGGTCAATATCGTGATGGTGGTTGGCGGACTCGGGTTTGCGGCGTTCGGCTATCTCCAGTATCGGACCGAACCGACGGCGGACGCCGCAGCAGAATCGGTGTGACGCCGGTTACGGCAATCGAATACTGGGGAGAGCGCTCGAGTGGCGTCGGCGCGGCGCCGGTCCGTTCGCGATGCTGTAACTCAAAACTCAGATCAGCTCGCGCACGTCCGAGTACCACATATCGTGGTAGTCGACGTGGCCGATCCGTCGCGCGATCGCGACCGCGATCACGTGCCAGCAGAGCTCGGTCGGCTCGTCCGGATCGAGGTTGTACTCGCTGTCCTTGCAGGTACAGCCCCCATCTTCGACGATGTACTCGTCGTCATAGCCGACGACGATAGTAAAATCCCGGTAGGTCTTGACGCGGTTCTCGCCGACGGCCTCGATCGCCTGCACCCCGCGGTCGCCGTGGAGGCGCGAGATCCGGTCGACGACGTCCGGCGTCAACTCGCCCGCCTCCTCGAGATCCGCTTGCCACCGCTCGACGGGGTTGGCTTCCGACACGTTCGTGACTGTGCACCCGACTGTAAAATCGGTTTGGTTGTCGCTCGACCGGAATCGCCGAGAGTCAGGCGGTGAACCGAGCGGCGGACGACGGGACCGTCGTCGAGACCACACCGTTTTTCGCCCCCTACCGACGAGACGAGGTATGCGCGTCACCGAGGGCGGAATCGACCTCGAGGTCCCCGGCGAGCAGACCGAGGGCGTCGAGGAGTCGGTCTTCTACAATCCGCGCCAAGAGCTGAACCGGGATCTGACGATCGCGACGCTGCGGGCCTTCCGCGAGCGCGAGCCCCGCGCCGAGACGTACCTCGACGCGATGACGGCCAGCGGCGTCCGCGGCGTCCGGGCGGCCGCCGACGGCTGGGACGTCACCTGTTGTGACGTTGACGAGGAAGCCGTCGCCCTCGCCCGCGAGAACGTAGCGCGCAACGACTGCGCTGACCGGGCGACCGTCGAACACCGCGACGTCAACGCCCTCATGCACGACGAACTGTTCGACGTGATCGACCTCGATCCCTACGGGACGCCGATGCCGTTCGCCGACGCCGCCTTCGCCAACTGCCGGGATCTGGTCTGCGTCACCGCGACCGACACCGCGCCGCTGTGCGGCGCGCACTTCAACAGCGGCGTCCGCTCCTATTCGGCGGTCCCGCAAAACACCGACTACCACGCCGAGATGGGCGTTCGGATACTCATCTCCGCGCTCGCGCGCAGCGCGGCCCGGTTCGACGTCGGCGTCCAGCCCCTGCTGACCCACGCGACGAGCCACTACGTGCGGACCTACCTCGAGCTCGAGCACAAAGCCACGTCGGCCGACGCGGCCGTCGACGAGTTAGGCTACCTCTACCACTGCGAGGACTGCACGTACCGCGAGGCCGATCCGGGGCTGATCGCCGACCCGATCGAAACCTGCCCCCACTGCGGCGGCGACCGAATCCTCGCGGCCGGCCCGGTCTGGCTCGGTCCCGTCCGCGACCGCAAGTTCGTCGCCGCGGTCCGCGACGAGATCCCCGACGCCTTCGGCACCGCCGAGAAGGGCCGCAAACTCTGCGAGACGCTCGAGGCGGAACTCGACGAGCCGACCCACTACGACCAGCACAAGCTCTGTCGAAACTGGGGGCTGCCCGCCAACGCGATGGACGACTTCCTCGCCGATCTGCGCGCGGCAGGATACGAGGCTTCGCGGGCCCACTACGGCGGGACGACGTTCAAGACGGACGCCAGCGTCGGCGAGATTCGAGCGGCGACCGAAGACGGGCTCGAGTAACGTCGATCTTGACGTGACGAAGCGTCCTTCCAATCTGTCGACTCGAAGCCTTACGCGTCGTCCTCGGCGTACAAGCGGACGAGTCGACATTCCGGACAACAGACGCCCTGCAGTTTCGCCCGCTGCTTGAGGCCGAGTTTTCCCAACAGTCCCTCGCGTTCGCCGGTCGCGATCGAGAGCCGCATGCTCTCGCCGTCGCGTACCGGCACCGGTTCCATCGTCACGCCGCAGTCGGGACAGCGTCGCTGCTCCATGGGCTTCGGTCGACGTGACAGCGAAAAATAGTTTCGACGGGCGTCGGCGATAGTCCGTCGTTGGACCGCGCGACCGAATGCGGCCGCGGTCGGTCGCGGGAGCCTTTAGGGAGCAGGCCTGTGCCACACTCGGGCATACTTCGGTTCCCGTCGTAGGCGGGGCCGTGATCGACCGCAGCGAAGGGCTCGACGTCGCGCGCCAAATGGCGGATCTGGCTCGCACCCAGCAGCTCACGCTGCTGGCGGCCGGGGTCGCTTTCTACGGCTTCATCTCGCTCGTGCCGCTCCTGCTGCTCGGGCTCGGCATCGCCGCGTCGATCGGCGGCGAAGCGCTCGCGGTGCGGCTCACGGTCGCCGCGAGCGACGTGCTGACGCCGGCGGCTCGCGAGTTGCTTGCCGAAACGGTCCTGGACGAGACGGGACGCCAGAGCGCGACGGTCGTCGGCGCGTTTGGCCTGCTGTGGGGCTCGAGCCGCGTCCTTCGAGGTCTCGATCGGGCTTTTTCGCAGGTGTACGGGACCGTCGGCGAGAAGTCGGTCGTCGATACGATCTGGGACGCGACGATCGTCTTCCTCGTGATCTCGGTCGGGCTCGCGCTGGTCGGTGCGCTCGAGGTCGCGATCCGGTTTGCGCCGGTGATCGGGCTCGGCTACGTCGGCCCCGTCTTCGTTCTGCTGGGATTGGTCGCGTCGTTCCTGCCGCTGTACGTCGTCTTCCCGGACGCCGACGTCGGCGTTCGGGAGGCCCTGCCAGGGACGGTCATCGCCGCAGTTGGCTGGTTCGTCCTGAGCCGGACGTTCTCGCTGTACGCCGCCGTTGCGACGGAGTACGTGGTCTACGGGGCCCTCGGCGCCGTGTTCCTCGTGCTCGTCTGGCTGTACCTCGGCGCGATCATCCTCGTGTTCGGCGCGGTCTGTAACGCCGTCCTCGCCGGCCGTGAAGTGGATCGGCAGCTACAAAGTCCCGGCCGTCGACAGATTCTGACAGAAGCGATGACTGACGACGCCACGGGTGCCGACGAGGGGGACGCGGACGCGACTGCGGGCGACGGGAACGGAACCGAAACCGGGACCAACGGCGACGATACCCGTACTCGCGACCGGAACCGCGACCTCGAGTCGGACCGCGATCGCTCGAGTGCGGACACGGGAACGGACGCGCGCACGACCGGGACCGAAACCGGAACCGCAACCGAAACCGAAACCGAACGGCGAGACTCGCGCAGCGCTCGCACGCGGGACCGCGCCGACGATTCGGAGGCCCTCCGCGAGGAGATCGAGCGCCTGCGCGATCGCGTCGAGACCTTCGAGGACAACGTCGAGCGCCGCACCGTCGAGAAGGAGTCGCTCGAGGGCGAACTCAAGCGCTACGTCCGGCGACGCGTGCGTCGCGGCCACGCCCACGGCTGGGGCCCGTACCTCGTCCTGCTGTACGGGACGGCCATGGCCATCGCGGCGTTTTACTTCCTGACCGGTCCCTGGGCGATCCTCGCGATGTTCGTCGTCTGGACGTCGACGCTGGGCGTCTACGTCCTGATGGTGCTGCTCGGCGCCGGCCTGTCCCTGCTCGGCGTGCCGGGTCGACTCCGGAACTGGATCGGCGAGCGACGGTCCTGATCGCTCACTCCCTTCCTCCTTCGTCCCGCAGCCTGGTGGCTACGTTCCCCCTCGTTCGCCCTGCCGTCGACGAGCCGCGCTTCGTCGTTGCGGTCGCTCTCCGTCGATCGCCGTCCACTGCCGTGACGAGGCTGCTGCTCACTGTCGCGACGAGAGACGAAAGAGAAATCGAAGCGAGCCGTCCGCCGACTTAGAACGTCTCGAGGTAGCGGTCGAGTTCCCACTGGGAGACGTCGACGAGGTACTCCTCGAACTCCTGGCGCTTGGCCTCGACGAACTTGGGCGCGACGTGTTCGCCGAGCGCGTTGTAGATCGCTTCGTCCTCCTCGAGCGCGTCGACGGCCTGCCCGAGGTTCGACGGCAGGGTTTCGATGCCGTACTCGTCGCGCTTCTGCTCGTCGAACTCGTAGATGTTCTCCCGAACCGGGTCGGGACAGTCGAGGTCCTGCTCGATGCCGTCCAGCCCCGCGTGGATCATCGCGGCGAACGCGAGGTACGGGTTACAGGACGGGTCCGGCGAGCGCAGTTCGATGCGCGAAGCTGCAGGGACGCGCGCGGCCGGCTTGCGGATCAGCGCCGAGCGGTTGCGGTCCGACCAAGCGACGTAGACCGGCGCCTCGTAGCCCGGCACCAGGCGCTTGTAGCTGTTCACGGTGGGGTTCGCGACCGCCGTGATCGCCGGCGCGTGCTCGAGGATGCCGGCGGTGAAGGCGTGGGCTTCCTCCGAGAGGTTGAACTCGTCGTCCTCGTCGTGGAAGGCGTTCTCGCCGTCCTCGGTGAACAGGGAGAGGTGGGTGTGCATGCCGGAGCCGTTGATGCGCGGGATCGGCTTGGGCATGAAGGTCGCGTGGTAGTCGTGCTGGGCGGCGATGGCGCGCACGACGGTCCGGAAGGTCGCGACGTTGTCGGCCGTCGCGAGCGCATCGTCGTAGGTGAAGTTGATCTCGTGTTGGCCCTCGGCGACCTCGTGGTGGCTGGCCTCGATCTCGAAGCCCATCTCCTCGAGGCCGTAGATGATGTCGCGGCGGACGTCGCTGGCGAGGTCCTTGGGCGCGACGTCGAAGTAGCCGCCGGCGTCGTTGGTCTCGGTCGTCGCGCGACCCTCCTCGTCCTCCTCGAAGAGGAAGAACTCCGGTTCGGGGGCAGCGTTGACGGTGTAGCCCATCTCCTCGGCGCGCTCGAGGGCGTTCTTCAGCACGCGGCGCGGGTCGCCCTCGAACGGTTCGTCCGTCGAGGTGTCGTAGACGTCGCAGATCATCCGGGCCGCGGCGCTGTCCTCGTCGTTGCGCCACGGGAGGATCGCGAAGGTATCCGGGTCCGGGACGAGGCGCATGTCCGATTCCTGAATGCGGACGAAGCCCTCGATCGAGGAGCCGTCGAAGTAGATCCCCTCGGTGAAGGCCTTCTCGGCCTGCCGGGCCGGCACGGCGACGTTCTTGACCGTGCCCAGAATGTCAGTAAACTGCAGGCGGAGGAAGTCGACGTCCTGCGCTTCGATCTCGTCGAGTACGGCTTGTTCAGCCTCGCTGATGTTTCCGCTTGTCATTTTTCCAGTCGTCCTTCTCAAGAATCTCTGCTATTAAAACCCTGCTGCTCTGAGCAAATATCCCCTCTCTCCACTGAAATTGTATATTCGTAAATTTCTAAAGGCTAGGCTGAGTTGTTTGATGTGATGACCTACGAAAATCTCGACGCGAAACTAGTGAATGCCCTCCTCGGCGACGGCCGCGCCAGCCTCCGCAGCCTCGCCGAGGACTTGGACGTCTCCGTCACAACCGTCTCGAATCACCTCTCCGATCTCGAGGAGGACGGCGTCATCGAGGGCTACACGCCGCGGCTCGACTACGACGCGCTCGGCTACGACGTCACCGCCGTTATCCAGCTGCAGGTCGAGGGGAACGCCCTGCCCGACATCACGGACACGCTGAAGGACCACCGACAGATGATCAGCGTCTACGAGGTCACCGGCGACTACGACGTCATCGCCATCGGCAAGTTCCAGGACACGGACGAGATGAACGACAACATCAAGCAACTGCTGACCGATCCGGACATCAAGTCCTCGAACACCAGCGTCGTGCTCAACGCCGTCAGCGAAAACGAACAGTTCGAACTCGACGTCGACGATACCTGAGTATTCGGGCATTCGGTATCGGTCGCCCGATCGTGCGATCGGTAGCTTCCCCGCTCGAGTTTCGTACGGCCGTCCAGCATCGTCGCTCGCAACTCACCGCTCGCAACTCACAACTCGCCGCTCGTCAATCGTCGACGAGCGCCTCGGCGGCCGCCTCCCGGTCGCCCGCCTGCGCGCGCCACAGCGTCGCGTACTGGCCGTCCCGCTCGAGCAGGTCCTCGTGGGTTCCCCGCTCGACGATCTCGCCGTCCGCCATGACGAGTATGGTGTCGGCGTCCTTGACCGTCGACAGCCGGTGGGCGATCGCCAGCGTCGTCCGGTCCTCGGTGAGCCGGTCGATCGACCGCTGGATCAGCAGTTCGGTCTTCGTGTCGACCGCACTGGTCGCCTCGTCTAGGATTAATACTTCGGGATCGTCGAGGACGGTCCGCGCGAGCGCGATCCGCTGGCGCTGCCCGCCGGAGAGTTTGACGCCGCGCTCGCCGACGCGGGTGTCGTAGCCGTCCTCGAGACCGCTGATGAACTCGTGGGCCTGCGCGGCTTTGGCGGCTTCCCGGACCGCCTCGTCGGAGGCGTCGAACTGGCCGTACCGGATGTTGTCCGCGATGGTGCCGTCGAAGAGGAACGTGTCCTGACTGACGTAGCCGACCGCGGACCGCAGGTCCGCGAGCCTGACGTCCCGAACGTCGTGGCCGTCGAGCTTCACCGCCCCCTCCTGCACGTCGTACAGCCGGAGCAGCAGTTTGAGGGCCGTCGACTTCCCGGCGCCGGTCGGGCCGACCAGCGCGACGGTGTCGCCGGGCTTGGCCTCGAAGGAGACGTCCTCGATGACCGTCTCCTCGAAGGCCTTCTCGTCGTCGCTCGTCGCCCGCACCTCGCTGTCGGCGTAGCTGAACGAGACGTTCTCGTACGCCACGCGACCGTCGACCGGGTCGATCTCTGCGGGGTCCTCGGGGTCGTCGACGTGGACCGGGATGTCCATCAACCCGAAGATGCGCTCGCTCGAGGCCTTGGCGTTCTCGTACTGGTCGACGATGCTCGAGACCTCCGCGAGCGGGTCGACGATCCGCTGGGTGAGGGTGAGGAAGATGACAAATTCCCCGACCGACAGCTCGCCGGTGAACGGCCCCGGCGCGGTGCCGATCGTCAGCCAGTAGCCGCCGACGAAGAAGGTCGCGGCGAAGGCGACGCCGGCGAGCAGTTCCATCCCGGGCCGGTAGAAGTAGCTCAGTTTGAGCACGTCCATCGTCCGCTCGAACAGGTTCTTCGAGGAGTCGCGCACCCGTTCGCGTTCGTAGGCTTCGCTCGAGGACGTCTTGGTCAGCGCCATGCCCGCGATGGCGTTCTCGAGGCGGGTGTTGAGCCGCCCGACCGCCGAGCGCTCGCGGACGTACCGCGGCTCGACGGCGCGCATGAACCAGATCGTAAAGGCGACCATCGCCGGCACCGCGAACAGCGTGACGACGGCCAGTTGCCAGTTCAGGTAGAAGAGCACGCCCGCGATGCCGCCGACCATCACGATGAGCCGCGCGGAGTTCATCAGCGCGTTGTCGAGGAATCGCTCCAAGTTCTGCGTGTCGTTGTTGAGGACGGCCATGACCTCGCCGGTCTGTTTCTCGTCGAAGAAGGACATGTCCAAGCGCTGCATCTTCCGGAAGGAGTCGACCCGGACGGTGTGCATCACGTCGTGGGCGAACAGGTTGGCGGTGACGCCGTAGATCCAGGTCAGAACCGCCGTCGCGAGGAACGAGGCGACGATCGCGGCGACGGCGAACCGGAACTGCGGGATCGACTCGTCCGGCAACCAGGCGTTGGGGACGACCGGCAGTTCGAACGGCCCCGCGCCGACGAAGATCGCGTCGATGGCGGCCCCGAGCACCAACGGCGGCACGAGACTCGCCATGCGGGCGAGAAAGTTCGCGACCATCCCGATCGCGAAGTAGCCGAGTCGGCCCGGTGCGTACTCGCGGAACAACCTCGTCAACGGTCGATCGACGTCTTCGCGGTAGGCGTCGAACGGCGTCTCATCCGTGTCAGCACTCACGCCCGTCCGATATCGTTTGGAAACATAAATCACTAGTGTTGGCGGGAAGGCGGGCCGCTTTTCGGCGCCCGTTGCGGACGGGGGACTCTCAACCGGGTCACGCGGCGTAGTTAAACACCCAGTAGCCGGCGTACAGCGCGAGCAGGAGGACGCCGCCGGCGCGGGTGACGCGGCTGCGCGCTAACATCGCCGTCGCGACGAGCAGGCACGCGCCGAAAAACGGCCAGTGGACGGTCATCACCGCGCCGCCGGTGTCGACGGGGTGCAACAGCGCGATCAGGCCGACGTTCGCGGTCATGTAGAAGACCGTACTCCCGACGACGTTCCCCACGGCGAGGTGGGGCCGCCCCTGTCGGACGGGCTCGAGGGTCAGCGCCAGTTCCTCGATCGAAGCGATGAAGCTCAACACCGTCGCGCCGAAGGCCAGCCCCGAGATGCCGAAGGCGACGAACAGGCGCTCGGCGCTGCCGACGGTGATAAAGGAGCCCAGCGTCATCCCGACGGTCGCGAGGACGGCGACGCCGAGGGTGACCCGGCCGCTGCGGTCCTCGAGGTCGGGGACGAACTCGTCGAGGTCAAGATCGAGGTCCAGGTCGCGGTTCGAATCCGACTCGAGCACGGACTCGCCCCGTTCGTCGTCACCGTCGGCTGTCGACTCGTGGTCCGTACGTGATCCGTCCCCGTTCGTGGCCACCGCGTCGTCGCCGGTCGGCTCGGCCGCCGACGGTTTAGCATCGGCCTCGAGGTCGTCGTCGACGTCGATCGCCTCCTCGACCTCTCCGGAGAGCAGGTACGTCGTTTCCGAGCGCCGCTCGCGCCAGAAGATGTAGCCGAGCAAGGGGACGAACGCCGCCAGCAGCGCCGCGCCGTACGCGGCGTCGATCGTGCCGCCCAGCGACATCGCGAACGCCGGCAGCGGGACGAGTAGAAGCATGGCCAGGTAGGCCCGCGGTACGTCCATCTCGAAGGGAACGAACACCCCCGCGAGTCCGAGCGCGACCGCGAGGACGAACAGCGACTCGCCGAAGACCGTCCCCAGGGCGAGATCCGGCAGGGCGACGACGGCGGCCGTCACCCCCAGTGCGGCGTTCTCGAGGTCGATACCGGCCAGGATCACCGCGAGGAAGAAGCCCGAAATCCCGAGCGAGACGGCGCTCTGTGCGACCGCTTCGATGAACACCTCGACGCACCAGATGACCAGTACCACCCCGACGAGAAACGCGGCGCCGAACAGCGCGAGCTCGAGGCCCGATGCGACCATGCCGCCACGAACAACGTTCGCCCACTTAGTTTTCCGACCGGTACGCGGTCCGACGACGGCTTCGGACACCGTCGATCGGCCTGATACTGTCGCGGTATCGTCGTGTTCGGACTGGACTGCCCTTCACGCCGTCCCGCGTGCGCTCAGGCTCGTGCTCACTGACGGTATATCAATAGCGTCACTCCGAGGACCAGAAACAGCACCCCCCACCACAGCGAGTCGCCGGGGAGGACTTTGAGGATGAGCGTCACGATGCCGGAGGAGAGCAGGGACCACCCGAGGGTCGTTCGGAATGCCATACGAACGGTACGCCGCCCAACCCAATAGATCATTTGAACGTCAGATTCAGTGTGAATCCGACTGCGTGATGTGACCGGTACGATCCCCACGCGACACCAGCCGCTGTTCCTAGCTCAAGCCCTTCAGTTACCAAAAGTACGTATATAAGAACCACATATTAACAACGCATGCGTACGAGCCTCAACGTCCCCGACGACCTCCTCTCGCGCTTCGACGACATCTGGCAGGAACAGGGACTCGAGTCGCGGTCTCGCGGCGTTCGCGAAGCGATGCGGGAGTACGTCGAAGCGCACACGCGTCTCGAGGACGTCGACGGCGATATCGTGGCCATCGTCGCCTTCGATTACGACCACGAGTCGGTGATCGAGGATCTCCACGACATCCAGCACGAGTTTCAGGACGTCGTTACGACCACGACCCACACCCACGAGGGCGAGTGGTGTCTCGAGACGGTGTTCTGTCGCGGTGCCGCTGAACGGATTCGAACGTTTGCGTACCGTCTCCGCGACTTCGACGCCGTACGGCGGGTGAAACTGCTGTTGCTCGCCGACCGATGATCGCTTACGTCTCGAGGGATAGCGCCGACGATCCGGCCCGGAGCGACGCGATCGAGTAGTCGACCCGGCGAACCGCCGGTACCGATCGTACCGTATGCACGAAGCCGCCGATCGCGTCGACGGGCCCGACCAGCACGAACACTTCGAGGCAGTACCGGTCGTCGACGTGGGCGTGCGTCGTTCCGGTAACGAGGGAGTCGTGTTCGTGGCGGAGTTCCGTGAGCCGCCGCTGTACGGCCGTTTCGCAGTAGTCGTAGACGACCGTCACCGTGCAGGTGCGGTGTGGGGACTGTGCGTCCGAATTTCTGTCCGCCGCGTCGAACTCCTCGAGCAGGCCGCGAGCGGCTTCGCGGAGCACTTCGCTGCGGCCGCTGTACCCGTGGTCGCTCGCGAAGCGATCGATGCGGTCCAGCAGGGTCTCGGGCATGGAGACGCTGACGACGCTCATACGCAACTCACCCGACACCGGCTAATAGGGTTTGTTATGAATTGGGGCCTATTAGGGTAATAATTAATATTTTAGTGTAGTATATTCACAACTCGGCTATGGTCTCGAGCGACACCCCGATTCCGGTGACGATCCTGAGCGGTAGTCTCGGCGCCGGGAAAACGACGACGCTCAATCACGTACTGAACGCCGATCGCGAACTGAACGCGGCCGTCGTGGTCAACGACATGGGCGAGGTCAACGTCGACGCCGACCTCGTCGAGCGCGAGTCCGCGCTCAGTCAGGCGGACGAGGATATCATCGAACTCTCGAACGGCTGTATCTGCTGCCGGCTCCGCGGCGATATGCTCGACCAGCTCGGCCGGCTGGCTGATCGGCGGGACTTCGACTACCTGCTCGTCGAAGCCTCCGGGATCAGCGAGCCGATTCCGGTCGCCCAGACGTTCGTCCGCGGCTTCGAGGACGCGACGTTCGACCCGACCGGTGTCTACGAGCTCGACACGATGGTCAGCGTCGTCGACGCGTACAGCTTCTGGCAGGGGTTCGACTCGGGACGGACGCTTATGGACGACTCTATCGACCCGCAGGGTAACCGCGTTCCGGAGGCGGTCCTGCTCGATCAGATCGAGTTCTGCGACGTCCTCCTGCTGAACAAGTGCGACCTCGTCCCCGACGACCGCCTCGAGGAGATGGAGGCGGTCATCAGTGCGCTGCAGCCGCGCGCGGAGATCGTTCGGACCGAACACGGCCGGGTCGATCCCGACGAGATTCTGCACACGGGTCGGTTCGACTTCGAGCGCGCGAGCCAGTCGGCCGGCTGGAAGCGCGAACTACGGGAGGGCCACTACCACGACGCCGCGGCCGAGGAACACGGCGTGACGTCGTTCGTCTTCGACGCGGACAGGCCGTTCCACCCGGCGCGTATCGCCGACTCCCTCTCCGATCTTCCGGACGGCGTCATCCGGGCGAAGGGCTTCTTCTGGTCGGCCGGCCGCGAGGACGTCGCGATGGGATTGGACAAGGCCGGTCAGTCCGTCAGGGCCGGCCCGAGCGGGACTTGGCTTGCCACCCTCCCCGAGGAGCAACGCGAGCAGTACTTCGCGGCCAGACCCGGCATCGAGGAGGACTGGGACGAAGAGTGGGGCGACCGCGGCATCGAACTCGTGTTCATCGGCCGCGAGTTCGACCGCGACGCGCTCGTCGACCGCCTCGAGGGCTGCCTGCTCTCGGATGCGGAGATGAGCGAGGACTGGAGCCGGTATCCCGACCCGTTCGGCACCGACGACCAGCGCGAGTTGGCGCTGGCCGACGACTAACGCGGCTCGCAACCGAGATCGGACGCACCGGGTCGCGACTCGCGGAGGCAACGGCATCGGAGTACCGATACTGATTCTCGTACGGTCGTCGTCGATCGCATTCCACCGCCATAGTGCTCGTCGTGGCCGCGCTCGAGTCCGTGACCTCGTTACGGCCGATTCTGCACTCGCTCCGATTGCGCCGCGTGAATCTCTAGTATTAACATCATAGTCTTGAATCACAGCTATTATTAACTACTGGCGGAGAGTTAGCAACACATGCCTCGATACACTCGACGACAACTCGTCGCGACCGGTGCCAGCGCCGCCACGATCGGCGCGTTCGCCGGTTGCGTCTCGAACGAGTCGAGCAACGGCGGATCGAACGACGCGGGCGACGGTTCGGGCCCGAGGGCCCAGGCCTCGTTTTTCGTGTTCGGCGATTTCGCGGCCGCGGTCGCGGGCGACACCGCGCGGGCCGAGACGCTGGTGCCGATCGGCCAGCACGGCCACGGGTGGGAACCCGGACCGCAGATTCAAGGCACCGTCCTCGAGTCGGACCTGTTCGTCTCCGTCGTGCACGGCTTCCAGCCCTGGGCGGACGATCTCGTGACGAGCCTCCGGGACGACGACGCTGCCGTTCACATCGTCGCCGCCGGCGCGGAGGTGGACCTGCTCGAGAGTGAGGGTGGCCACGATTACGGTCACGACGACGGGGACGGCCACGATCACGGGAACGACGAAGAACACGACCACGAGGAGGGGGGAGAACACAACCGTAGCGAGGACGGAGACGATCACGACCACGAGCACAACGGTTCCGACGACGGCGACCACGAGCACGACCGCGGGACCGCCGACCCCCACTTCTGGCTCGACCCGGTGCGAGCAAAGCGAGCCGTCGACGCCATCGAAGACGGGTTTGCAACCGTCGATAGCGACAACGCCGACGCGTACGCCGCCAACGCCGACGAGTTCCGCAGCCGACTGGACGACCTCGACGAAACGTTCCGCTCGACGCTCGAGGACGCCGAACGCGACGTCGTCCTCGTCGCCGGTCACGACCCGTTCGCGTACCTCGAGAACCGCTACGGCTTCGAGATCGAGACGCTGACCGGACTCACCCCCGACGAACAGCCCACGCCGGCGGATATCGAGCGCGCGCAGACGGTCATCGACGAGTACGATCTCGAGTACGTCTGTGCGGACCCGCTCGAACCGCAGGACGCCGCCGAGCAGTTGATCGCCGAAACCGACGCGAACGAGGTGTTGCCGCTGACGCCGATCGCCGGCCAGACGCAGGAGTGGGCCGACGAAGGCTGGGGGTACGTCGAGATCATGGAGGAGATCAACCTCGCGACGCTCGAGCGAGCGCTCGACGCATGAGTGCGAACGATCCCGAATCCGACGCCGACGAAGCCGTCGGCCCCGACTGGAACGGCGCGGAAACGCCGGACCCCTCCGAATCCCCGCGCTCGACGTTGCTGTCGGTCGTCGTCAAATCCGGATCCGAGGGACGGCCGATCTGCACCATCTACCCGCCGGACGTAGCCGCCCCCTACCGGACGACGACCCGGATAACGGCCCGCAGCGACGCGTTCGTGACCCTCGAGGAGTGGCGATGATGAGCGGCCACGAATCGACCGACACTCCCGCCGACGAACCCGCCGTCAGCGTCGCCAACGTAACCTTCGGCTACGGCGACCGCCCGGTACTCGAGGACGTCTCGATCGACGTCGAACCCGGGACCTTCCTCGGCCTCGTCGGGCCGAACGGGAGCGGCAAGAGCACGCTGCTCGAGTTGCTGCTCGGCCTCCGCCGTCCGGACGAAGGAACGGTGCAACTGTTCGGCGAGCCGGCACACGCGTTCGCGGCCGGCGACCGGATCGGCTACGTCCCGCAGGACGTGACGACCGCCGCTCGAGAAATGCCGATGACGGTCCGCGAAGTCGTCGCAATGGGTCGGTACCCACATCGGCTCGTCGGCCGCTTCTCGCGGACCGATCGACGCGCGGTCGACGAGGCGATGGTGCGAGTCGGCATCGACGACCTCGCGTCGCGTCGCATCGGCCGCCTCTCGGGCGGTCAGCGCCAGCGCGTGTTCATCGCCCGCGCGCTCGCGTCCGAAGCCGACCTCCTCGCGCTCGACGAGCCGACCGTCGGCGTCGACGCGGAGTCCCGCGAGGCGTTCTACGACCTCCTCAGCGAGTTGAACGCGGCGGGGATGACGATCGTCCTGATCGAGCACGACATCGGCGTCGTCACGACGTACGCGACGGAGACCGCCTGCCTCAACCGCCGGTTGCACTTCGACGGCGCGCCGGAGGAGTTCGTCGAGACCGACGCCCTCGCGCAGGCGTACGGAACGGACCAACACGTCGTTCGGCACGATCACTGACATGCTCGGCCAGTTCACCCTCCTCGGCGCGGACGGCCCGTCCGCCGTCGCCGCGATGCAACTCCTCGACGTCCCGTACGGAATCTTCGAGTGGTTCCTCGAGGACGCGTACGGCACCAGAATGGACCGCCTCGGGGAGTACCTGGGCGTGCGGATGCTCGGCTACCCGTACATGCAGCGGGCCTACCTCGCCGCGGTCTGTATCGCCGTCATCGGGCCGCTCGTCGGGACCTTTCTCGTCCACCGCGAGATCTCGATGATCGGCGACACGCTCGCCCACACGGCCTTCGCGGGCGTCGCCGTCGGCCTGTTCCTCAACGCGACGCTGTCGCTCTCGCTGTCCCCGCTGCTGACCGCGTTCGTGACGGCCGTCGTGACGGCCCTCCTCGTCGAACTCCTCATCGAGCACGGCGGCGCCTACAGCGACACCTCGCTGGCGATCGTCCTGACGGGCGGGTTCGCCCTCGGCAGCGTCCTCATCACGGCGACCGACGGCGGTATCGCCGTCGGTATCGACGCCTACCTCTTCGGGAGCCTCGCAACCGTCTCGCGGGCGGACGTCGCACTCCTGGTCGCGATGTGCCTCCTCGTCGGCGGGCTCGTCACACTGGCCTACCGCCCGCTGCTGTACGTCACCTTTGACACGACCGGCGCTCGAGCGGCGCGGCTCAACGTCCGCCTGTACAAGCGGCTCATGGTCGTTCTGACGGCGCTCGTCGTGGTGAGCGCGATGCAGATCATGGGCGTCATTCTGGTCGCCGCGATGCTGGTCGTCCCCGTCGCCGCCGCGGCGCTGGTCGCCCGGAGCTTCAAGCGGTCGATCCTGCTCGCGATCCTCGTCGCCGAGTTCGCGGCCGTCGCGGGCGTCACCGTCTCGTACAGCTATGGGATCGCAGCCGGTGGGTCGATCGTCCTCGCTGCAATCGCGATATACGCCGCCGTGCTCGTCGGTCGAGCGTTTCCACTCGAGCGGTTGAGAGCACAGTAAATCCGACCCCTCTACGAAAATTCGACAATTCGACAGCATCGACATCGAACGTGCGAGACGACGAACGAGCGCGTCAGGAAAGCGAAAACGGAGCGAGCGACAAAAGAAAGCGAGTCAGGACGTCAACCCTGAGGATGGGCGAGCGGTGCGATCTGCAAACGGCGAATCAGCGTGAGTTGAGTGGCGCGTGCGACGGAGACGGCTTACATCATGCCGCCCATGCCGCCGCCCATGCCGCCCATGCCGCCGGCACCGCCGGGGGCGCCGCCCTCTTCGTCGCCGCCCTTGTCGGTCGAGAGGTCGCCGGCGGAGATGATGTCGTCGATCTTGAGCACGAGGTTCGCGGCCTCGGCAGCGGAGGTGACGGCCTGCTCCTTGGCGTGGGCCGGTTCGACGACGCCGGCCTCGTAGGTGTCTTCGACGTCGCCCGTGAAGACGTTCAGACCGGCTTCGATGTCGCCGTCCTCGTGGGCCGCGCGGAGGTCGACGAGCGTGTCGATGGAGTCGAGGCCGGCGTTCTCGGCGAGCACGCGCGGGACGAGCTCGAGCGAGTCGGCGAAGGCTTCGACGGCCAGCTGCTCGCGGCCGGAGACGGAGTCGGCGTAGTCGCGCAGGCGCGAGGCGAGTTCGACTTCGATGGCGCCGCCGCCCGCGAGGACGCGGCCGTCGGAGACGGTCTGGGCGACGACGTCGAGCGCGTCGTTGACGCCGCGCTCGAGTTCGTCGACGACGTGGTCGGTCGAGCCGCGCAGCAGGAGGGTGACGCCGTGGGCGTCCTCGCCGGTGACGTAGAACAGCTCGTCCTCCTCGTCGCGGGTGACGTCACCGAAGCCGAGGTCGTCTTCGGTGGCGCTGTCGAGGTCGGAGACGACCGTCGCGCCGACGACCTCCTGCAGGAACTCGAGGTCGGACTTCTTGGCGCGGCGGACGGCGAGGATGCCTTCCTTCGCGAGGTAGTGCTGGGCCAGGTCGTCGATGCCCTTCTGGCAGAAGACGACGTCGGCGCCGAGGGCCGCGATCTGGTCGACCTTCTCGCGGAGCTGCTCCTCCTCGCGGTCGAGGAACTTCTGGAGCTGGTCGGGGTCCGTCACGGAGACTTCGGTGTCGACGTCGGTCTCCTCGACCTCGATCGGCTCGTTCAGCAGCAGGATGTCGGCGTCCGTGGCCTCGGTGGGCATGTTGTCGTGGACGGGGTCCTTGTCCACGATGCCGCCCTCGAGGAGGTCGGACTCGCCGGCCGAGCGGCCGGTCTGGGTCTCGATGTTGAGGAACTCGAGGTCGACGACGTTGTCGCCGTTCTCGTCCTCGACGGTGACCTGCTTGACCGCGTCGATGATGAGCTGGGAGAGGTGCTCCTTGTTGACCTCGGTGCCCTTGCCGGTCATCGAGGTCTCGGCGACCGAGCGCAGGAGCTCCTCGTCGTCGGTGTCGACGTCCTGGGCGATGTCGTCGATCTCGTCGCGGGCCTGCTCGGAGGCCATGTGGAAGCCCTTGATGATCGCCGTCGGGTGGATGTCCTGCTCGAGGAGGTCCTCGGCGTTCTTCAGCAGTTCGCCGGCGATCGCGACGGCCGTCGTGGTGCCGTCGCCGGCCTCGTCCTCCTGCGTTTCGGCGACCTCGATGATCATCTCGGCCGTCGGGTTGTCGATGTCCATCTCCTGGAGGATGGTGACGCCGTCGTTGGTGATGGTGACCGATCCCATCGAGTCGACGAGCATTTTGTCCATCCCCTTCGGACCGAGGGTCGAGCGGACGGCTTCAGCGACCGCGCGGGCGGCGCTGATGTTGTAGTCCTGCGCGTCCTTGTCCTTGACGCGCTGGGAGTCCTCGCTCATTACGATCATCGGCTGTCCCTGCTGCATTCGCTGGCTCATAGTCGGTCGAATCATTGATTGTGATTCTACATAAATGTACCGTTATCTCGAGCCCGCGGCGGTCGCCGATCGACGACCGCGGAGATCGAAAACCGCCGGAGTGCGCGCCGATACCGCGCGCTTGTGGGACGTGGTACCACTCGAGCGACCGGTACGGAATGCGACGTTCTCCGCCATATTTAAGTAAATCCGATTTGCGCGACGGGGTCGGCGGCGCTCGCGACGAGCGACGGGCCGCGTCGGTGGCGGCGATACGTCGACGGCGCCGGTCCGTCAGCCACTGCCTCGAGCCGAGCGACGGCTACTCGAGGGGCCTCCGGCGCGGAACCGAGCGTCGGCGTCAAAGCGAACAATTAACCGGCTCTCGCCGAACCCACCGGTATGACCGTTTCAGACGGCCGCATCCTCGTCACTGGCGGGGCCGGGTTCATCGGCTCGCACCTCGCCGAACGTCTGCTCGCGGACGGCGCCGACGTAACGATCGTGGACGACCTTTCGAACGGGGCCGCCGATCGCGTCCCCGACGCGGCCGAGTTCGTCGAGGCCGACCTGACCTCGATCGCGGCCGACGCGCTCGCGGATCACCTCGAGGGCGTCGACCTCGTCTTCCACCTCGCGGCGTCGAAACACGTCGACACCGATCGTCCGCACGGCCAGTTCGAGGACAACACGCGGATGACCCGCACCGTCCTCGAGGCGATGGCCGAGGCGGACGTCACCGACATCGCCTACACCTCCTCCTCGACGGTCTACGGCGAGGCGCCGCGGCCGACGCCCGAGGACTACGCGCCGCTCGAGCCGATCAGCGCCTACGGCGCGAGCAAGTTGGCGGACGAAGGACTCCTTTCGGCGCGCACGCACAGCCACGACCTCACCGTGTGGAACTTCCGCTTCGCGAACGTCGTCGGCCCGCGCCTTCGCGGCGCGGTGATTCCCGACTTCATCGAGAAGCTGCAGGACGACCCCGAAACGCTCACCATCCTCGGCAACGGCCGTCAGGAGAAGTCTTACCTCCACGTGGAGGACTGCCTGGACGCCATGCTGCACGTCATCGAACGCGCCGACGCCGCGGTGAACACCTACAACCTCGGCACGCGCACGACCACTTCGGTCGACCGCATCGCGGCTATCGTCGCCGACGAGATGGGCCTCGAGCCCGACTTCGAGTACACCGGCGGCGACCGGGGCTGGACCGGCGACGTACCGAAGATGCGCCTCTCGATCGAGAAGCTCGCGGCGCTCGGCTGGGAGCCGACGCGCTCGAGCGACGAGGCGGTGCGGCGGGCGACGCGTGAGATTCTCGCCGAGTACGACGACCGCTGACGCCGCGCCGTCGGTTCTCGGTCCTTTTCTGTCGCCGAAATCTCTCCCGAGCGCACTCGAGGGCTCCGCTCGATCGCGTTTTAGGTGGGCTTAAATATCTGGCTGCACGAGCACTCGAGCATGCACGACGGCGACGACCGGGGGACGTCGCAGGTACCGAATACCCGCTCGGCGAGCGCCGACACTGGCGCCCTCGGCGCGGCGCTAACCCGCCGCCGGCTGACGATCGCGGGAACGGCGTTGGTCGTCCTCGGGCTCGTCGTCGCGGCCCGGGAACTCGACCTCGAGGCGGTCGTCGCCGACGCCGCGAGCGCCGATCCGCGGCTGCTCGCCCTCGCGATCGCCGTCTACGCCGTCTCGTGGCCGATCCGCGGTCGCCGGTACGGGGACGTCCTGAGCGCGACGGGCCACCGCGCCGGCACGGGACTGCTCACGGCGGCCGTCTTCGTCAGCCAGACGGCCAACCTCGCGATTCCGGCGCGAGCCGGCGACGCCGCTCGCGCGTACGTGGTCAACGAGCGCGCAAACGTTCCCTACACCGCCGGGTTCGCCGGGCTGGCCGTCGAGCGGCTCTTCGATCTGGCGACGATCGCCGTGCTGGCCGGCGGCGCCACGGCGTGGCTCGCGATCAGCGGTAACGTGGGCCCGCTCGAGATCGCGGCCGAGGCCGGCGGCGCGCGGGTCGCGTTCGTCGGCGCAGCCGTCGTCAGTACGGCGACCGTCGGCGTCGGCCTCGCCGTTGCGACCACGGCCCGCTCGGGCTACGGCCCGCGGATCGCCGCGCGGCTGCGGACGCTCGCCGACGGCTCCCCGCGGCTCGAGGGGGCGCTCGAGGCCGCGCTCCGGTTCGCAGCGGACGTCGGCGTCGTCGCCCGACGGCCGCGAGTGCTCGCCGCCGTCGCCGGAACGAGCCTGCTCGTCTGGGCGCTCGACGTGCTCACGGCGGTGCTCGTCCTCGCGGCGCTGGACAGCGGCCTCGCGCTCGGCCCGCTACTGGCTGTCGGGACACTCGCGGTCAGCGTCGGCAACCTCGCGAAGGTGCTGCCGCTCTCGCAGGGCGGCGTCGGCCTCTACGAGGCCGCGTTCACGGCGCTTGTCGTCGGACTCGCGCCCGTCGGCGCGAGCACGGCGCTGGCCGCCGCGGTCGTCGATCACGCGCTGAAAAACGGCGTCACGCTGGCCGGGGGCGCCGCGGCTGTCGCCGCGTTCGGGGTGTCGTTCGCGGACGCGACGAACGCGACCGCCGCCGATGCGACCGGGGAGGGCCGCCCGGTCTCGAGCGAGGACCGACGGATTTTTTAGGTCTGCCTAAAGATTGGCAGGCAATGAGTCAGGACATTTGCGTCGTCGTGCCGACGATCCGGGAGTACGAGTGCATGCGCTCGTACTTCGACAACGCGCGCGAGCACGGGTTCGACCTCTCGCGGCTCCACGTCGTGCTCGTCACCGAGGACTTCTGCGAGACCGACGAGATGGAACGGATGCTCGAGGAGGAGGGCGTCTCCGGCGAGGTCTTCGACGGCTCCCGTCGCGAGGAGTGGTACGAAGCTCACGGTGTCGAGGAGTACGGCCACATCGTTCCCGCGGCGAGCCACGCCGAGACGAGCTTCGGCCTCCTCTATATGTGGGCCCACGACGAGTTCGACTACGGCTTCTTCATCGACGACGACACCCTTCCGCACCCCGAGGAGGACTTCTTCGGCACGCACATGGACAACCTCGCGTTCGAGGGCGGGATCGAGGAAGTCTCCTCCGACGAGCAGTGGGTCAACGTCCTCTACCAGAACGCAGACGAGCACGGCCTCTACCCGCGGGGCTACCCCTACTCGGCGATGGGCGAAACCGTCGAGACCGGCACGACCGAAATCGAGGCCGGCGAGGTCGTCGCCTCGCAGGGTCTGTGGACGAACGTCCCCGACTTGGACGCCGTCCGCATTCTGATGGACGGCGACCTCGAGGGGCAGGCCCAGACCCGCACCTCGCGGGACGACTTCGGCGACGACTTCGTCGCGGCCCGCGGCAACTATCTGACCGTCTGCTCGATGAACCTCGCCTTCCGCCGCGAGGTCATTCCGGCGTTCTACCAGCTCCCGATGGACGACAACGAGTGGGAGGTCGGCCGCTTCGACGACATCTGGTCGGGCGTCTTCCTCAAACGGGCCTGCGACGTCCTCGACAAGCGCATCTACAACGGCGCGCCCCTCTGTGAACACAACAAGGCGCCCCGCAGCACCTTCGACGACCTCAACAACGAGGTGCCCGGCCTCGAGCTCAACGAGCACCTCTGGCGCGTGATCGACGACGTCGGCGCTGACGCGGACTCCTACGCCGACGTCTTCGAGGCGATGGCTCGAGAACTCGTCGACGGCGACTGGTCGGACTACAACAACGGGGCCTTCTTCAACTACGTCGGCGAACACATGCTCGACTGGCTCGAGTGTCTGTCGACGCTGTCGACGCGGGCGAGCGAACCCGTTCGGATCGCCGCCGACAGTTAAACCGTCATCTATAAGTTTTTAGGCTGGCCTAAATCGGATATGGAAGACGACAGTGATAGCGACGCGGTTTCGCGCCGGAAAGCGCTGCAGATCGGGTCTGCGCTCGGCGTCACGTCCGTTGCGGGCTGTTTAGACATGCTCAACGGGGGCGGCGAGAGCGCCGAGATTCCGGAACTCTCGACGTTCCGCGGCTCCGGCGCGTTGGCCGAGGGACGTCCCGCTCCGGGCGGGACGTCGATCGAAGAGCTTCCCGATCTGTCGGGCGAACTCTCGCTCTACATCGGCGGCGGGGAAGGGGGTATCTACTACGAGTTCGTGAACATGCTCCAGGAGATTTACCCCGACTTCGAGGTCTATCCCAACGACGACAGTTCCGCGTCGCTGGCACAGACGATCGTCGAGGAGGTCGACTCCGGCGCCGCCCAGGCCGACGTGTTCTGGTCGATCGATGCCAGTTCGCTGGGCTTCGTCGCGGACAACGACGCCTACGAGCCCCTGTCGGACGAGGCGGTCGAAGCGGTCGGGAACGCCCAGTTCGTCGGCGACGACAACGCCTGGGCCGGCGTCGCCGGACGCGCGCGTGCGGTCCCGTACAACACCGAGGAGTTGAGCGAGTCCGACATCCCGAACACCGTTCAGGACTTCCCCGGAACTGAGGCTCTCCAGGGAACGATGGGCTGGGCGCCGACCTACGGCGCGTTCAAGTCGTTCGTGACCGCCATGCGGCTGATTCAGGACGAGGACGCGACCCGCCAGTGGCTGGTCGACATGCGCGAAGCCGGGACCGAACGGTACGGCAACGAGTACGCCGTCTCGCAGAACGTCGCCAGCGGCTCGCTCGCAGCCGGCTTCGCTAACCACTACTACGCGATGCGCGTCAAGAACCAACAGCCCGACGCCCCGATCGATCTGGCCTTCACCGAAGGCGACGCCGGCGCCCTGATCAACGTCGCCGGCGCGCTGAAGGTTCAGGGCACGCAGCGGGGCGAACTCGTCGACAACTTCGTCCGCCACCTGCTGTCCGCGGAGGCCCAGGAGTACTTCACGACGGTCAGCTTCGCCTACCCGATGATCGAGGGCGTCGAGCCCGTCGGCGGCCTGCCGACGGTCGACGAACTGAGTCCGCCGGATATCGACCTCGCGGAGCTGTCCGACCTCGAGCCGACACTCGAGCTGATGGAGGACGCCGGCGTCTCGGGATGACCCTCCGGAAGCGGCTCTCGAGGACCCTCGAGCGGGGTGCCGACGGCGACGACGCCGCCGGCGTCGGCCTCACGCTGCTCGCGGCAGCTATCGCTGCCGTACTCGTGCTGCCGCTCCTGTGGCTCGTCTTCGACGCCGCTGCGCTCGGCGGCCGCGCCCTCGAGCTCGCCGTCGCGCCGCAGACCCTCGAGGTGCTGGTACGCAGCGTCGGCCTCGTGGCCGTCGTTACCGGAGCGAGCATCCTCATCGGCGTCCCGCTCGCGCTGTTGACCGTCCAGGGATCGATCCCGTTCTCGCGCTTTTGGACCGTCCTCATCGCGCTCCCGCTCGCGGTGCCGAGCTACCTGGGCGCGTTCGCGTTCGTCTCCGCGTTCGGTCCGGAGGGCGAGTTCGCCGACCTGCTGGCGCCGCTCGGCGTCGAATCGGTGCCCTCGATCTACGGATTCGCCGGCGCCGCGTTCGTCCTGACCCTTTATACCTACCCCTACGTCTTCCTCACGACGCGGGCCTCGCTGCTCTCGCTCGACGGCTCGCTCGTCGAGGCGGCCCGAACGCTCAACGCCGGCCGCTGGGAGGCGTTCCGGCGGATCACGCTACCCCAGATCCTGCCCGGAATCACCGCCGGGGCCTTGCTCGTGGCGCTGTACGCGCTCGCGGACTTCGGGACGCCAAACATCATGCGCGTCGAGGTGTTCACCCAGTTCATCTACGCCCGGTACAACGCCTTCGCCCGCGACTACGCCGCCCTGCTGTCGCTCCAGTTGCTGACAGTGACGGCGGTCATCCTCGCCCTCGAGTCGCGGATCGGCGCTGACGAATCGGGCGCTTACGAGAGCAGCGGCCACCGCGGCACCGCCGACCTCGAGCTCGGCCGCTGGCGGTACGCGGCGCTGGTGTTGCCGACGGCGATCGCTCTGCTGGCGATCGCCCTTCCGATCGCCATCTTCGGGCTGTGGCTGGTCACCGGCGGTCCCGGCTACCAGGTCGGTCGGCTCACCTTCGACTGGGAGTACGGGTTCAACTCGGCGTACGTCGCTCTACTGGCCGCGATCGCCTCGGTGCTCGTCGCCTTGCCGATCGCGATCGGCTCGGCGACGTCGGACTCGAGGCTGGCGGCGCTGGCCGACCGCGCACCCTACGTCGGCTACGCGACGCCCGGGATCGTGCTGGCGATCGCGCTGTTGAGTTTCACCCTCGACGTGCTGCCGGCGATCTACAAGACCGTGCCGCTGCTGGTGTTCGCCTACGTCGTCCGATTCATGCCCCAGGCGATCGGCTCGATCCGAACGTCGACCCTGCAGGTGGACCGGCGCCTCGTTGAGGCGGCCCGCACGCTCGGGCGCTCGCGGCTGAACACGTTCCGGTCGGTGACACTGCCGCTGATCCTGCCGGGGGTGGTGACCGGTGCCGCGCTCGTCTTCCTCACGACGATGAAGGAACTGCCCGCGACGCTGATGTTGCGCCCGCTCGGGTTCGAGACGCTCGTCACCTTCATCTGGCGGGTCGAGGAGGCCGGCCTGTACGGGCAGGCCGCGGTACCGGCGCTCGTGCTGGTCGTCGTCTCGGGGCTGTCGATGGCCGTGATGTTAGCACAGGAAGGTCGATGATCCGCAATGAACCTCGATGAGCCGCGCAGTCGGAAGATGAACCGCCGAACCTGGTACGCCGCGGTCGCCGTCGTCGCCCTCGTCGGCGCCGTCGCCGTCTGGCTGCTCGCGACCCGGACCTTCCAGTACCACTCGCTCAACCACGACGAGGGGGTCTACCTCCAGCAGGCGGCGATGCTGCTGGACGGGAACCTGTTCCTCGAGCCGCCCGTCGAGGACGCCTTCCGCCCGTGGTTCTTCGTCGAGGACGGCGACCGGCTCTACCCGAAGTACGCGCCCGTCCCCGCGGCGATTTTCGCGCTCGGCGAACTGGTCTGGAGCTACCGGCTCGCGCTGCCCGCGATCGCCGCCGCGATCCTCGCGCTGGTCGCGCTGGTCGTTCGGGAGGCGTTCGACGGGCGTACCGGTATCGCGGCGGCCGTCGCCGTGCTCTGTTCGCCGCTGTTCCTCCTCGAGTCGGCCGTCTACCTTCCCTACGCGCCGACGACGATGTGCAATCTGGCCTTCGCCTACTGCTACTTCCGCGCCGATCGCACTGACGACGTCCGCTGGGCCGCCGGCGCCGGCGCGGCGATCGGCCTCGCCTTCTTCGCGCGACCCTACACCGCCGTCCTGTTCGCCGCGCCGTTCATCGTCCACGCGTGCTGGACCCTGTGGCGCGATCCTCGAGCGGCCCTGCCCCGACAACTCGCGACGGCGACGCTCGGCCTCGCCGGGGTCGCGCTCGCGCTGGCCTACAACGCCGTCGTGACCGGCTCGCCGCTGGTGTTCCCCTACCAGGCGTTCGCCCCGCACGACGGGCCCGGATTCGGCCACCGACAGATCCTCGGACACGAAGCGGAGTACACCGTCGAACTGGCGCTGCGCTCGAACGCCCTGGTCCTTCGGTCGTTCGCGACCGAGTGGATCGCGGGCGGCCTCCTCGGCGCAGCGGCCGCCGCCGTCGGGTTCGTCGCGACCGTTCGGCGCGGCCTCTCGCCCCGACAGGCCGTCCTCGCCGGCGTCGCCCCGAGCGTCGTCGTCGGCAACGTCTTCTTCTGGGGCAACTTCAACATCCTCGGCGCCCTCGAGGTCGCCGACGACGGATTGATCGCGACTCACGGCCCGTACTACCACTTCGACCTGCTGGTGCCGTTCGCGGCCTTCGGCGCCGTCGGCGCGCTGGCGCTGGCGACGGGTCTGCGACGGACGCTCCGTCGGCGGACCCTCACCCCTCGAGTCGCCCGCGCGACGCTCGTCGCAGTCCTCCTCGTTGGCGCCCTCGCCGCCGGCGGCGTGACGGCCGCGAGTTTCGACGAGAAAGTCGACCGCAACGCCGCCGCGACCGACACCTACGAGCGGGTCTACGAGCCGCTCGAGGACGCGCCGGCGCCGGACGAGCGGGCGGTCGTCTTCCTCCCGACGCCGTACGGCGACTGGCTCAACCACCCGTTCCAGCCGTTCCGGAACGATCCCGATTTCGACGGACAGCGCGTGTACGCCCTCGGCGACCGGCCGTTCGCCGTCGCGGACGCCTACCCCGATCGCTCGCTCTACCGGTTCGCGTACCGCGGCGCGTGGTCGCCGCAGGCCGGCTCGCCCCACGCGTCGCGGCTGCAGCCGGTCGACCACGTCGCCGGCGACGCGGTGCGGTTGAACGCGACCGTCGCCGTTCCCGACGCGGCGTCGGGGGCCACCGTAACCCTCACCGCGGCCGACGGGAGCGCAACGTCCGTCGCCTCGAACGCCTCGGGGTCGACGAGCCTGTGGGTGACCGTCACCAACGATACCGTCAGCGTACGGGGAGACGGCGGGAACGTCGACGACTCGCTCCCCGTCGCCGACCGAGAGGACGTCACCCTGACCGTGTTCGTCGACCGCGGCCCCGGGAGCAGTTTCAGCTACCGGTTCGAGCTGCCGGTCCGCACGGACGGCGACGCCGCCGCGCTGACACCCCGCGTCGAACGCTGCACCGCGATCCGCGACTGCGGCGGCGAGGCGGCGTACATTCCGGACGAGTCACCCGACGGCACCGGCGGCGACGTACGGACCGATCTCGTCGCGCTCGAGGGCGACGAGTTCGGGACCGAAAACGAAACGGCGGGAGCGACCGACCCGTGACTATGGAACTCACGCGACGGGACGCGATCGCGGCGCTCGGCGCCGCCGGTATCGCCGGCGCCGGCGCTCTCGCGCTGTCGTCGTCCGACGAGCGGGACCGCGGCCTCGCGGACGGAGACCTCGAGACGATGGTCGCCGCCGCCGAGGTGCTGTACCCGTCGGCCGTCGACGGCGTTCGGGAGTTCGTCGAGTCGTACGTCGGCGATCGCGCGGCCGCCGACGAAGCGTGGGCCGGCGAGGTCGCCGACGTCGTCGCGTACCTCGACGACTACGCCGACGCGTGGTACGACGGGTCGTTCGCGTCGTTGTCGCCCGAGAACCGGGACGCGGCGCTTCGGCGGATGGGCGCGGACGCGGCCGCGTCGGACCCCGACGGCGGCTCCGTCGAGCGGGTCCGCTACTACGTCGTCAACGAACTGCTGTTCGCGCTGTACGCGTCGCCGACCGGCGGCGAACTGGTCGGCCTCGAGAACCCGCAGGGCCACCCGGGCGGGACGGACAGTTACCGGCGGGGGCCGTCCGGCTCGTCGGAGTGATCGGTCGACGGCGACCGCGAACCCGGACTACGGATCACGGACCGCGGGCCACGGGCCGCAGGCTACAGGCGCGCATTTCAGGCACTACCGTTAGGAGCACTGCGCACCACGGGCCTGTAGATGACGCCGCCGACGGACCGATGCGGACACGTCACGACCAGCAGCGGCGTCAACGACGCCGGCGCGATCTGTTGCTACCGGCCGACGTGGCGCGACGCCGACCGCTGCCTCTGGCACACCGAGACCGTCGTCCCGACGCCGGCCTACGAGGAGCACGCGCCGACCGCGGGCGAGCGCCTCGACGGCGCGAACTTCCGCGAAGCGACGCTGAGCGATACCTCGTTTCTCGCGGGCTGTTCGCTCGTCGAAGCCGATTTCACGGACGCGGTGCTCGACGGCGCCGACCTCTCCGAGACCGACCTCCGCCGCGCCACGTTCCGGGACGTCGACGCCCACGGCACTTCCTTTCGCGCGGCCAATCTCCACGACGCCGCGTTCGTCTTCGCCGACCTCCGCGGCGCCGACTTCCGGGACGCCCGGCTCTACCGCGCGGCCCTGACCGACGTTCGGCTCAATCTCGAGACCGAGTTCGGCGACCGAACCGTTTACGAGGACGAATTCGCCGCTGCGACGGGCGACGATACGATGGCTCAGGCGGACTCCGCGCAGTGGGTGTATCGGGAACTACAGCGCGTCTACGCCGAGAACGCCTTCCCCGAGCGCGTCCACGCGTACTACCTCCGCGAGAAGAACTTTCGGCGCCGCCACGCCTGGCGGACCGGCTCCTACCTGCGGGCGATCAAACTCGCGGGCTCGCGGTGGATCATGCACTACGGCACCAGCCCGTGGCGCGTCGTGGCGACCTCGCTGTTGCTGATCGTCGTCTGCGCCGGGTTGTACCCGCTGACGGGCGGCGTCAAGGAGGTCGGGACCGACAGCGCCGTCACGTACGCGATCGAGGATCCCGCCGACACGCCCGGCCGCGTCCTCGTCCGGGCGTTCCTCAAGAGTCTCTACTTCAGCGTCGTCACCTTCGCGACGCTGGGCTACGGCGACATCCAGCCGGTCGGCCAGTGGGCGCGGGCTATCGCGAGCGTCGAGACCCTGCTCGGCTCGCTGCTGATGGCGCTGCTCGTGTTCGTCCTCACGCAGAGCGTGGAATCCTAACCGTCCGTCGTCCGTGCCCCGTCCACTTCCCTACGAACTCGAGCCACCCCACCCCTTCTAAGTGCATCTCGAGCGTACGTTCCCGTGATCCCGTATGCTCGAGTCCCGCAGCCAGCGATCGGCGTCCGATACCGACGCGATCGACCGGTCTCCAACTGACGGCGAGGGAACGCCCTCGAAACCGCTCCCCCGGAGGACGGCCGTCCGGCTGGGGCGGCTGCTGTACGGCGGCGTGCTCGCGGCGATGGCGGTCGACGGACTGATGAACACCGAGGAGCGCGCCGAGTACGCGGCGGCGAAGGGCGTTCCGATGCCCGCCCTCGCGAACGTTGGGGCGCACGCGCTCTTACTGCTCGGCGGACTCGGCGTTGCGCTCTGGCGGGTGCCGGCGATTGCGGCGAGCGCAGCCGCCACGTTCTTCCTGGGCGTGACGCCGGCGATGCACGACTTCTGGACCGTCGACGATCCCGAACAACGACAGCAACAGCAGATCAACTTCCTCAAGAACGTGGCGCTGCTCGGGACGGCGCTGGCGTTTCTCGGGATCGCGAACGAGAGCGAATAGCTCGTTCCGCCGTCCCCGGACTCGTACTCGGCTGTCGGCCGCTGGTGCCGACCGTTAGCGGAACCGCTCCTCGAGACAGACTTTGACGATCGACTTCGCGATTTCGGCGCCGCCCTTGAGCGGGTCGAGCTTCGTCTCGCCGGCGCGCTCGCGGTACTCGATCGGGTGCTCGCGGACGTCGTAGCCCCGCATCAGCGGCCGGATCAGCAGCTCGGCCGAGAGCCCGGTGTTCTCGGTCCACGCGATGGATTCGACGACATCGCGGCGGTAGGCCCGCATCCCCGTGGTCGTGTCGTGGACGCGCGTGCCCATCAGGACGCTCGCGATGGCGGCGAAGGCGTGGTTGCCGAAGCGGTTGAACGCCGGCATCGCCTCCGCGCCGTGGTAGAGCCGGTCGCCGCTGACGACGTCGTACCCCTCGTTGATCAACTCGAGGAACTCCGGGAGCTGCTCCATGGGGTAGGTGTCGTCGCAGTCGGTGGTCACGACGATCGGTCGGTCGGGCTCCAGAATGGCTGCCCGGACGGCGACGCCGTACCCCTGCGGGCGCTGTTCGACGACCGTCGCGCCGTGCTCGCGGGCGATCTCGGGCGTGCGGTCCGAGGAGCCGTCGACGCAGACGACCTCGGCCTTCCCGTCGGTCACCTCCTCGATGTCCGAGAGCACTTTGCCGATCGCTTCCTCCTCGTTGTAGGTCCCCATGACGACGCTGAGATCCTCGAAGGTGTACTCGTGATCGCCCCGGTCGTCGGTCTCGCTACTCGTCGCCTCCGATTCGGTCTGATCCCCGCTACTCATGGGTGCTACTCGCCACCGATCCCATTTATAGTTTTAGGTCTACCTAAAATATGGTCGAAGTATCTACAGGTTTCCGTGGACGTGATCGGCCGCCTTCAGCGCGAGCGCCGCGATCGTCAGCGTCGGGTTCATCGCGCCGGCGGTCGGGAAGACGCTGCTCGAGGCGATCCAGCAGTTCTCAAGGTCGTGAGTCCGCAGGCGGGCGTTCACCACGCTTTCCGCGGGATCGTCCCCCATCCGTGTCGTCCCCATGTGGTGGTAGGCCGGACCCGTGTTGTCGGGGCCGACCTGCCAGGTGATCTCGGCGCCCAGTTCCTCGAGGATCCGCTCCTGAATCTCGTTGACCCGCTCGATGGTCCGCAGCGCCCGGTCGCCCACGTTCCAGTGGACGTCCGGCACGGGATTGCCGCGGTCGTCGGTCGTCGACCGGTCGAGGCCGACGTAGCTGTCTTCGCGGGGGAGTTGCTCGACCAGCGCGCCCATCCCGATGTGGTTGCCGTACTCCGATCCGAGGCGCTCGAGCAGGTCGTCGCCCCAGTCCTCGCCGGTCAGGGCCATCTCGACGGGAGAGGGGCCGTCGTAGTTGAAGAACTCGAGTTTGAAGGGCGCGTACTCGTCGTCGGCCTCGTCGTAGAACTGGTGGGACTCGCTGGTGAGGAAGCCGACGTGGTTCTGGCGCGTGCGTTCGTCGAGCACGCCGCCCGTACCGGCGAACAGGTGGTCCATGAAGAACTGTCCCACGAGGCCGCTCGAGTTCGCCAGCCCGTCGGGATAGTCGCTCGATTCCGAGAGCAGGAGCAGGCGGGGCGTCTCGACGCCCCCGCAGGCGACGACGAAGGCGTCGGCCTCCTGCCGCTGTTCTTCGTCCTCGGGCGTCGCGTAAACGGCCGCCTCGATTCGATCGGCACCGTGCTCGAGTCGCTGGACCGGCGCGCGGTCGATCACCGTCGTCCCCTTCGACTCGGCGCGCTCGACGTGGACCGTCGCGTCGTACTTCGCGCCGGCGGGACAGACTGGCTGGCAGGTGCCGTAGCCGACGCAGGCGCTGCGGTCGTCGTAGGCCTCCGAGTTGCGCGCGTTCGGCACCGAGTGCATCGCGACCCCCACCTCCTCGCAGGCCTCGGCGAACAGCGAGTCGCTGTAGGACGGCTCGAACGCGGGCATCGGGTGCGGTTCCTCGCGGGGCGGCGCGAAGGGGTTGTCGCTGGCGCCGGCGACGCCGAGTTCGCGCTCGGCCTCGGCGTAGTAGGGACGCAAATCCGGGTAGTCGATCGGCCAGTCCGTACCGACGCCGCGGGCGCTTTCGGAGTTGAAATCGTCCTCGTGGAGGCGCATCACCATCCCCTGCCAGTGGAGCGTCGAGCCGCCGACGCCCTTCACGCGGGCGTGGTTCAGCGGGTAGTACCACTCGCCCGACGCCGAGTGGGCGTCCCGCTCGGGGTCGCCGTCCCAGACGTCCGGCCGGTCGTACGCCGGCCGGATCGCCCGTTCCTGACGCGCGAGTCGGTCCTCGGAGTCGAACCGCGGCCCGGCCTCGAGGACGACGACCTCGTGACCCGCGTCGGCGAGTCGGTCGGCCACGAGTCCGCCGGCCGGTCCCGCGCCGATCACGCAGACGTCGGCGTCCGGAACCGGCGTTCGGTCGATGTCATCGACCGGTTCGGCGCTCTCCGCCGGCGGTCTGTCGCCGTTCACGGCGTTCCCCTCCGCCGATCGGTCGCCTCGTTCGGACGGGCGAGCGCCGCGGTCGCGTCGCGCCGTCTCCGTTTCATGTGGCCGGATTAGGCGAGCCTAATCCTTATACCCGTTGGAACGAGTCGCGCCCGCCCGCGGTGAAGAACCCGTCCTCACGCCGTCTCGAGCGGCTCGAGCAGCGACGGATCGTCGTTCGACGGATCGTTGACCGCCGTCGACACCGGGTACGCCCGCATCTCGTCGGCCGGATAGGGTTCGAGCAGCCCTTCGGCTTTGGGATCGTCGGCGGTCAACCACTCCCGCTCGCGGTCCGGCTCGAGGATGACGGCCATCCGGTGGTGCAGGTCGGCCACGAGGTCGTTCGGCTCCGCGGTGAGGACGGTAAACGTCTCGAGCGCGGTGTCGTCGTCATCCTCGTCCTCGAGGCCGCCGCCGAAGGCGTCGAGGCCCGCTTGCGTCGTCTCGTCGTCGGGCTCCCACCGCTCCCACAGGCCGGCCATCGCGAACGGCCGGTCGTCCTCGAGGGCGACCCGATAGGGCTGTTTGCCGCGCTCGGTCTCGACCCACTCGTAGAAACCGTCCGCAGGGACCAAGCAGCGGCGCCGCTCGTAAGCGTCGCGAAAACTCGGCTTCTCGTCGACCGTCTCGGCCCGCGCGTTGATCATCCCGCCGCAGTCGTCGTCGGCCCACGACGGCACGAGGCCCCACTCGAGTTGCCGGACCGTCTCGGGCGCGTCGTCGGTGATGACGGGCAGTTCTTGACCCGGCGCCGCGTTGTACCGCGGCTCGAACTCGCCGACCGAATCGTCGACGGTCGCGCCGAACCGGTCCTCGAACGCGTCGCGCTCGAGGGTCAGCGTATATCGTCCGCACATACCCGCCCGTAGGGCGCCCGTGGTGAAACGTGTACCCGTTCGGCGGCAGTCTGGTCCGGGCTGGACCGGCGATCAGCCGGTGAACTCGAAGAGTTCGTCGCCGACGTGGTGCAGCGAGTCGACGACCTTCCCCTCGTCGCCGACCATATCCTCGCCCGGGACGCGGGCGCGGCCGATCGCCAGCACCTTCCCGTGGGATTCCTCGGCGATGATGACCAGATCGTCCGGTTCGATATCGTCGGTCGCTTCCGTGATCCCGGGGCGCATCACGTCCGCGCCGTCGCTGACGAACGAGACCGCGCCGGCGTCGACCGTCACGACCCGCTTGTCCGGATCGTAGGCGTTGGCGCCCCGCACCGTCAGGAACGGCTCCTCGTCGAAGTACGCGACCTGCGGTTCGCCGTCGATGAGGACCACTTCCCAGTCGGTGTCCTCGAACTCGACGCGCTCGTAGGCGTCCCCCTCGGGTTCGACGCCGAGGTGGTCGGCGAGTGCGTCCTCGAGCGCCGAGACGGCGTCGCTCCGCAGGTGGTGGCGAGACTTGACTTCCATATCCCGCGCTATCCGCCGTACGCATTTAACGGTAGTAGATTCCGGACGCGCCGTCGGCACCGACGCGAACGGACGGGACCGCGAGGGTGACGAAGACGGGGTGAGGCGGGCGGGCGGCGAGCGACGGATGCTGACGCCCCTGTCGTAGCCGTCCGTCCCCTCGCCTCGAGGCCTGGTACTGGTACTGGTTCTGATTGGCGGCCGACAGACGGCGATCGGAGCAGCCACCCCGTCCTCGAGCGCGACTGCTCACTCAGCCCGAGTCTCCGGCCAGCACGAACGTGCGGTAATTGCTAAGTGATCGCACGGCGATAGTGCGACCATGTGGCCCTGGTCCTCTCGGAACCGAACGACGACGGTCACGTGCCTCGCCTGCGGCGACGAGGTCACCCGGTCGATGGCCCGGGAGTACGACAAGTACGGCAACCGCTGGGACCGCGAGGACAAGGAGTTCGAGTACCTCTGCAAGTCCTGCGACCGGGAGCTCTGTCACCACCCGCGGAACGAACTCGAGGACCTGCTGGTCGATCTCGAGGCCGGCGAGCGCGACCAAACGGCGTTTCTCGCGCGGTATCTCGCCGCGGTCGAGGAACGGTACGGGCCGCTCGAGGAGCCGCCCGAGGAACGACGCGAGGAGCGGTGACGCTCGCGACCGTCTAGAGATCGCTCGTTTTGAACCGCACGTAACCCGCAGCGGGCGCGAGGACGGCCCACCCGAGGAGGACGAGGGCGCCGAACGCCGACAGCGTGCGGTCGCCGCTCCCCCCGAGGACGAGATCGAGCGCCCGTTCGTACGCGACGCTCGGCGAGAGCGCGCCGACGTAGGGGTGCCACCACGGCCGTTGGCTCGGCATCTCGAGGCCGTTGACGAGGAAGACGGCCGCGTCGGGGACGAACCGCCAGGCGAAGACGAACAGCATGAAGACGACGAACGCGCCGATCGAGGCCCACGTCTGGTCCCGCGTCAGCGTCGAGAGGCAGGTCGCGATCGCGACGTAGGCGAGCCCGAGGACGGCGGCCGCGACGAGGTAGCCGCCCAGTTCGACGGCGGCCAGTTCGACCGAAAAGGCGAGCGTGACGACCGCGGCAGCGAGGACGCCGACGACGAGCGAGGCGGCGAGCACGGCGTACCGCCCGAGATAGGTGCCGACGACGACGTCGCGCCGGTCGTGGGGCAGGCCGAGCAACAGCGCGAGCTGGCCGTCCTCGCGGCGCTTGACGATCGCCGCGTAGGACAGCATGAGCGCGACCGCCGGCACGAGGACGATGCTCACGCCGCTGAGCAGCCCGACGAGGTTCTCGGGCTCCGCGTAGCCGGCCCGCGCCTGATCGACGTGCAGGTAGGCGATCAGGGCGAAGACGAGCGCGAACAGCGCGGCGTTCGTGTACAGCTGCCGGTTGCGGATCGCGTCGCCGACCTCCTTGCGCGCGATCAATCGCCACCCGCGGGTCATCGGGATCCCCCCGTGTAGGAAACGAACAGATCCTCGAGCGACGCCTCCCCAGTAGTGAAATCGCGGATCGTCCCGCCGGCAGCCCGAATCTCGTCTAAGACGGTCAGCTTCGCGTCTCGGGCGCAGGCGACGACGAGATTCCCGTCGCGCGCGACGACCGAGGAGACGCCCTCGAGGTCGTCGAGGGCGGGCGCGACCGCCCCGGGGTCGTAGGCCAGTTCGACCGTCAGTTCCGCGTCGGCGTCGGCCGCCGCGCGCAGCCCGTCGATCGTATCGACGGCGACGAGTTCGCCGGCCCGGAGGATGCCGACGCGGTCGGCGACCGCCTCGACCTGCTCCAGGATGTGACTCGAGAAGAAGACGGCCGCGCCGCGGTCGCGCTCCGCGGCGACGATCTCGCGCATTCGGCGTACACCGTGGGGATCGAGGCCGGTGGAGGGCTCGTCGAGGATCAGCAGATCGGGCTCGCCGACGAGGGCCATCGCGAGCGCGAGCCGCTGGGCCATCCCCTTCGAGTAGTCGCTCGCGAGCCGATCGCCGACGCCCTCGAGGCCGACCCGCTCGAGCAGCGCGTCGGGGTCGTCGTCGGCGCCGTTGGCTTCGATCGCGTACTCGAGGTGCTGCCGGCCGGTCATCGTCTCGAAGGGGGCGAACCCCTCGGGAAGGATGCCGACGCGCTGGCGGACGGCGACGGGGTCGGCGGTGACGTCGCGGCCGAGCACCTCGACGGTGCCGGCGGAGGGGTGCGCGTAGTGCAGCAGAACGTTGATGGTCGTCGACTTCCCCGCGCCGTTGGGCCCGAGGAAGCCGAACACCTCGCCGCGTTCGATCTCGAGGTCGATACCGCGGAGGGCTGCGACGTCGCCGTAGCGCTTCGCGACGCCGCGGAGGGCGATTGCGGACATCGTTCGAAATCGTGTTGTGTTAGTAATAGGTTTTCCTATCAACAGGTCCGAATCGGTTTCGCTGTCCCGACACGACTTTGACCTTCACGTCCGTACCCCTCCCTATGAGTAACGACGCACAGGCCGAGGCCGGCACGGCCGAAGGCCAGGGCCCCGTCGAAGTCTCCGAGGACCTCGCGCGCCACCTCGAGAACAAGCGCGAGGAACTCTTCGAGAAGTTCGAGATTCGCGACGAGTTCCCGCCCGAAGTCCTCGAGGAGGCCGAAGCCCGAACCGAAGACGTCCAGAATGAGATCCAGGAGGAGGTCGACGAGCGCAAGGACCTCCGCGATCTGACGACGTGGACGACCGACCCCATCGACGCGCAGGACTTCGACGACGCCCTCTCGATCGAGGAACGCGACGACGAGTACGTCCTCTGGGTGCACATCGCCGACGTGACCCATTACGTCAACCCCGACACGGCGATGTGGGACGAGGCCGTCGAGCGCGGGAACACGGTCTACCTGCCGGGCTACACCATCCACATGCTGCCGCCCGTCCTCGCGGAGACCGTCTGCTCGCTGGTCCCCAACGAGGACCGGCTGGCCCACACCGTCGAGATGCACCTCGACAAGGAGAACCTCGGCTACGAGACCATCGAGATCTACAAATCCGTCATCCGGTCCGACGAGCGGCTCACCTACTCGCAGGCCGAGAACCGCCTCGAGGATCCCGACGCTGACCTCCACGAGGAGAACAAACTGGTCTACGAGGTCGCGAATCGGATGCACGAGCAGCGCAAGGAGGACGGCTCGCTCGTCCTGAACCCCTCTCGGGACCGCGCCCACACCATCATCGAGGAGTGCATGCTGAAGGCCAACAAGGCCGTCACGCACGAACTCATGTGGTCTCGCGGCGTCGAGGCGATGTACCGCGTCCACCCGCAGCCGAGTCCGGACGAGTGGTCCGAGGCGCTCCAGGAGATTCAGGACTTAGACGGCGTCTCCATTCCTGGCAGCACGTGGGACGACCCCCGGAAGGCCGTCAACGCGACGCTCGAGGAGGCGCCCGGTCGCCAACTGGACAAGATCCAGTGGGCGGTGATGAAGGTGATGCCGCGCGCGAAGTACATGAACGACCCGTTCGGCGGCCACCACGCGTTGAACTTCGAGATTTACGGCCACTTCACCAGCCCGATCCGCCGGCTCTCGGACCTGATCAACCACTGGATCGTCTACCAGAACGACGTCCCCGAGAACCTGATCGAACTCTGCGACCGCGCCAGCGACAAGCAGAAAGACGCCGAGCAGTGCGAACGCGAGTACAAGAACTTCCTGCAGGAGGTCGGCCTCGATCCGATGGCGGTCAACAACCGCGGGATCGAAGTGGTGGACGACGACGAGGCGGAGAAGACGCTGTAACTGCGGTCGGTGTCACGCGACGCGCTTCGTCTCACAACGCTTTTTCGTAGATGCACTCGTCGATCCCGTCTCCCAGATCGGACTGTCGCGTCTGGACGCGCTCGAATCCCGCCGACTCGTAGAACGAAACGCCGATCTCGTTGTCCGCCAGGACCGTCAGTCGAAGTCGGTCGCACGTCGGCTCGAACGTCGCTTCGATCCGCTCGAGCAGCGCCGTTCCGGTGCCCTCGCCCCACGTGCCCGGTCGGACGTACAGCCGAACGAGGTAGGCAGCGGTGGGGTCGTCGGGGTGGAGCCCGGCGTGGGCGAAGCCCTCGATTTCGGCACTGACGCCGGCATCGGAACTGGCGGTGGCGTCAGGGTTAGGGTCAGGGTCAGCGTCGGACGCTTCGTCCGCGCGGGCGGGAACCGCGAGCAAGAACTCCTCATCGTCTGTCTCCCTCGACTTCCGAATCGATACCTCGAGTTCCTCGATCGCGTACCAGTCGTCGGTAACGTCGGCGACCGTGTCGGGGCCGAGGATGTCGTCGTAGGCGGCGTGCCAACTCTCGCGGGCGATTTCGCGGACGGCCGGTGCCGCGTCCGTCGTCGCCCGACGGATGGTCCAGTCCATGGTGCTGTCCTGTACCCGGACCGACAAAATTTCTTGCGCGGGTTGCGAACGCGGACCGGTGAGTCGCTCAGATCCCTTTCTCGTAGACGCACTCCTCGAGTCCGTTACCCAGCCCCGTCTCCCGCACTGCGACCCGTTCGAAACCCGACGATTCGGCGAAGGAAATTCCGACGTCGTTATCCGCGAGCACCGCCAGCCGCACGCGGTCGAACGAGTCCGCCAATAGCGCCTCGAGGCGCTCGAGCAGCGTCGTGCCGACGCCCTCGCCCCACGCGTCAGGGCTGACGTAGAACCGGGCTACGTACGCGACCGCAGGGTCTTCTGGCCACGGAACGGCGTGGGCGAAGCCGCGACACTCCTCGGGGCCACCGCCGGAGTCGTCCGGTTCGACGACGAGAAATTCGGCGTCCTCGCGCCCGATCACGTCGGCGATCGAGGACTCGAGGTCGCCGAGCGCGTACCACTCGTCGACGACCTCGTCGACCGTCCCGGGCCCGAGGATGTCGTCGTAGGCGGCGTGCCAGCTCGCCCGCGCCGTTTCGTGGATGGCCCACGCGTCGTCGGTGGTCGCCCGTCGGACCGCTCCAGTCACGGACGGGTATACCACCGCACCGACAAAAAGCCCGCGGCCGGAGAGTGAGTGTTTCAACGGCCTCTGATACGTTTCCCGGTGTAATACAGCACCGCGTGGTTGTTTCTGCACGCTGTATGATAGTATTCCACCGACGGGGAGGTTACGCCCCGGAGCGAACGATCTCGACCGCCCGGCGCTACAGCGACGGATCGCGGCCGTCGGTGTCACCGACGCACTGCTGGCGATCCTCGAGTTCGGCGCAGGCCTCCCGGAACAACCCGTCCAGAATCTCGGGCGTCGTCGGGTGGTACGCCCGCTTGGGAAGGTCGCGGACGTCAAGCCCCATCTCGACGGCGACCTGCATCGTCTTGGCCATCACGTCGCCGTGGAGGTGCAGCCCCTGATAGCCCAGCACGGCGCCGGTTTCGGCGCTGACGACCAGCGTCGCGCGCCCCTCGGGGTGATTTTTGCTCTTGAAGACGCCGTCCGAAGACGCCTCGCGGGTGACGACGAACGCGTCCATCCCCGAATCGGCGGCCGTCGCCGGCGTGTGTCCGATGCGGACGAACGGGTAGACGCCCAGCCCCGAGAAGATCACGTGGTGGGGGACGTTGGCGTACGGTTCGCACTCCTCGCCGCGGGCGTGGTGGACGATGTTCTCGCCGGCCGCGAAGCCCTGCTCCTTGGCGACGTGGAGGATCGGCTCGCGCCCGTTAGCGTCGCCGACGACGAACACGCGCTCGTCGTCGGCCGCCTGCATCGTCGACGTGACCCAGCCCTCGCCCGGCTCGAGGCGGGTGTGCTCGAGTCCCAGCCCCTCGAGGTTGGGACGGCGACCGGTGAAACAGTAGAGTTCGTCGGCCTCGACGGTCCGCGGTTCGCCGTCCTGCTGTTCGACGACCATCCGGACGCCGCCGTCGTCGGTCGGCTCGACGCGCTTTTCGTCCGTCTCGGTCAGCACCTCGATATCGAAGTGGTCGCGGTAGAGTTCGAGCAGCGCGTCGCCGTAGGCGTCCGGCACGTCCTCGAGGGGGCGCCGGTCGTGCTCGATCACCGTAAGATCGACGCCGCCGACCTCGCTCAGGTAGGGGCCGAGCTCGAGGCTGACGTAGCCGTGGCCCATCACGATCGCCGAGTCGGGGAACTCGGTCGCGTCGAGGACGTCCGCACTGGTCTGAAAGGATACGTCGTCGATCCCCGGCAGTTCGGCGGGGACGTTGACCACCGATCCCGTCGCGATGACGACGTAGTCGGGTTCGATCCGGCGACCGCGCTCCTCGAGTTCGAGCACGCGCTCGTCGACGAACCGCGCGGTGTCGTGGACGAACTCGACGCCCTCGCGCTCGGCGAGGTCGTGGACGTGACTTCGGCGGTGCGCGGCGAAACTCGAGACGTGCTCGTCCTTCCGTGCGACGACGGCCTCGGGATCGACCTCGGGAACGCCCTGGAGGCGGTCGTCGTGGCGCGCCTGATAGCGGTGCTGGCCGGCTGAGAGGACGTCCTTCGAGGGCATGCAGCCGCGCAGAATGCAGAGGCCCCCGCCCGGTTCGCCGTCGTCGATCAGGGTGAGTTCGAGGCCGTCGGTCGCGTCTTCGGACTCGAGTTCGTCGGCCCGCTCGAGGAGTTCGTCGGCGACGGCGACGCCGGCGCTCCCGTAGGCGCCGACGATGGCTACGTGGACCATACGCCCGCTACGAGAGCGACGCAAAAATGCGTTCGTCCGGCGTCCCAGTGCCCGAGAACGGGGCGGCGGACAACTCGCGGGGAAGAAGGAGAAACCGTCGGGGACGATTGCGCGTCTCGGGACTCGCGCTCAGGGCGTACTCGAGCGATCAGTCCCAGAATCGTGCGAGTAATCCGGCGATCGACAGCGCGATCGTCGCGACGCCGACGCCGAAGCCGGGGAGGCTGTCGCCGCCGGAGCCGCCGTCGTCGCTTTCGCTTTCGGTCGTCTCGCCGTCGGTCGTTTCGTCGCTTCCGTCGTCGCCGGTTTCGTCGTCCGAACTGGTCTCGCCGTCGGTCTCGTCGGTCGTGTTCGAACCGTCGTCAGTCGAGTCGCCATCGCTCGACCCGTCGGTCGACCCGCCGTCATCCGAGCCGTCGATCGTCGCCGTTCGCTCGGAGAAGTGGTTGAAGGCGATGTAGACTGTCGCCTCGCCGTTCGCTTCGGCCTGCTGGGCGACCATGTACTTCGAACTGTCCGCGTTCTGCGTCGCCGCCTCGAGTTCGCTCTTCGAGGAGGCTTCGACGGCCGCCTCGCCGTCGACGGTTACGTCGATGTCCTCGAGCGAGCCGACGGCTTCCTCGGAGACGGTCGTGACGACGACCGTCCCTTCGCTGTGGGCGCGCTCGACCGTCATCTCGACCTGGCTCTCGGCGGCCTGACTGACGTTGGCGCTGATATCCTCGCCGTAGGCGACCGCGCTCGTCGCGGTCTCGCCGTCGCGGTCCTCGACGTGGACCTCGGCGGCCGCTTTGCCGTCGGCGATCAGCGACTCCTCGTACTCGGCGTCCTCGTCGCGCTCGCCGTCCTCGTACGAGCGGAAGGTCAGGGCCGCGTCGCTCCCGAGTTCGGCGGTGACGTTGCCCTCCTCGTTGACGGTCACGTTACCGTCGCCGACGACGAGGAAGACGCCATCTTGACTGCCGGTCTCGACGCGGACCGTGTCGCCGTCCTGTTCGGCCCGCGCGTCGGCGCCGAGTTCGGCCTGAACGTACTGACTCTCGCCGCCGCTGCGGACGACCAGCGAGCCGCGCCGGTTGTCGTGGGCCGACAGCGTCGCGCCGCTCTCGGCCTGCACCTGAGCGTTCGTCTCCGTCTGCGCGGCCAGCGACAGCCCCGCGCCGTTCAGGTCCGTCATCGTCTCGAGGGAGACGTCGGCGCCGAGGCCGGCGTCTGCACCGGCGTCGCTCTGGGACTGGACCGACACCGAGGTGAACGCCTCCTCGCCGTCGACCGTGTAATTGGTGATGGCGTCACCGTCGACCGCGAAGTCGACCTGCGTCCCCGCGTACGCCTCACTCTCGGCGCTCGTACTCGATTCTCCGTCTCCGCTTTGGGTCGTCGCTGCGCCCGCTGCACCGACGCCCGCGGCCAGTCCGATCGAACTCGCGGCCACGAGCAGTACAACGAGCAGTGCGGCTCCACGGTTCGTATTCATTGCGTCCGGAGAATGCGAGAGGGACGTAAAACGGCTTGTGGCAAATCCGTCCAAATGACGGGTTCACCCCACATATGACGGCCAATTCGGGTTATTCTAACGACACGAGCGCAGCGAATCGCTACCGCGAAATCGCCTTCGCGCCCTCTTTGACGACCGTCTCGACCTCCTCCTCGGTGATGAGCGCGACGTCGCCCGGAATCGTCCGCTTGAGCGCGGCCGCCGCCGCCGAGTACTCGAGCGCCGTCGGCACGTCGTCGCCGTCGAGTCGCCGTGCGACGAACGTTCCCGTGAAGGCGTCGCCGGTGCCGATCGGCGAGACGGTGTCCGTCTCGTAGACGTCCTGTTCGTGGACGACGTTGTCGTGCCAGCCGATCGCCCCCTCCGCGCCGCGGGTGACGATGACCGTCTCGAAGTCGTACTGCGAGCCCAGCTGGTGGGCGATCTGTCGCGGGTCGCCCTCGAGGCCGAGGACGTTCTGCGCGTCGCGGGCGGCGATGACGAGCACGTCGATACCGGGGAACAGCTGGGTCAGCACCTCCTTCGCCTCGTCGGGCGACCAGAGTTTGGCGCGGTAGTTGAAGTCGAAGGCGGTCGTCGTCCCGCCCTCCTTGGCCGCCTTCAGCAGGCTCATCGTCGTGTCGCGAAGCGTCGGCGAGAGCGCGGGCGTGATGCCCGTCGTGAAGAAAACCTTGGCGTCCCGAATCGGCTCGAGGTCGAACTCCCGCGTCTTTGCGGTCGTGACCGCGGCGTTTTGCCGGTCGTAGATGACGTTCGTGCCCCGGGGTTCGCCGGCCTGTTCCATGTAGTAGGTCCCCACTCGCCCCTGCGGGCTCCAGGCGACGTCGGTCTCGATGCCGTACTGGCGGAGCTTGCCGACGACCTGCCGACCCAGCGGGTTCTCGGGGAGCTTCGAGAGCCAGGTCGCCGACGTGCCGAGCCGCTGGGCGGCGATCGCGACGTTGCTCTCGGCGCCGCCGACGTGGACCTCGAACTCGTCGGTATCCTCAAGGCGCTCGTTGTCGGGCGGGGAGAGCCGCAGCATGGTCTCCCCGAAGGAGACGAGATCGCTCACGGTACATCCCTCCGTCCGGCGTGCGGATCGATCGGCGTCATAGCTCGGTCAACGGACGGGGCCGGTATAAGTCGTGTCGTTGTCACTCGAGGGCCGTGGCGTCGCGTGGGTTTCGGGTGCCGGTCAGCGGCTCGCGGTCGGGCCGATCGACGGTTCGGCGGTTACCGTTGCGGGGCCGCCGCCGGAATCGCTACCGTTGTCGCCTCCCTCCTCTAGATCGATCGACACGCCGAACGCCTCGAGCAACTCGCGACTCGCCGCGACGTGATCGGTCACTTCGGGCACGCGGACGCGGCCGCCCGCGATGGCGAGGAAGACGAGCAACTGATCGGCCATGTGTCGGTCGACCGGCGCCGTCGCCTCGCGCTCGAGGAAGCGGTTCGCGGCGTCGGCCGCGTCTTCGCCGACGCGCTCGGCGGGTTTGCCGCGCTCGCCCAGCGCAGTGAAGCCGGCGATCCCCGTCCCGTGATCGATGCGAACGACGAGCGCCGAGCCGGGACTGGGGCTCGCCGCAGTGGTTTCGCGCCGTTCCGCGGGCTCACGGCTGCCCGAGTCCGAGCCGCCGCGTTCGAGGTCGTCGACCGCGAGCCGCTCGAGCGCCCCCTCGACCTGCCGGAACGCCACGTCCCTGTCGGCCAGCGACTCGGATTCCGTCGAGTAGATTCGCACGGCCTCGAGCGGTCCGCGCTCGGCGAGTTCGATCGGCTCGAGTTCGGAGGGCCCGAGGTGCAAGGTTGCGCGGCCGCCGCCGTCGGGGTAGAACCCGCGGCGGTCGACCTCGCAGGCAGCTGTGAGTCCGTACCGGCGCAACAGTGGGAGTTTGACGTATCGGAAGTAATCCAGCGGCGGGGACCACTTCACGTCGGTCCCGCCGGTCGCCGTTATCCGCAGCGGGGACTCGAGGATCGTCGCGAGCGGCAGCAGGGACTCGAACAGCAGCGTGACGCTGCCGGCGGTGCCGATGTCGACGGCGTACTCGCCGCCCTCGAGTTTCGGGTGGCCGTTCGGGCCCGAATCAGCACCATCGTCCATCGAGAGGCCAGGATCGAACGCAACCGTCTCAGCGCCCAATTCCGCACCCGAAACGTTGGCGTCACAGATCTCGACCATCGTCTCGAGAACCGCCAAGTGCTGGTGTCGGAGGCCCGGCGTCGACCGATCGCCGCGGACGTTCTCGAGGCGGACGGCCTCGTTTTCCAGCACTGCGAGACCCAGCGCCGTGCGGAGGAACTGGCCGCCGGCGCTCGAGCCGTCGAGTTCGCGGTCGGGGTCGATACTCGTCATGCGAGGGGATTGCGTCTCGAGTACCGTAGCCGTTGTTCGTCGGCGCCGCGCTCGCTCGATCAATACTGTTAGGAGTCGGACGACCCAATCCGAGCGTATGCAAACCCACATCGTCCCGGTCGGGTTCGACTACGACCGGCTGATCGCGCCGCTGGTGCGCGATCAGATCGACGTCGAGCGCGTCATCCTGCTGGAGGGTGCCGTCGGGAGCGAGGCCAACGTCGAGTACTCCCGGCGGCTCTCGGAGAAACTCGAGACCGACTTCCAGAACCTGCTGGGTGCGAGCACCGAGCGGTTCGTCTTGGAGGACGTCTACGACTACGACGAGGCCTTCGAGCAGGCCTACGACCTCATCACCGCCGAGCTGGATCGGGGCAACGAGGTCTGGGTCAACATCGCCGCGATGCCCCGCACGGTCAGCTTCGCCTTCGCGACCGCCGCCAACTCGCTGATGGTCGAGCGCGAGGACGACCGCGAGCAGATCCACACCTACTACACCGCCCCCGAGAAGTACCTCGAGACGGAACTGGCCGAGGAACTGCGCGAGCAGATCGACCTGCTCGAGGACCTCGAGGCCGACCGCGAGCAAGCGGGGGACGGCGAGATCGCGGACGGGCGCATCGCGGACCGCCTCGAGAGCGCCCGCAACCTCCTCTCGGAGTTCGACGAGCGCGGGACCACCATCGGCGCGAAGGAGATCGACGGCCGCCACATCGTCGAGTTGCCCGTCGCTTCCTTCTCGAACGTCAAGCCCTTCGAGGAACTCATCCTCTACAAGCTCGGCGAGGACGGCGAGTTCGATTCGGTCTCCGAACTGGCCGAATCGCTCGCGCGCGAACTCAACGAGGAGTACACCGACAGCTTCCGCTCGAAGGTGATTTACAACGTCGATCGCCTGGGGCCGGGCGGAAAGGGATACATCGAGCGCGAGGAACACGGCAAATCGTACCGGACGCGTCTCTCCCGGATCGGCGAACTGTGGGTCCGCGCCCACTCCGACTCAGAGGCCACACTCGAGGACGAGGCGTGACGCCGCGGCCGGAGCGGAGACGACGGCCCGCGGACCCCCGAGCGAACGCGAAACAGCTAACAGGGCCGGCTCGAGTACACTCGTGTATGTCCGCTCCAGTCGCGGTTCCGGCCGATTCGTTCGACGGCCCGCGCGACGCCGTTTTCGTAGGGGCCCCGTAGCCCCGCATCTCCCACCCCGTTTCGACGGATGTATTGTCGGCGACCAGCATTCACCGAGCAACGACCGGTATCACCAATGGACGAGTACACTTTCCATCCGACGATGACCGACGCTAACGGACGCCCGGGACGGGCGGTGAGAGCATGAGCATGGACGCGCAGGAACAGGACGGCGAGGACGCGGGGGAACCGACCCTCGAGGGCTCCTACGACCCCGAAGCGGTCGAAGAGCGCTGGCAGCAGCGCTGGGTCGACGAGGAGGTCTACGCCTACGAGAGCGACCCCGAACGGGACCCCAACACACTCTACGCGATCGACACGCCGCCGCCGACGGTCTCGGGGAGTCTGCACATGGGTCACCTCTACGGCTCGACGCTGCAGGACTTCGCCGCGCGGTTCCAGCGGATGAACGACGGCGACGTCCTCTTCCCCTTCGGCTACGACGACAACGGAATCGCCTCGGAGCGGCTGACCGAGCGCGAACTGGACATCCGCCACCAAGACTACGAACGGCGGGAGTTTCAGGAACTCTGCCGCGAGGTCTGTCAGGAGTACGAGGCCGAGTTTACCGACCAGATGCAGTCGCTCGGGACCTCGATCGACTGGACGAGCACCTACAAGACGATCGAGCCCCGCGTCCAGCGGATCTCCCAGCTGTCCTTCCTCGACCTCTACGAGAAGGGCCGCGAGTACCGCAAGAAGGCCCCCGCGATCTGGTGTCCCGACTGCGAGACGGCCATCTCGCAGGTCGAGATGGAGGACGACGAGCGCGGCTCGCACTTCAACGACATCGCGTTCGAACTGGTCGGCGACGACGCCCCGCGCGACGAGTTCGTCATCTCCACCACGCGACCCGAACTGATCCCGGCCTGCGTCTCCGTCTTCGTCCACCCCGACGACGACGAGAATCAGGATCTGGTCGGCGAGACCGCCCGCATCCCGATCTTCGGCCACGAGGTGCCGATCATCGCCGACGACCGCGTCGACATGGAGAAGGGCAGCGGGATCGTCATGTGCTGTACCTTCGGCGACCAGAAGGACATCGAGTGGTACCAGGCCCACGACCTCCCGCTGCGCGTCGCCATCGACGAGTCCGCGACGATGACCGACCTCGCCGGCGATTACGAGGGCATGTCCACCGAGGAGGCCCGCGAGGCCATCGTCGAGGATCTGGACGACGAGGGCTATCTGCGCGACCGCTGGGATATCTCCCACACCGTCCAAGTTCACGAGCGCTGCGAGACGCCCGTCGAGTTCCGCGTCTCCAAGCAGTGGTACGTCGAAATTCTGGACCACAAGGAGGAGTACCTCGAGGCCGGCCGGGAGATGGACTGGTACCCCGAGAAGATGTTTACGCGCTACAAACACTGGATCGAGGGCCTCGAGTGGGACTGGCTGATCTCCCGCCAGCGCGACTCGGGGATTCCGTTCCCGGTCTGGTACTGCGCGGACTGCGACCACGAGATCATGGCCGCGCGCGAAGACCTGCCGGTCGACCCGCTGAGCGACGAGCCGCCGGTTGAGGAGTGTCCCGAGTGTGGTCACGACGACTTCGTTCCGGAGGACGACGTCTTCGACACGTGGGCGACCTCCTCGCTGACGCCGCTGATCAACGCCGGCTGGGACTGGGACGCCGAGGCCGAGGAGTTCACGATGGACAAGCCGGAGCTGTACCCGTTCGACCTGCGCCCGCAGGGCCACGACATCATCTCGTTCTGGCTGTTCCACACCGTCGTCAAGTGCTACGAGCACACCGGCGAGGTGCCCTTCGACGCGACGATGATCAACGGCCACGTGCTCGACGAGAACCGCGAGAAGATGTCCAAGTCGAAGGGCAACGTGGTCGACCCCGACGACGTGCTCGCGGACTACCCCGTCGACGCGGTCCGCTTCTGGGCCGCAAGCGCCGCGGTCGGCGACGACTTCCCGTACCAGGAGAAGGATCTGCGCGCCGGCGAGAAACTCCTGCGCAAGCTCTGGAACGCCTCGAAGCTCACCGACACGCTCGCCCCGCGCGAGCCCGAGGAGCCCGAAGCCCTCGAGCCGATCGACCGCTGGCTGCTCGCGGAACTCGACGACGCGATCGAGGAGCTCACCGCCCAGCTCGAGGAGTACGAGTTCGCGAAGGCCCGCGACCGCCTGCGCACGTTCTTCTGGAACACCTTCTGCGACGACTACCTCGAGATCGCCAAGGGCCGCGAGGACAACCCCTCGACGCAGTACGCGCTGCGGACGGCCCACCGGACCTTCCTCGAGCTGTGGGCGCCGTTCCTGCCCCACGCGACCGAGGAGATCTGGCAGGCCGTCTACAGCGACGACCCCGAGAACCTCGAGACCAACAGCATCCACGTCCGCGACTGGCCCGCACCGCAGGGGTACGACGCCGACCTCGAGGCCGGCGAGACTGCGATGGAGGTCATCTCCGCGCTCCGGCGGTACAAGAGCGAACAGCAGCTGCCGCTGAACGCCGACCTCGAGTCGGTCTCGGTCTACGGCCCGATCGAGGGCTTCGAGGACGCGATCCAGAACGTGATGCACGTGCAGACCCTCGAGGTGCTCGACGAGGAGCCCGAAGTGACGACCGAGGTCGCCTCGATCGACCTCGACTACTCGACGCTCGGGCCGAAGTTCGGCTCGAAGGTCGGCGAGATCGATTCGGGGATCGAGAGCGGCGAGTACGAGATCGCCGACGAGGAGGGCGTCCTCCGCGTCGCCGACGAGGAACTCGAGGCCGACCTCTTCGAGGTCGAGTACGAGCGCACCTACTCCGGCGCCGGCGAGATGATCGAGACCGAGTCGGCGGTCGTCATCCTCGAGGACTGAGCCGGTCGGGAACGATTCGAGGATTGCACGCTCACGGGTTCGTTCTTTTTCGTCCACGCCCACCGATACAGCGTCCCGATCGTTGTGAGCGCCAGTTCGTTATCGGGTTAGTCGGCGAACGATCGATCGGGGAGCAGGCGATCCCTCTCCTGGGGTTCCGATCGTTTCGGATAATGGATGTGAACAGCCTGAATACGGGGCACGAATTCGACGGTCACCCGTGATCTGCTGGTCGAAGTAGAAGATACTCGCCTTCCTCAACGGTGATATGAAAGCCGCTGTAGACGAATTTGACTATCCCGTCTCGTTGTGACTCGCATAGGTCGTCCAGCATCTCTGGATCGATCGTCCTGTACAGCGGACTCAACTCCCACGGCTCACACTCCTTTAGCGAACTCACGGCGTGGACGGCCGCCATACTCACGGATTCGTCCGCTGGAATTTCGTACTCGACCAGTAGCTGCTGTTCCTGATTCTCGGGCCCCATTATCAGTTTCAGTGGTCGTAACCGGATAAGTACCGAGTTTGAAAGTGTAACCGGTGCACTCGGCTGGATTAGCAGGTCTCTAGAACGCGAATGCAGGGGACGGTCGAATTCACTCTCTCTATTCAGCAGGCGGTCGTATCAGCCGCTGGGAGTTCCGGAGCGACGACCGATTCGAAACGGCCCGCCGCCGGTGCCACCTGAAGAGATTATCCCGCTCGAGCACCGAGGACCGATATGCAGCGGTGCGATCGGTCGACGGGATCGGCGGAAAGCGAGGGAGCGAGGGGTCGAACCCGAAGCCCGAGGAGGCGAGTGACGTGACCGACGACTCCCTCCCGGCCGAACACCTCTCGCCGCTCGCCGCGCTCGTCGACGAGGTGCTCGCGGGGTTCGGTTACGAGGTGGCGGCCGCCACCGACGCCATCGACGACGCCGTCCCCGGCTACGGCGGCCTGTTCGACCCCGAGACCGACTCGGACGAGTTGCGCCGCGCGCTCGAGCGCCTGCTGGAGTCGGGACTCGCCCGGCCGCCGGTCCCCGAGCCGACGGGCGACGCGTTCGTCCTCTACGTCGACGGCAGTTCGCGCGGCAATCCCGGTCCCGCAGGTGCGGGCGCCGTCATCATGGACGCTGCGGAGGACGAACTCGCCCGTCTCGGCCGCCCCGTCGGCGCCCGGACGGGGAACAACACCGCCGAGTACGTCGCCCTCCAGCTCGGGCTCTCCGAACTGTTGGCTCGCTACGAGCCGCGGCGGCTGGAGGTGCGCATCGACTCGATGACGGTCATCCAGGACGTCTGGGGCGGCGACGACCCGACGGAGCCGGGCGTCGAGGCGTACAGCGAGGCCGTCGCGGCGGCGCTCTCGAGCGTTCCGGACCACCGGTACACGCACCTGGCCGACGGCGACCCGAACCCGGCCGACGCGCTGGCGACGGTGGGTGCCGATATCGCGGCCTTCGGACCGGGATAGGACGTTACTTCGCTTCCAATTCGAAAGCTCGGCGCCGCCGAAAGCCGTTTTTGGCAGCTATCGGCGACGGTCGTCTCAGTCGCCGTCGGCGGCCGTCCCGACCGCCGGAAGCGTGAACGAGAACGTCGTTCCCTCGCCGGGTTCCGAGTCGACGCGGATGTCGCCGCCGTGGCGTTCGACGATGCGCCGACAGAGCGAGAGGCCGATGCCGGTTCCGGGGTGTTCCTCCCGGCCGTGGAGCCGCTGGAATACCTCGAAGATGCGGTCCTGATCGTCGGGGTCGATGCCGACGCCCTCGTCGCGGACCGAGACGTCCCACATGTCCCCCGCTCGCTCGGCGCTGACCCGCACCTGCGGCGGACCGTCGCCGCTGTACTGGACGGCGTTGGTGAGCAGGTTCTGGAACACCTGGCGCAACTGGCTGGCGTCGCCCTCGACGGTCGGCAGGTCCTCGACCGCGATGTCGGCGTCGCTCTCTTCGATCCGAACCCGGAGGTCTTCGCGGACGTCCGCGAGCACCGCGTTCAGGTCGACCGGTTCGAAGGGGTCGCCCTGCGTTTCGACCCGCGAGTACTCCAGCAGGCCGTCGATCATCTCGCGCATGCGCTCGGCGCCGTCGACCGCGAACTCGATGAACTCCTCGGCGTCGTCGTCGAGCTCGTCGCCGTACCGGTTCTCGAGGAGTTGGAGGTAGCTCGTGACCATCCGCAGCGGCTCTTGCAGGTCGTGGCTCGCCGCGTAGGCGAACTGCTCTAAGCGTTCGTTGGACGCCTCGAGTTGCTGTTCGTACCGCTTTCGCTCGGTGATATCGCGGAAGTAGACCGACAGGCCCGACTCGGAGGGGTAGACGGCAAACTCCAGCCAGGCGTCGAACGTCGCGGCTTCGATTTCGAAGCTGACCGGCTCCTGGGTCTCCATCGCCCGTTGATACTGCTCCCGGAAGAACGACTCGACCGCGTCGGGAATCGTCTCCCAGACCGGCCGGCCGAGCAGTTCCTCCCGCGAGCGGTCCAGGATCGCGGCCGCCTGTTCGTTGAGGTGGGTGTACCGCCACTCCTCGTCGAGCGCGTAGAACGCGTCCGAGACCCGTCCGAGGATCTCGCTCAACTCCGTCTCGAGTTCCGCCTTGCGCTGCTCGAGTTGGCGTTCTCGGGCCTTGAGTTCGGTAACGTCCTTCGCCGCGGTGACGATCCGTTCGATCTCGCCGTCGGGACCGAAGATCGGCGCCGAGTTCACGCGGAAGTAGAGCCGCTCGCCGTTCGGCGGTTCGAAGACGAGTTCCTCGTCCAGGACCGGTTCGCCCGTCGCCAGCACGCGGCCTGAGGTCGTCTCGCTCGAGTCGAGCAGCTCCCCGTCCTCGTCGTAGATCCTCCACTCGCCGGTGTCGACGGGGTTGTCGCGAAACTCCTGCTCGGAGAGGCCGAACGCCTCCTGTGCGCGCTGGTTCGCCCGAATCGTCTCCCGGTCGGCGTTCTGGACGGCGATCGCGATCGGCGCCGTCTCGAGCAGTTTCTCGGTCTGATCGTACTCCCGGCGGAGCTGCCGTTCGCGCTCCTTGCGGTCGGCGACGTCGTCGATCGAGAGCAGGACGAACTCGTCCCCGTCGTCGCCCGCGATCGGCGCGGCGGTAATCGACCGCCAGCGGCGCTCGCCGTCCGCGAATTCGACCTGACACTCGTAGTCGGTGACGGGTTCGCCGGCGTCGAAGACCCGCGCCCACGGCCGTTCGTCGTTCGGAATCGGTTCGCCGTCGGCGTCGTAGAGCGTCCAGGCGTCGACGCCGTCGGATTCGCAGTCGCCGTTCGGGCACGGGAGCCGATCGAACAGGCGTTCGTTCCCCCGCACGACCGTTCCGTCGGCCGCGACGACGCCGATCCCGATCGGCACCGTCTCGAGGATGCGTTCGGCGAGCGACCGGTCGGCGTTCGGCTGCCGGTCGGTCTCGTTCGGTTCCGGCGACTCGTCCCGCGTCGTCCGCTCGCTTCGGTCGCCCCGCTCGTCGACCGGCTGAGTCGCCGGCCGCCACCAGACGCGCGTCCCGTCGATCCGCTTCGTTCGAAGTTCGTTTCGTTCGATCAGTTCGCTCAGTTTGGTCCGCGCCGCACGAGTGCTACACCCGAGTCGCTCGGCGACTTCCCCGGCCGCGACCGGCGCGCCGGGGTGCTCCGACTCGGCGACGACGCGCCGGACGTCCTCGAGCGTCACGTCCGGCGCCGGACCGGGAACTCCCATAGGACCACCCTAGCGACAGATCAATAAACGTGTGGCGCTCGACCTGAGGCCGCGGTAGACTCCGTCATTCGCTCTCGGAGGGCTGCTCGTGCGCCGCTCTCGAGGATTTTGGCCCGAGTTCTGGTCGCGGCTACGACCCGCGGGTCGCCGTCGGTCCGTCGTCGACCCGAAGCGCGAGCTTCTCGGCGCGGATGGCCAGCGCGAGAAAGAGCGCGAGCAGCGTGAACGTCACCTCGCCGGCGGCGATGACCCCGAGCGCGTCCGCCCCGAGGAACATCGGCGTGTCGCGCGCGACGGGGATGAACGTGTGGTGGGGATCGCCGAGGACCGGGACGAAGTAGTCGACGACGAGGTTGCTCCCGTACCAGACGAGCGCGACGGCGACGCTCCACACCGGAAAGTCGGTGATCCGGTGGAGCACCAGCGCCTGCACGACCATCGCGAGGTGACTCCAGAAGAGAAACTGGTACATCAGCGGGTGGATGTAGCTGTAGGCGTCGGCGAACGCGAGCAGCGTGTACGGCGTCCACAGCCCGAGGATGATATTTCCGAAGAAGGCCAGTGCGGTCAGCCACGGCTGCTCGCGGCCGAGCTTCCAGCAGGCGATCGCCAGCGCGATCAGCAGCGTCGCCATCGGGCTGTCGGGCACCCAGGGCCACATCGCGGTCGGCGTGGTGGCGAACTGGCCCGAGTAGTACCAGAAGCCGAAGGCCGTCCCCGCGAGGTTGATCGCGACGACCAGCCACGCGAATCGCAGCCCCAGATCCTCGAGCGTCGTCGGCACAGGAGCCAGATACTTCGGCAACGGTTCGCGGTCGGGCAGCCCGGACGACGTGCTCATCGTTCATCCAGCGCGACGAACGGGTCGGGCAAAACGGTAGCGGTATGGACGTCCGGTTCCGGAACGGGATTCCCCGTCGAACTATCGGGCTGGCTGCCGTCGGTTCGTCCGTCGTATTCGAACCCATGTCCGCCGACCTCCCCCGCTCCGACGGCGATCGATCGCGCGTGCGCCTCTCGACCGGCCACACGGTCTCGTTGCCCCTCGAGCTCTCGTTCGCGATGGGCGGTGTCGTCGTCTCCGCTCGCAGACGGGTGCTCGAGTCGGTACTCCCGTCGAAACTCGAGCCGCTGGCGATCGCGCCGGGGATCGGCTGCGTCGCGCTCGTCGGCATCCGGTATCGGCAGGTCGGCCGCGATGGCGGGACCGGCCTCGAGCCCTACGACGAGTTCGCCGTTATCGTGCCGGCGGTCCGGGGCAGTCGCACGCGGCTTCCGCTCGCGCAGCTATTCGGCGGCGAACTCGGGGGCTACGTCCACCGGCTTCCCGTCACGTCGGACGCGTCGGTCGCCTTGGGCCGCGAGATCTGGGGGTATCCGAAGGAGCGGGGCGCCCTCACGGTCGCCGACACGCCGCGCGGGATCCGGATCGCCGTTGGTGGTCGGGACAGCGGCCCCGGCAACGATGCCAACGGCGGCGACGAACCCGCAGTTCGCCTCGCGGTTCCCCGCCCCCGAATTGGCGGCCGACACCGCGATCTGACGCTCCGGAGCTACAGCACGAAGGACGGAACGCTCCGTCGCGCGCGGGCTCGAGTCCGCGGCGAGCTCGCGATCGGACCGCCCGTCGGCGCGAGCCTGTCGGTCGCGCCCGAACTGGCGTCCGAAGTAGGACTGTGGCAGCGCCCGATCGCCCGCCTGTACGGGTCGGACGTTCGCGCGCGGTTGCACGAGGGCGTCCCCCTCGAGTGACGGCGAAACTTCCTGCGTGCGTCCGACGGCATCGCCGTAAAGGACACGCGTAAGTGGGATCGATCCTAACGCCGCAGTATGACAGCGTCTACCGATCCCGATAGCGCCGACGCCGATGCCGACGCCGACGCCGATCTCGAGGAACTGCGCCGCGGGACCGACCTCGTCAAGCGCGGCTTCGCGCGGATGCAGAAGGGCGGCGTCATCATGGACGTCGTCAACCCCGAGCAAGCCCGCATCGCCGAGGACGCGGGCGCGGTCGCCGTCATGGCGCTCGAGGCCGTCCCCGCGGACATCCGCAAGCGCGGGGGCGTCGCGCGGATGGCCGACCCCGCCGACGTCGAGGAGATCGTCGAGGAGGTCTCGATCCCGGTGATGGGCAAATCCCGAATCGGCCACACGAAGGAAGCCCAGATCCTCGAGGCCGTCGGCGTGGACATGATCGACGAGTCCGAAGTGCTCACGCCCGCCGACGACGCCTACCACATCGACAAGCGCGAGTTCACCGCGCCGTTCGTCTGCGGCGCGCGCAACCTCGGCGAGGCCCTGCGCCGGATCGACGAGGGCGCGGCGATGATCCGCACGAAGGGCGAAGCCGGCACGGGCGACGTGAACCAGGCCGTCCACCACCAGCGCAATATCAAGAGCGCGATCCGCAAGATCGAGGGCATGACCCACGAGGAGCGCGAGGCCTTCGCCCGCGAGATCGAGGCGCCGGCCGAACTGGTTCACGAGACCGCGGAGATGGGCCGTCTTCCAGTGGTGAACTTCGCCGCTGGCGGCATCGCGACGCCCGCCGACGCGGCGCTCATGATGCACCACGGCTGCGACGGCATCTTCGTCGGCAGCGGCATCTTCGGCGCGGAGAATCCGCCCGCGATGGCCGAGGCGATCGTCGCGGCGACGAACAACTGGGACGATCCCGAAGCGCTCGCAGAAATCTCGAAGAACCTCGGCAAGGGGATGAAAGGCGACGCGAACGCCGACCTGCCCGAGGAAGAGCAGCTGCAGGGTCGCGGCGTCTAAGCCCGCGACGGATATTTCTCGTTTTCTGGTTTCTTATCCTCGCTCTCTCACTACTCGAGCGGTCGTTACCTACCTCTTCACAGCGTTTCGAGCCGATTTTCCACGCTTCTATTTCACCTCCGCAGCGGTCCTGTGTTAGGTGCTCCTCGAAACCCCAATGGCACCTTAATCCATATAAGGTGCATTATGTCACATAATAGAATAAATACTATAAATATCCGTATCGTAGCCGGCGGTGATGTTCGACGCAACAGCGGGTTCCGAAACGGAATCCACGTACGAGTGTCTCCGGTGTGGGAAGCTCATAACGGCCAGCACACACCCGGGTGCGTGCCCGGAATGCGGGGCAGGGATCCAGAATCGGGCGAATTCTCTCGAGTAACGACTACTATCGATATCGATCTACATGGCTTCGAACGCAACAGCAGCAGACGTACCAGCGGGGACAGAGGCAGAGGACGAACCGGTCGACGAAGAATCGGCGCAGAAAACGGCGCTTCGGCAGCTCGAGCACGCCGCGGACCATCTCGAACTCGATCCGAACGTCGTCGAGCGGCTGAAACACCCGGCGCACGTCCACGAGGTCAACGTGCCGATCGAGCGCGACGACGGCTCGCTCGAGGTCTACACCGGCTACCGGGTCCAGCACGATAGCGTGCGCGGGCCGTTCAAGGGCGGGCTGCGCTACCACCCCGAGGTCACGCGCGAGGAGTGTATCGGCCTCTCGATGTGGATGACCTGGAAGTGCGCGGTGATGGACATCCCCTTCGGCGGCGCGAAGGGCGGTATCATCGTCGATCCGAAGGACCTGAGCGAGGCCGAAACCGAGCGGCTCACCCGTCGGTTCACCGAGGAAATTCGCGACGCCATCGGGCCGAACAAGGACATTCCGGCGCCGGACATGGGGACGGACCCGCAGACGATGTCGTGGTTGATGGACGCCTACAGCATGCAACAGGGGGAGACGATCCCCGGCGTCGTCACCGGCAAACCGCCCGTCGTCGGCGGCAGCGAGGGCCGCGAGGAAGCCCCCGGTCGCAGCGTCGCGATCGTCACCCGCGAGGCCTGCGACTACTACGACCAGCCTCTCGAGGAGACGACGGTCGCCGTTCAGGGGTTCGGCAGCGTCGGCGCGAACGCCGCGCGCCTCCTCGACGAGTGGGGCGCGACGGTCGTCGCGATCAGCGACGTCAACGGCGCCGCCTACGATCCGGACGGCATCCCCGTTCAGGAGATTCCCTCCCACGACGAGGAGCCCGAAGCTGTCACCGAGTACGCGAACGCCCACGCGGACCAGATCATCACCAACGAGAAGCTCCTGCAACTCGACGTGGACGTGCTGATCCCGGCCGCGATCGGGAACGTGATAACCGAGGCGAACGCCGACGACGTCCGCGCCTCGCTCGTCGTCGAGGGCGCGAACGGGCCGACGACCAGCGCCGCGGACGCGATCCTGACCGAGCGAGGCATCCCCGTGATCCCCGACATCCTGGCGAACGCGGGTGGCGTCACGGTGAGCTACTTCGAGTGGCTCCAGGACATCAACCGCCGCTCGTGGTCGCTCGAGCGCGTCAACAGCGAACTCGAGGCCGAGATGGAAGCGGCCTGGAACGCGGTCCAGCGGGAGGTCGACGACCGCGGCGTGACCTGGCGGGACGCGACGTACATCGTCGCGCTCGACCGGATCGGCCGCGCTCACGAGGCGCGCGGGCTCTGGCCCTGACGCGTTCGGCCACTGTTTCTCTATCGCTCGTGACGCGAGTGACGAGTTCCGACCGCGACGGTTACGATTACCAGGAATCCGAGATACGTCACCAGTGCGCCCGCTATCGCTGATAAAACCGGTGCGGGTGCGACCCGCGCTCCGACGATGATCACGACGACCGCGAGGATGACTGCTGCGACCTGAACGATCCGCTGTTCCCAGTACTCGCGAACGAGTTCGGGATCGCGGGCGGCGACGAGTTCGAACGCGAGCGTACCGGCCCCGCCGAGTACCGCAGCAGGCCACGAGACCGGTGCGCCGACGCGGACGAACGCAGCAATGGTCGCCGCAAGAACGAGTCCCGTCAGTCCGGCGTCGGTTCGAGCGCCCATAGCGTTCGATTCGATGTCGACGTCTCCGCCGATGCCGTCTCGAGGCAGAACGTGCCTCGGGACGGCGACCCGCGAGACGGGCCGCCCGCGATTACGTCACTCCCGGTACAAGCGCGCGCCCTCGCCGACGCGAGTCTGGTAGGCCCGGCTGTCGATCCCGACCGCCTCGAAGGCCTCGAGCATCGCCGACGCGACCGCCCGTTGATCGTGCTGGTGACAGACCGCCAGCACGCCCGGTCCGGCGCCGCTGACGGTGACGCCGGTTGCGCCCGCGTCGAGGGCGGCCGTGCGAACCTGCTCGTAGCCGTCGATCAGGCTGGTCCGCTTGGGAGTCACGATCGCGTCTTCCATCCCGCGACCCACGAGATCGGGGTCGTTTCGCGTCATTCCGACCGTCAGCGTGGCGGCGTTCCCGACGGTGTCGACGACGTCCTCGAGTGCCGCGCTGTCAGGGATGACGTCGCGCGCGTCGCGCGTCGAGACGGCCGTCTCGGGGAGGCAGGCGACGACGGGAATCTGCGCGTCGACCTGCGTGACGCCGTCGTCGGTCGCGATGGTAAAGCCGCCCAGTAAGGAGGGAGCGACGTTGTCGGCGTGGGCCTCGCCGGAGACGAGCGCCTCGCCCTCCGCGGCGATCGGGACGAGTTCCTCGCGGGTGTAGCCACGGTCGTAGAGGTCGTTGAGCGCGACGGCGGCGGCGGCCGCGCTCGCAGCCGAGGAGCCCAGCCCCGAGGAGGGACGGACGCCCTTGTCGATGTGGATGCGGGCCGGCGCGTCGAGCGCGTCGGCGACCGCACCGACGGTGTTTTGCGCCGGATCCTCGGGGATGTACTCGCTGCCGGCGCCGGTGACGGAAATCGTCGTTTTCGGCGCGCGTTCGACCCGGACGACGTCGGCGGGCGTGCCGAGAGCGACGCCGAAGACGTCGAAGCCGCTCCCGAGGTTCGCGCTCGTCGCCGGTGCCCGCACGGTGAGCATGGCCAGTGGTTGCCACAGTGCGGCCAAAAAGGTAGCGAACGACGGCGGCGACGCTCCGTCCTCAGTCGTCCGCCTTCGCGTCGACCGTCCGCTCCGGGCCGACGAACCGGTCGAGTCCGGCGAGCAGCCCCGCCGAGAGGACGGTTCCGGCGAGCGCGAAGCCCGCGATCGTCAGGAAGAATCCGGTCGTAGAGAACGCCTCGAGGACGAAGCCGCCGACGGCGATGCTCGCCGAGCCGATGCCGAACTCCCCGAGGTAGGTGTAGCCGTAGGAGAGCCCGCGCGTGTCGGCCGGCGTGTAGACGGCGACGGCGTCCTGGTAGAACGGCTGGATCGCGAACAGGAAGAAGCCGAAGACGCCACAGAGCGCGACGATCGGCCCGAGCCCCATCTCCACGACCGGGACGAACGCGAGCGCGAGCACGACGAAGACGGCGAAGAGCGCGGCGAGCCCGCGCTCCGGATCGACGCGGTCCGTGAGTTTCCCGCCCGCGTACTGGCCTGCCATGCCGACCACTAAGAGGCCGACGTAGATGTACCGGCTCGGCTCGATCCCCTCGAGGTCGGCCGGGAGCGGCAGCGCCTCGATCGCAGGTGCGCTGTGGAGGATCTCGGGGAGGTAGGTGAGCATCCCGCGGTAGTACAGCCCCTCGAAGGCGACGATGACGAAGATCAGCGCGAAGGCGCTCGCGAACAGCGTCCGGGAGTTCGTCAAGAGCTCCGACAGCGACAGGGCCTCGTCGGCGCCGGCCTCGACGTCGCCGTCGACGGCCGCGGTCGGATCGAACTCGGCCGTGAGTCCGTACAGCACCGCGAGGAGTCCGGGAATCGCGAGCAGCGCCACGACGAGTCGCCACTCGAGGACGATCAACAGCGTCGCGGCGACGAACGGGCCCAGCGCGATGCCGACGTTGCCGGCGATGCCGTGCCAGGCGAAGACCGTCCCGCGTTCCGCGACGCCGGTGCTGATCAGCGAGAGGCCGGCGGGGTGGTAGACGCTCGCGGCGACGCCCCACAGGATCAGGCCGACGGCGACGGCGTAGATCGAGGTGCCGACCGAGAGCAGCAGGAAGGCGACGCTCATTCCGCCGAGACAGCACAGGATGAGCCGCTTCGGGCCGTACCGGTCGGCGAGAATCCCGCCGGGCAGCGCGCCGGCGCCGAAGGGCGCGTAGCCGAGCGCGACGATGAGGCCGAACAGGGCGACGCCGACGTCGAACTCGTTCAGCCAGACGACGAGAAAGATCGGGATCGACGTCTCGAACCAGTGAACCAGCGCGTGCCCGGCCATCGTGAAGCCGGCTATCGAACGATCGTTCGCGTCCATTCCTCCTTAAAACCGCGGCCCTCCGCGCACTTAGCCGCTTGGGAGGCGCCGAAATCAGCCGGATCGTTGCGTGAAAGGGTGGGTGTCGCTTGCGATCAGGGACAGGTGAGCATCCGGTTAGGAGGAAATCACGCGGCCGTTTGATCGCCGTCCGAATCCGCGTCGCCCTCGCCGACGCCGACCGCCTGCGAGACGTCGACGTCGTCGGGGTCGTCTTGCCCGCCGATGACGAGTTCGCCCTCCTCGTTCTCGACGTAGACGTCGTCGGCGAACCCGCCCTCGGCGTGGGGGTGCTCGGGCTCCTCGAGTTTCTCGGGCGTCGAGGGGGCCTCGGGCAGCCCCTCCGGCGGCGCGAACTGGCCGAGCGGGTCGTCGATCGTGATGTCCCACCGCTCGAAAAAGTCCCCGTAGCGCTCGTAGTGGTCCTCGAGTTCGTCGCCCGGGAACTCCATCATCTCGGTCCAGCCGTGGTTGTAGAAGTCGAAGTTGGCCTGGACGTGGGTTATCTCGCGGGCTTCGGCCTCGGAGTAGCCGTCCTTGAGCGCGCGCAGGTAGGTGTCGACCGTCGCGTCGAAGAGGGCGTCGAGATGGGCCTCGCGCTCGTCGGCGTGGTCCGGGTCCGCCTTCCCGAGGAAGACCTTCGTGTGCATGCGGACGAGTCCCGACTTGGCGACCGACCGGACGACCGGCGTCTCGAGTGCCTTTCGCGAGGCGAAGTGACGCGCGTTCTGGCGGAGTTTCATAGCCCGTCGTACGGACGGTAGCGTAAAGAACGGTTCGGACAACAGCGTAGGCCGGCGGCGGCGCGCGGTGTCGCGCGGCAACGGTGCGCCTCACGCGCTCGAGCGAGTGCGGCCAGTTCGTTGACGACTAGGGTCGGAGGTTGGTGCAATACTTGCTGGTATAAATACCCCGTCGTATGACCCGTCAAATTATATGATTCCCGCCCCCTGATCGGTCGAACCGGACAATCGTTTGGACCGTTCAGCGGGCCAGTCAAAATAGACGAGATAGCAACCCACTTTAACCCGCATTACGAACGGTCCGGATATGACAGAGTACGTCATCATCGGTGACGGGATCTCTGGCAGTTCGGCTGCCGAGACCCTCCGGGAGGAAGATCCGGACGCGAAGATTACCGTCATCACCGATGAGGGGGAAGCACTGTATAACCGCATTCTGATCAAGGAACACGCGAAAGGGAAGCTTCCCGAGGCCCCCATCTCCATCCACGACGAGGACTGGTACGACGAGCGCGACATCGACCTCTCCCTGAACACGCACGTCACGTCGGTCGACACCGACGACAAGACCGTCCACACCCACGAGGGCGAGGCAATCGGCTACGATAAGCTACTGATCGCAACCGGCGGTACTCCGACCCAGCTGCCGGTCGAGAACAGCGACGCCGAGGGCGTCCACCACTTCTGGACCTTCCAGGACGCACGACGCATCCGCAAGGCCGCCGAGAATTCCGAAGACGCCGTCATCGTCGGCGCCGGCCTACTCGGCATCGACTTCGCGGCGGTCTGTGGCGCGCAGGGCATCGAGGGCAAGTACCTGATGCGCGGCGACCGCTGGTGGCGCTACGCGCTCTCCGGGGACGGCGCGGAGATCATGCACGACGGCATGCGCGAGAAGGGCGTCGAACCCGTCTTCGACAGCGGCGTCGACCGCTTCGAGGTCGACGACGATGGCCACGTCGAAGCCGCGATCGACCCGAACGGCGACCGCTTCGAGTGCGACTGGGCGGGCGTCGCCATCGGCCTGACCTTCAACACCGAGTTCCTGCGCGGCAGCGGCATCGAGCAGGACAACGGCATCGTCGTCGACGAGTACATGCAGACCAACCTCGAGGACGTCTACGCGGCCGGCGACCTCACCCGGTTCTACGACGTCCTGCTCGGCGAGCAGGCCCAGAACGGCTCCTGGGGCTCGGCCAAGGAGCAGGGTCGCGTCGCCGCGGTCAACATGGCCGCCGACGCCGAGGACGAGGAGTTCGAGTGGGTCTCCTCCTACTCTATCACGCACTTCGATTTCCCCTTCCTCTCGTTCGGTCACCCGACGCTGGGCGACGAGCACGCCGAGCGCAAGTACAGCGACACCGAGTGGCGCCGCATCGCCTTCAAGGACGGCAAGATCGTCGGCGGCGTCCTCATCGGCGATCTCTCGCCCCAGAGCAAGTTCAAGCAGCTGATGCGCGAACAGCGCGAGGTCGCCGACCAGAAGGAGGTCCTGCTCGAGAAGCAGGTCGACCTCGACGAGCTCGCACCCGCACAGGAACAGTAAGCCGGACTGAGGCTCCCGTCTTTTCGTTGCGTTCGGTTTTCGATCCCGTCACCGAGGGTGTCGCTCCCGTCCGCGCCGTTCGTAATCGGTTTCGTCGGTTTCGCGCGGCCGTCGCCGTGTTCGTCCGATCGTTCTACGGCGATCGTCGGTTCTGGCTGCCACAGCCGCGAGTCGACGACGTGCTTGCACACACAACCTGCGAAACGAAATGCGTGGCTGGGGTAGGCACGGGAGACTCTCGCACGATGAGCACGAAAACGCCGAGCAGAGCCGACATTCTGCGTCCGATCACGAGCACGTCGCGGAAGTACTACGCGCTGGTCGCCGTCGCCGGGTTGGCCCTCGGCGTCTTCCTGATCGGCTGGGCCTACCAGCTCCAGCAGGGGCTGGCCGTCACCGGCCTCTCCGACTGGGGGACCGGCGGCGGCGTCACCTGGGGCGTCTACATCGGCGCGTTCATCTGGTGGGTTGGGATCGCCCACGGCGGGATCATCCTCTCGGCCGCCGTGCGGCTGCTCGGCATGGAACGGTACATGCCGGTCGCTCGCCTCGCCGAGATGCTGACGCTGGCCGGCCTCTCCGCGGCCGGCTTCTACATTCTGGTCCACATGGGTCGCCCGGATCGGATGGTCACGAGCGTCATCGGTCACTACCACATCACGGTCAACAACTCGCCGCTGGTGTGGGACGTGACCGTCATCACGGCATACTTCGTCCTGACCGCGACCTACCTCTCGCTGACGCTACGGTACGACGTTCACCGACTGCGCGATCAACTCCCGGACTACTTCGACCCCATCTACGCGGTCATGACGCTCGGCTACTCCGAGCGCGAGGACGAGATCGTCCAGCGGATGGTCTGGTGGCTCGCGCTGGCGATCATCATCATGGCTCCGCTCCTGCTCCACGGCGGGGTCATCCCGTGGCTGTTCGCGGTGCTGCCGACCTACCCGCGCTGGTTCGGCGGCGTGCAGGGCCCGCAGTTCCTCACGATCGCGCTCACGTCCGCGATCAGCGGCGTCATCATCCTTTCCTACAGCTTCCGTCGAGCGTACGACTGGGAGCACATCATCACCGACGACATCTTCCGCGGCCTGACGCTCTGGCTCGGGTTCTTTTGCCTGCTGTTCCTCTGGCTCCAGCTCCAGCAGGTGACGACCGGTACGTTCTCCCCGCCCACCGGCCTCGGCCACACCTGGGAGGCGACCCTCGAGCAGCCGGCCTACATCCTCTCGATGACGCTGGTCGGCCTCGTGCTGGCGTACATCTTTGCCCAGACGATCCGGCCGGCGCTGTTCTCAAAGACGCGCGCGCTCATCTGCGCGTTCGCCGTCCTCACCGCGACGCTGCTCGAGAAGATCCTGTTCGTCATCGAGGGCTTCTTCCATCCCGTGTTCGACATTTACGCGGCGACGCCGGGGACGTACGTGCCGAGTTTGATCGAACTCGCCTCGCTCGCGGGGACGATCGGCCTGGTGGCGCTGTTCTTCCTGAGTCTCGCCAAGGTGGTTCCGGTCGTCGAACTCCACGCGGTCGAACACCTTCGAGAAGACCACGACCACGAGGATACCGTGATGGAGGACTGAGGCTGCGGTTCCGGGAACGCTGCGTCTTTTCCGCTGCTCGACCGTCTCGATTCGGTTTTCGATCCGTACCGTGCTGTCCCGTGAACTGCAAGCGACGCGCTCGCGATGCGTCTACAGTTCGAAGCCCGACGAAGACGAAACGACTGCGCCGGCCGCTCGCTTCCGGTCGGCACGCTGTACGCCGTCGCAACCGCTACTCCGAGTAGCCCTCCTGCAGGAACGTCCCTTCGGTCTCGTACATCGAGACCAACTCCTCGACGAGTTCCTCGGGGGATTGGCCCGCCTCGCAGTGGCTCTCGAGTCGGTCCATCAGGTCGTCGCTGATTTCGAGTGTCTGGGTCATGGTTGGATGGGGTTAGGGTCGTGATCCACGGGACCTCCCGAACGCGGTCGCCCGTTCGTCCGCGCGGCCGCGGAAGCCTCGTTTCGGGCCCACGTCGGACACGGGTTTGTACTATTCCCTTGCAGTAAAGTCGTCGCGTCCGCCCGCGTCCGCCAACCGGCGGCCGGCAGCGGACGGGCCAGCGTTTACCCCCGGTCTCGTCGTAGCCGTCGAGTATGACGGCACCGTTAACGGACGACGAGGTCGGAAAGACGGTCGTCGACGCGGAAGGCAAAGAACTCGGCATCGTTGCGAAAGTCAACGGGTCGCGGGCCTACGTGGACCCGAACCCGTCGCTCACCGAACAGTTCATGGCGTCGCTCGGCTGGGAAGGCGACGACGAGGAAGACTACATCGTCACCGAGGACATGCTCGAGTCGGTCGGCGAGGAGATCGTACTGCGGGGCGAGATCTGATCGAGCCGCCGAAGCAGGGAGTTTCGAGTCGGTAGCGACGCGCTCGTTTTACCGACGGCTATCACCGTCGGCAGCCGTTCGCCCGGCGCACGGAGGTGACGGCCGGAAAGGCTACCACAGAGCAACGGCGACTATGCCCAAGGGGGCGGTCGGGGGTGGGACCTGCAAACGAGGTGATTCCGTGGTCGACAGCGAATACGAGTGCATACCCGTCGGAGTCGCGGAGTACGCCGTCACCGGCGAAACCCGACCGCTGAAGACGAGCGGCGTGGGATCGTGCGTAGCCGTGGCGCTCCACGATCCTGACCACGAAGTGAGCGGCCTCTTGCATTTCATGCTCCCCGAGTCCGACTCGCGGACCCGCCCCGAACCCGACGCGAAGTTCGCCGATACCGGCCTCGAGGCGATGCTCGACGAGTTCGAGCGCGAGGGCGGCGTCCCGGATCGCTCGTGGGCGAAACTCGTCGGCGGAGCGACGATGATCGAGTTCAGCGGCGCCGGCGGATCGATCGGCGACCAGAACGTGGCCGCCGCGAAGGCGCTGCTCGAGGCCTACGGGATTCCCGTGCGTGCGGTCGAGGTCGGCGGCAGCGCCGGGCGTTCGATCACGTTCGACCCGAGCAGCGGAGACGTCGTGATCAGGACTGCCGGCGGCACTATCGTTCGAAAGTAGGCTCGGTTCGCTCCGAGTAGACAAGGTTTTGCTCGTCCGTCCCGTGGAAACTCGTGGAGCCAGGATCCCTGTCACACGCTCCGTGGCTCCGTTCCCCGTTTTTGTCCCTCGGTCCGCGGTCGCGACCGTCAGGTACCGTCAGTCATCGATTCCCGAGTCAGTCACCGGCCTGCACCGTCGACCGAACGCCGCCAGAACGAACACGCTCGAGCGCGAACCACGGACTAATGGATCCGACGGCACTCCGCGAGACGATTCCCGGCCTCGAGAGCGACGTCTACTGCAACTGGGGCGCGAGCGGGCCGAGTCCCCGCCGCGTCGTCGAGGCGGCCGAATCGGCCCTCGAGCACCACGAGTACGCGGCCCCCGGCGACGAGGGGATGTACCCCGCGGCGCTCGACGCCTACGACGAGGCGCGGGCGGCCGTCGCCGACCTGCTGGGTGCCACTCCCGACGAAATCGCCCTCACCGAGAGTACGACCGACGGCATCAACCGCATCGCCGGTGCGGTCTCGCTCGAGTGGGACGAGGACGACGCCGTCGTCCGAACCGACCTCGAGCACGCCGCGGGCGTCCTGCCCTGGCAGCGCCTCGAGCGCCAGCGCGGGATCGACGTGCGCGTCCTGGAGACCGAACGGGGACGTCTCGATCTCGAGGACGTGAAAGCCGCCGCGGCCGACGCCTCGCTGTTCTGCGTGAGTTCGCTGACCTGGACGCACGGCACTCGGTTACCGGTTAGCGAGATCGTCGACATCGCACACGACGCGGGCGCACTGGTGCTGGTCGACGCCGTGCAGGCGCCCGGTCAGGGCCCGGTCGACGTCACCGAGTGGGACGCCGACTTCGTCGTCGGGGCGGGCCACAAGTGGCTGCTCGCCCCGTTCGGTTCCGGCTTCTGCTACGTCGACGAGGACGTTGCCGCGGATCTCGTCCCGCCCGCGATCGGCTACCGGAGCGTCAAGGATCCCGACGCTACCGAGTACCAGTACGCGGCCGGCGCGCGGCGGTTCGAGGTCGCCACCGCGAGTCCCGTTCCCCACGCCGGCCTGGTCGAGGCGATCGACTGCCTCGAGGAGATCGGCCTCGAGACGGTTCGGGATCGGATCGAGCGGCTCACGGACCGCCTGAAGGCGGGGATCTCGGACGAGCGGTTACTGAGTCCGCGCGAGTTCGAATCGGGGCTGGTGACGATCGACGTCGACGATCCCGAGGCGACCGTCGAGCGACTCGCCGCACACGACATCACTATCCGCTCGCTGCCGTACCCGGACGCAATCCGGATCTCCGTCCACGCTGTCAACACGCCGGCGGACGTGGACGCGGCGCTCGAGGCGCTGTCGCTGTAGGGAACTCGAGGTGAGCGTTCACGATGGATGCTGGTGGCGCAACTTCTCGGCGATCTGCCCCGGAACCTCGGTCCCACAGTCCTTGCACTTCCAGGTCGGATAGACGCCGCCGCCTTCCTTGACGATATCCTGGCGAAACTCGAGGGTCGCGCCGCAGAGGCAGCTATGGGTGGTCTGGGACATACGTGCGCACTACCGGCCGAACGTACAAAACGTCTCCTCCGACCCCGCAGCGGTGAATCGAGGCCCGTTACTCCGGTTCGACTTCGGTAGGCTCCGAATCGTCCGATTCCGTGGCGTCGGCTGCCGCTTCGGCCAGCGTCTGGCGCTCGTCGAAGTACGCCGGCGCGTCGCGATCGAGTTCGAACTCGACGACGCGGGTCATCGCCGCCCGGCCGTCCTCGGCGTCCGACTGCAGTTCCTCGGCGAGCTCGGTGTAGTCCGCGGCCAGTTCCTGAAACGCCTGCATCCGTGCCTGTTTGGCCTCGACGATCGTCTGTTTTTCCTCTAAGTCCGCCGCCATCTCCTCGACGTCCTCGACGTCAACGTCGTCCGCGCCCGGATCGGCTGTCGAGGTTGGAGTCGCCGTTCCCTTCGTATTCGCGCCCTGTTGCTCCTCGAGTCGCGAGCGGATGTCCGCGACCGTCTCTTCGATCTCGTCCAAGAGTTCGTCCGCTTCCTTGCCCATGGTTTCGACCTGCCCGGAGAGGAGCCCCGCCTGGGTCCGGCAGTACTCGACGAATTCGCCGACCGACAGGTCGGGCTCGGTGTCGTCACTCATGACCGACCGTTCGTGCTTCCGGCCGAAGTCACTTTGGGCACCCCGTCCTGCGGCTTTGTGACTAGTGCTAACGAACACCTCGCCATTCGGGTTTCAGACCCGTTAAGTTCCTCGGGCCACTGATACACCTACAATGAATCGGGTATCGAGTCGCGCGACCAGCTACTCACGACCTATCGCAAGCGAGACATGAGCAAGGACTACATCGAAGTCCGCGGTGCGGAGGAACACAACCTCAAGGACCTCGACGTGGAGATCCCCCGCGAGGAGTTTACCGTCGTCACCGGCCTGTCGGGCTCGGGTAAGTCCTCGCTCGCGTTCGAGACGATCTACGCCGAGGGCCAGCGCCGATACATCGAGAGCCTCTCGGCCTACGCCCGGAACTTCTTAGGCCAGATGGACAAGCCCCAGGTCGAGACCGTCGAAGGGCTCTCCCCGGCGATCTCGATCGACCAGAAGAACGCCGCGAACAATCCGCGATCGACCGTCGGGACCGTCACCGAACTGCACGACTACCTGCGGCTGCTCTACGCCCGCGTCGGCACGCCCCACTGTCCCGAGTGCGGCCGCGAAGTCGGCGAACAGAGCGCCCAGAACATGGTCGAGCGCATCCTCGAGCTGCCCGAGGGGACGAAGGCCAAGCTCGCGGCGCCGGTCGTCCGCGACCAGAAGGGCGCTTTCGAGGATCTCTTCGAGGAGTTAGTGTCCGAAGGGTACGCCCGCGTCGAGATCGACGGTGAGGAACACGACCTCACGCTCGACGATCCCGATCTGGACGAGAACTTCGACCACACGATCGACGTCATCGTCGACCGCGTGAAGGTCTCCGCGGAGGACCGTCCGCGCATCATCGACAGCGTCGAAACCGCGCTCGCCGAGGCGGAGGGCGTCCTGAAGGTCATCCTCCCGGACCCGCCGGAGGAGGCCGCCGAAGACCTCGGCGAGGAAGCCCGTCGGACCGGCGCGCTGGGCGACGAGGGCGACGACGATGACGACCGGTTCGTCGTCGAGTTCTCGAAGGACCTCGCGTGTACCCACTGCGGCATCGACGTTCCCGAGATCGAGACCCGCTCGTTCTCCTTTAACTCCCCCCACGGCGCCTGTCCCGAGTGTGAGGGACTGGGCGAGACCAAGGAAGTCGACGAGGATCTCGTCGTGCAGGACCCCTCGAAGCCGCTCAAGCACGTCTTCGAAGCCTGGAGCTACAACCGCTCGTACTACCAGACGCGCCTCGACGCCGTCGCCGAGCACTTCGACGTCTCGCTGTCGACGCCGTTCGAGGAACTGGACGAGGATATCCGGCGACAGTTCCTGTACGGCACCGACGAGGAGGTGCTGTTCAAGCGCCACACGAAAAACGGAACGCGACGGAAGCGCAAGCGCTTCGAGGGCGTCATTCCGAACCTCGAGCGCCGCTACCTCGAGACCGACTCGGACTCGACCCGCGAGCACATCGAGGACTACATGTCGGTCACGGAGTGTCCGGCCTGCGACGGCACCCGCCTCAAGCCCGCCAGCCGCGCGGTGCTGGTCGACGGGACCTCGATCACGGAGATCAACGGGATGAGCATCGGCGACGCCCTGGAGCACTTCGAGTCGCTCGAGGCGGACCTCACCGAGCGCGAGAAGGTCATCGCCGAGGAGATCCTTAAGGAAATCCGCGCGCGACTCGGCTTCATGGTCGAGGTCGGTCTCGAGTACCTGACCCTCGACCGCGAGGCCTCGACGCTGTCGGGCGGCGAGAGCCAGCGCATCCGACTGGCCACGCAGATTGGCTCCGGCCTCGTGGGCGTGCTGTACGTCCTCGACGAGCCCTCGATCGGGCTCCACCAGCGCGATAACGACCGGTTGCTCGACACGCTCGAGGAACTGCGCGACCTCGGCAACACCCTGCTGGTCGTCGAACACGACGAGGAGACGATGCGCCGCGCGGACCAGGTCGTCGACATGGGCCCCGGCCCCGGCAAGCGCGGCGGCGAGGTCGTCGTCAACGGCCCGGTCGAGGAAGTCAAGCAGTGTGAGGACTCCGTGACGGGCGACTACCTCTCCGGACGCAAGCAGATCCCCGTGCCCGAGGAGCGCCGCGACCCCGACGGCGCGATGACGATCCTCGGCGCGCGCCAGCACAACCTCAAGGAGCTGGACGTCGACATCCCGCTTGGCTGCTTTACGGCCATTACGGGCGTCTCGGGTTCCGGGAAGTCCACCCTCATGCACGAGGTCCTCTACAAGGGGCTGGCCCGCCAGATGAACGACAACACGAGCGTCATCCCGGGCGACTACGACGACCTCGAGGGCCTCGAGGAGATCGAGACGGTCCGCCTGATCGACCAGTCGCCGATCGGCCGCACGCCGCGCTCCAATCCCGCAACGTACACCGGCGTCTTCGACCACATCCGCGAGCTGTTCGCCTCGACGAAGCTCTCGAAACAGCGCGGCTACGAGAAGGGCCGGTTCTCCTTCAACGTCAAGGGCGGCCGCTGCGAGGAGTGTGGCGGGCAGGGCACGGTGAAGATCGAGATGAATTTCCTCTCGGACGTGTACGTCCCCTGCGAAGAGTGCGACGGCGCCCGCTACAACGACGCCACCCTCGACGTCACCTACAAGGGCAAGACCATCGCGGACGTCCTCGAGATGTCGGTCGAGGAGGCCTACGAGTTCTTCGAGTCCTCGAGCCAGATCCGCCGGCGCCTCAAACTCCTGAAGGACGTCGGGCTGGACTACATGAAGCTCGGCCAGCCCTCGACGACGCTCTCCGGTGGGGAGGCACAGCGCATCAAGCTCGCCGAAGAACTGGGCAAGAAGGATTCGGGCGAGACGCTCTATCTGCTCGACGAGCCCACGACCGGGCTCCACAGCGAGGACGAACGCAAACTCATCGACGTGCTCCACCGGCTGACCGATAACGGCAACACCGTCGTCGTCATCGAGCACGAACTCGACCTCGTGAAGAACGCCGACCACATCATCGACCTCGGCCCCGAGGGCGGCGAGAACGGCGGGCAGGTCGTCGCGACGGGTACCCCCGAGGAGGTCGCGCGACTCGACGAATCCCACACCGGCCGCTACCTGCGGGACCTGCTCCCGAAGGTCGACATCGAAGGTCCGCGCGGCGAGCGCGTCGAGCCGGTGTCGGCGCCGATGGACGACGACTGAGCCGGTTACTGGCGTTTTCCTTTCTTACTCTCACTCTCACTCTCGAACTCGGAAGATGTTGTTATCGTAACAACTACTCTTGGAACCGCCGCCGAACGGCGCGTATGGACGGCGATTCCGATTCGATCGAACACCACTACGACGCCGTTGCCGACATCTGGGCGGAGTTCACCCAACAGCCCACGAAGAAACACCTCCTCTGGCCAACGATCAGATCGCTCCTGCCGCCGGTCGACGGACTGCGCGTCCTCGACGCCGGCTGCGGCGACGGCCACTACGCGGCGCGGCTCGCCGACCGCGGCGCGGACGTGCTCGGGATCGACGCGAGTCAGGAGATGATTCGAACCGCCGAGGAGCGACACGGCGATCGGGTCGACTTTCGCCGCGCTCGCGTGGACGAACCGCTCGAGTTCCTCGAGGACGACTCGTTCGACCTCGTGTGCTGCCAGCACGTGTTTTCGCACCTGCCGTCGCTCGAGACGCCCGTCGAGGAGTTCGCTCGCGTTCTTCGACCCGGGGGCTCGGTCGTCCTTTCGACGCACCACCCGTTCCACGACTTTCAGGTGGTCCGAGACGAGGCGTACCCCGATGCGTACGCGGCGCTCGAGGATCTGAACCCGGTCGTCGAGCCGTCGTCGCCGCGGACAAACTACCACGAGACGGAGCGGTTCAAGATCCACTGGACCGGCGAAGAGAGTTCGAACCCCGGCGTCTACTACCGGCGTTCGTTGACCGAGTTGCTCCGACCCCTGCTCGAGACGGGGTTCGACCTGCGCGCGCTCGAGGAGCCAGCCCCGAACGAGGCGTTCGAGCGGGAGTTTCCGGACGCGGCGACGGAATTGGAGCGTCGCGTTCCCCGGTCGATCTGTCTTCGCGCGCAGCGCTAGTCGAGCGGCGGAGGCCGTTGCTACCCCATTTCGTTTGTACGAGTAGGTTCTATACCCGCTATGGCCACAGCGTACGTCGCGCTCCGCGATCGGCTGCTCGTCTGTCGCGGCTCGGGACCGACGGCCGACGACTGGACGACCGCGACGCGCCTCGAGGGGCACTCCCTCGAGTGCGTCGCGGCTTCGACCGATGCGCCCGAGCGCGTTTTCGTCGGGACCTTCGAGGACGGCCTCCACCGCTCGAGCGACGGCGGCGAGACGTTCGCGCCCCTCGAGACGGACTTCGTCAGCCAGGCCGTCACGTCGCTGGCGATCAGCCCGCACGATCCCGACGTGGTCTACGCCGGGACCGAACCGAGCCGCGTCTACCGCAGCGCGAACGGCGGCGACTCCTGGACGCTCCTCGAGGGGCTGACCGACCTCCCCTCCGAGCCGGAGTGGTACTTCCCGCCGCGTCCGCACACCCATCACACCCGCTGGCTCGAGGTGGATCCGTTCGATCCCGAGCGGCTCTACGTGGGCATCGAGGCGGGCGCGTTCGTCTACAGCCCCGACGGCGGCGAGACGTGGCACGAACGCCCCGACGGCTCGCGCCGGGACAACCACAGCTTGGCAACCCACCCGGATCGCGAGGGACGAATCTACTCGGCGGCCGGCGACGGCTACGCCGAGAGCGACGACGGCGGCGAATCCTGGCGGCGGCCGCAGGACGGGCTCGAGCACACCTACTGCTGGAGCGTCGTCCCCCATCCCGCCGATCCGGACCGGGTGCTCGTCTCGAGTGCGAGCGGCGCCTCGGCGGCCCACACGGCCGAACGGGCCGAATCGTACGTGTACCGGCGGACGGCCGGCGAGGGATGGCACCGCCTCGACGACCGCGGGATTCCGATGGGCGAGGGCGTCGTCCGGACCGTCTTCGACGACCCTGCATTGAACGCATCCGAGGCGGTCGCCGCCGACGGCGTCGTCTACGGCGTGAACAATCAGGGACTGTTCGTCACCACGAACTTCGGCGATCGGTGGCGACCCGTCGGGATCGACTGGGACGACGCGCTCAAGGCGCAGGCGCCGCGCGGGCTCGTCGTCGTGGAAGAATAGGACCGCGAGCGGCCGTGCTGTGCGGGCAGTTGCGGCTCAGTTGTGGGTCGGCGTCCGGTCGGCGAGTCGACGCGGGACCGCGCCGTTGATCGTCCCGAAGGTCGCGCCGACGAGCAAGCCGTAGACGAGGTGGCCGACTGCGAAGACGGCCGCCCCGAGCAACTCCGCTGCCAGCCCCGGCAGCGGCAGGAACGGCAGCGGCAGCGTCGCCACCCCCGCCTGGGCCACCGCGGCCGGGAGGATGAGGCCGCCTACGAGGAGGCCGAGCGCCGTCCCGAAGGCGACGGCGGCGCCGGCGTACTCGTCGAACGACCCGACGAACTGCCGAACCGCGGGCCGCGAGACGACGACGGCGAACGCGATCCCGAAGCCCATGCTCACCGCGAGGTGGACGATCCACCCCGCGGCGATCGTCGACGATCCGAGCAGCGCGCCGAGGACCTCGAACACGTCCGGTCCGAGCAGGAGCACGAGCCCCATGCCGACGCCGCCCACGAGCCCCGCCAGCAGCCCGCCGATTACGATCTCGATGCCGGTGAGCGTCCGTTCATGCTTGTGTCTCTCTGCCATAGTTAGTGTTGGAAGCTCAAGGGGAATAACTCTAATTTCAGGCGCGGAGACGGTTAACTAATTTCGGTTTCAGTTCGTCTCGAGCGGCGCTGCGCGACGCGGGCGGGGAGCGCCGGCCGCGAGCCGGGTCGTCAGAGCATCGCCTCGAGCGCGCTCTGGCCGATCGAGACGGCGAACCAGAGGACGATCGCGACGACGGCGAGCACGAACAGCACTGCTGTCTGTTTCACCCCGCCCAGCTCGTCCCACCGGGAGGCGCCGAGCGCGTTCGTGAGCGGCGGTTCGAACGCCGCGCCGAGAAATCCGATTCCGAAGAGCGTTGCCAACGCGGCGAGTCGAGTCATGAGCCCGAGGTTCGGCTGCCCCAGCGCCGAGCCGACGACCACGAGTCCGATGCCGATTCCGAGTCGCTCCGCGACGGAAATATCTTCGACGTCCATACCTCCGGCTCGTTCATGTCTGTGATAAAATACTCGTTACAAAAACTAATAATCGGAATGACGATATCGGACGCGATCGGCTCGAACGCCGATCGCGGGCTTTGGGAACCGACGACGGCGGCGACCGCGCGGCGATCGCGACCGGTCAAGCCCGGAGCGAACCCGAGACGCCGGTGGCGGGTTCGAAATCCTTTTAGGCGCTACACGGGGATAGTAGTGTAACTGAGTGATATCATGGACGTCGACATCGTTTCCGAAGAGGACAACCCCATGTTGCACCGTACCGACGTGACCTTCGAGCTGACCCACGAGGACGCCACCCCCGAGCGCCTGCAGGTTCGGGACAGCCTCGCGGCGAAGCTGAACAAGGACGCCGACGAGGTCGTCATCCGCAACCTCAACACGAAGTTCGGCATGCGAAAGACCGTCGGCGAAGCCAAGGTCTACGAATCCGCGGACTTCGCCCGCGAAGTCGAGCAGGACCACATGCTCGAGCGCAACAAGATCGGCGTCGAGGAAGAGGCGGACGCTGAAGCGGAGGAAGCATAACATGGCACGCCACGAACTCTACAACGACGACGGCAGCACCGACCGCGAGCAGTGCCCCCGATGCGGCGACTCCTTCCTCGCCGACCACGGCGACCGCAAGCACTGCGGCAAGTGCAGCTACACCGAGTGGGAGTAACGCGTTCCAGCCGATTCCTGCCGGCCGCTCGCGTCTCGAGCGCTCGAGTACCGCAGTGCTGAGACCGGACCGAGAGCAGGAGTAGCGTACCCAGACACGTGAGTTCTGATACCCGCATTCTCGGAATCGAGGGCACCGCCTGGGCGGCCAGCGCGGCGGTATTCGATTCCGCGACCGACGACGTCTTTATCGAGAGCGACGCCTACCAGCCCGACAGCGGCGGCATCCACCCGCGCGAGGCCGCCGAACACATGCACGAGGCGATCCCGCAGGTGGTCGAACGAGCCCTCGAGCACGCCCGCGAGACCTCCGACGGCCCCGCGGACGAACCGCCCGTGGACGCCGTCGCCTTCTCCCGCGGACCGGGGCTCGGTCCCTGCCTGCGGACCGTCGGCACGGCCGCGCGCGCGCTAAGTCAGAGCCTCGAGGTCCCCCTCGTGGGCGTGAACCACATGGTCGCCCACCTCGAGATCGGGCGCCACACCGCCGACTTCGACTCGCCGGTCTGTCTCAACGCAAGCGGGGCGAACGCGCACCTGCTCGCGTATCGGAACGGTCGGTACCGCGTGCTCGGCGAGACGATGGACACCGGCGTCGGCAACGCGATCGACAAGTTCACGCGCCACGTCGGCTGGTCCCACCCCGGCGGCCCGAAGGTCGAGGAGGCTGCGAAGGAGGGCGAGTACGTCGACCTTCCCTACGTCGTCAAGGGGATGGACTTCTCGTTCTCGGGGATCATGAGCGCCGCGAAGCAGCGCTACGACGACGGGGTTCCCGTCGAAGATATCTGCTACTCGCTGCAGGAGAACGTCTTCGGCATGCTGACCGAGGTGGCCGAGCGCGCGCTCTCGCTGACCGGCAGCGACGAACTCGTGCTCGGCGGCGGCGTCGGCCAGAACGCTCGCCTGCGCGAGATGCTCGTGGAGATGTGCGACCAGCGCGGCGCCGAGTTTCACGCGCCCGAACCGCGCTTTCTGCGGGACAACGCCGGCATGATCGCCGTCCTCGGGGCAAAGATGTACGACGCCGGCGACACGCTCGCGCTCGAGGAGTCCCGCGTCAACCCCGATTTCCGACCGGATCAGGTGCCGGTGACGTGGCGCGCGGACGAGCCCGAATTAGCCGCCGGCCGCGGCGCTGAAGGCGAGCAGCAGGTCCGGGGCGCCGAAGCCCTCGTCGACCTCTCTCCCGACGCCGGCCGCGTGACCAAACGCCGCGAGGCGAAAACCTACCGTCACCCCGAACTCGACGACCGACTCCGCCGCGAGCGAACGACCCTCGAGGCGCGACTCACGAGCCTCGCGCGCCGCGAGGGCGTGCCGACGCCGGTGCTCTCGGACGTCGATCCCCGCGAGGCGCGCCTGGAACTCGAGTACGTCGGCGAGTGCGATCTCCGCGAGTCCCTGACGGCCGAGCGGGTCCGCGACGTCGGACGGCACCTCGCACGATTACACAATGCCGGGTTCGTCCACGGGGATCCGACGACGCGGAACGTCCGCACCAGCGACCGCCGCACCTCCCTCATCGACTTCGGCCTCGGCTACCACACCGACCACGTCGAGGACTACGCGATGGACGTCCACGTCTTCGACCAGAGCCTCGTCGGCACCGCCGACGACCCCGAGCCGCTGCGCGAGGCGGTGCTCGAGGGCTACCGCGAGGTCGGCGACGAGCGAGTCTTGGAGCGCCTCGAGGATGTCGAGGGCCGTGGTCGATACGTCGAGGACAGCGCAGACGACGCCTAATTCCTGCTCAGTTCGCGTCGCAGCGCTGACTCGTCGCCGCGACGACGTCGAGGCCCGGACTGTAGTAGCGCACCGGCTCCGTCGACGGCCGCTCGAACGCGTTCGCCGCCAGCAGCGTGTTCCGCTCGACGGTCGCCGTCGCCGGGTACAGCGTCCACGGCGGGTGGTCGACGTCCGTGTAGCGCAGCGAGCCGTCCGGCGCCTCGGTGTAGAACCGGTAGCGCTCGACGAGGAACTCGGCTAGCGGGTCCTCGGGCGCCGCGAACGGGTCGCCGGTCGCCCGGTACGTGGCTTCGTACGCGCCGGGCCGCGATCCGGGGTGGCGGCGCCGGCTCTCGAACCGGATGCCGCCGTCGTCGCTCCGCTCGAGCGAGATCCGCGCGTAGTAGTACGGCAGGTGGTGGAACCAGCGCGCGCCGAGCACGCTCGCGATGCCGTCCGCGTCGAGGCTGAAGAAGTAGACCGCCGGCTCGCCGTCGCTGCCGTCGCGGGTGACGTACGTCCGCACGTTGATCTCGGGGAGTCGGATGCCGGCGCGCGCCGGAACGCCGCGCGGGCGAACGGCGACGTTGGTAAACGGGATCACCGAGAGCCAGCCGCTCCCGTCGTGCGTATCCACGGCTAACTCGTCGGGAAGGTGGGGCTCGAGCGCCTCGGCGTCGACCGGCCAGTTCTCGAACAGCAGGTGGCGCCAGCCCATCTCGAGCGGAAGGACCATAGGAACTGGTTAGTACGCCGACGGGAAGCGTGTTTCTATCTTGGTAGTGCCCGTTCGTGCACCGATCTCGAGGCGCCGGAAGGCTGGCGGCTCGCTTTCGCTTGCCGAGACGAGCACGCAATACTCTTGACAGGGGAGAACGTATCACCGCGCATGGCAGACAAACCGAGCTCCGGAGAGATTCTCGGGGTACCGTACAACTTCGACCGGCCGAGCATCAGTCGCATGCTCTCGGCGTACTGGCAGCCCGGCGAAGGGATGCTCGTCGAGAAGCCGTTCGGCGTCGGCTACACCCTGAACCTGGCCAACTGGCGCTCCTGGATCGTCGTCGCCGTCGCCGGTGCGCTCCTCTGGCAGCAGGAACAGAGCGCGGCGAGCGCCGACGAGGACCGCGAGGACGAGCCGGTCGAAGTCATCGTCGACGACGAATAGATCAGTCGGCGGTAACTGACACCGACGTTCCCTTCTCCGCTGACCGATAGATCGCGTCGATTACGCGCTGGACCATCAGCGCCTGGTCGACCGTATTGATCGCGGGCGCCTCGCCCGCCGCGACGGCCTCGAGGAACCGCTCGTCGCTGCCCTCCCAGCCGGTGTGGTCGAGCGCGCCCTCGGTGAGCGTCGCGTCCATGTTGTGGTCGGTCCCTTGCGTGCCGCTCCGGAACAGCGTCAGCGCCTCGCCGCCGAGTTCGAGTTCGGCGCCGGCCTCCGTCCCCCGCACAATGAAATCGTTCGTCTCGGCCTGGTTGGCGGCCCAGGTCACCTCGAGCGAAATCGTCTTGTCGTCCGCACAGCGGATCATCGCCGTCGCGGAGTCCTCGACGTCGAAGACGGCCTCCTCGGTCGCCTCGTACCAGTCGCCGGGGTCGACGTAGTCGTCGCGGTCGCCGAACTCGGTCCGCGTGACGGCGAAGACCTCCTCGACGGACGGGTACTCCATCAGGTAGAGCGCGAAGTCGATCGCGTGGACGCCGATATCGACGACGGCGCCGCCGCCGGAGAGTTCCTCGTTGGTGAACCACGAGCCGACGCCCGGGATGCCCCGGCGGCGGACGTAGTTCGCGTCGACGTGGGTAATCTCGCCGAAGTGGCCCTCCGCCTGGTACTCTTTGAACACCTCGGCGGCGGTCGAGACGCGGTTGTGGAAGTTGACCGTGCAGAAGCCGTCGGACTCGGCCGCGGCCGACGCGATCCGCTCGGCGCTCTCGAGATCGTTCGCGAGGGGCTTCTCGCAGAGGACGTCGTAGCCGCGCTCTAAGGCGGCAACGACGGCCGGTTCGTGGAAGGCGTTGGGCGTCGAGACGGCGACGGCGTCGAGGTCTTCGGCCTCGTACATCGCCTCGAACTCCTCGTAGGTCGTCGCGCCGTACGCCTGCGCGAACTCCTCGCGCGTTTCGGCGACGACGTCCGCGCCGGCGACGACGTCGTGGCCGAACTCCTCGGCGTTGGTTGCGTGGGTCTGTCCCATGAAGCCGAGTCCGACGACGCCGAGTCGGACGGGTGGTGACGAACTCATCGGTAGTTGTGACAGTGATTGTCACTCTCGGGGACCGAAAGCGTTCGCGTTGCGGAGAACGTTCGAACCGACACGCAGAGTCGCGCCCAGCCGGCAACCGACGGCTATATTCCCCCGGAGCACCCCGCCTCGCACGAACACATGCTCGTTCGGTTCGTCACCGGCAACGAAGGCAAGGCCCGCGAGGCCCGGGAGTACCTCGAGGGGATCACCGCCGTCAACCAGGTCGAGTACGACTACACCGAAGTTCAGAGCGACTCGCTTTCCGAGATCGCCGCCCGCGGCGCGCGCGAGGCCTACGAGGAACTGGGCGGCACGGAACCCGTCGTCGTCGACGACACCGGCCTCTTCGTCGACGCGCTCGAGGGGTTCCCGGGGCCGTACTCGGCCTACGTCGAGGACACCGTCGGCGTCGAGCGCCTCTGGAACCTCGTCAGCGAGGAGGAGAACCGCCGGGCGCAGTTCCGGACGGTCGTCGCCTTCGCGGACGGCGAGCGGACGGAGACCTTCGAGGGATCGGTGCGCGGGACGATCGTCGCGCCGCGCGGCGAGGGCGGGTTCGGCTACGATCCGATCTTCGAGTACGACGGGCGGACGTTCGCCGAGATGAGCGCCGAGGAGAAGAACGCGATTTCCCACCGCGGCCGCGCGCTCGAGGCGTTTTCGGCGTGGCTGGCGGAGTATCACTGACGCTTCGTCGGACTGCCCGCCGCCGTTTCTCCTGCTCTTTCTCTCCCGCCCCTCGATTCAACTACGCGGATCCCGATCCGGCCCCGGATACTCGCCGCCCTCGACGGCCTCGTAGAGGCTCTCGGGATCGAACAGCTGTGCGAACGCGTCCGGCGGACGGACGCTCACCGAGAGGTGAGGCTGCATCGAGAGGCCCGCTTTCGCTGACCCTAACCCCTCGTCGTAAGACAACAGATGCGCCGCGTTCCCCCGGTACGCGGACGCAAGTGCGGGGTGGTCCTCCGGCGGGTGATCGACCGCCACTCGTTCGGCCTCGAGACGCGCCCGGTGATCGGCCGCGAGGTCGGCGTCGGCGAGTTCGGTCACCAGCCGCTCGGTCCGCTCGAGGAGGTGGTCGCTGGCGACGAGGTCGACCCACGAGTGACGGCGAACGTGATCCAGCGCCGCGCGGGCGTCGCCGTCGACGAACGGGTCCGCCGCGAGTACGGCGGCGGCGGCGACGACGCGGGCGGGGTTCGGCCGATCGGATCCGGATTCGCCGTCAGGCCGGTTATCGTCGGCCTCCTCGATTTCGGTTTCGGTTCCGTCAGCGCCCGTCTCAGCCACCGACTCGTCCAGGTTGTCGTCCACCGCTCGAATCCGCTCGAGATCGACCCCGTAGCTCGCACCGCGGTCGAAGAGGTCGTCCCAGCTCGTGGCTGTCATCGACGGCTGTTGGAGCGGCACGCAGAAAAGCGGGCGTGTCTCGCTTCCGGTGCGGTTCGGCGGTCGAACTTGCGCGGCAGCGAGGGCGGCCTATGCGGTGAATGCACTCAGGAGGGACGGCGCGTGGTCGTCGGGGTCGAAGTTGCCGAGGTAGGCGTCGATCGCGTCCTCTACTTCCCCTCGAATCGCCGGCGGAACGGCGGCGCCGTGGGCGATCGACGGCGGCTGCGCGTCGGAGTCGCGGAAGTCTCCGATCTGCTGCTGGAGGAACGGCGGGAACTGGCTCTCGTCGATGTCGACCCGCGGCGGGATCGACCCCTTCAGCGGGTTGAACCGCTCCTGGGCGTCCGTCGAGCCGACGTAGCTGAGGAACGTTTTGGTGTCCTCGGGCGTCGGGTTGTCCGCCGGGTAGGTAAACGAGTCCATGTTGAGCGCGTACAGCCCCTCGGTGCCCGGGAACGGAACGTGATCCCAGTCGTCTCCGTAGTCGAACCCGTCCCTGTTCCGGTAGGTGCCGGCGGCCCAGTCGCCCTGGTGGATGAAGGCCGCGTCGCCGTCGATGACGCGCTCGTTCGCTTCCGTGAAGGACGTCGAGAAGTGATCGTCCGGGAAGAACTCGACGTACTCGGCCAGGAGCGCGAGGGAGTCGCGAACCGCGTCCACGTCGTCGAACTCGCCGTTGATGAGGTCGTCGTAGGCGTCGGCACCGGCCTGCGCGAGGAAGATCGTCTCCCAGAGCTGGAAGACGGTAAACAGTTCGCCCGTCCCGTTGACGAACGGCGTCGCGTCGGTGTTTTCCTCGACCGTCTGGAAGGCGTCGACGAGCGCCTCGGGACCGTCGATCGATTCGGGGTCGACGCCCGCCTCCTCGACGACCGAGACGTTGTAGAACAGGTTGTTGATCCGGTGGATGTTCAGCGGCACCGCGACGTAGGTCCCGTCCGGCCGAGCCGCCTCCTGTGGCCCCTCGAGGTAGTTCTCCTTCATATCGTCGTCCCAGACGTCGCCCTCGATGTCGCCGAGGTTGTCGCCGAACTGCAGGAGGTTGGCGCCGGGCCACTCCTGCCAGGTACTCGGCGGGTCGCCGTCCCGGAGCCGCCTCGAGACGACCGTCTCGAGGTTGTCGCGGGCGCCACCCTGGACGTCCTCCACGCCGAAGTCGATGTCGGGGTAGTTCTCCTCGAATCCTTCGACGAGCGCCTGGATGGCCTCCTGTCCGTCGCCTTCGGCCCACCCGTGAAGCACGTCGAACTCCTGTTCTTCCGACAACTGATCGAGACAGCCGGCCGTGGCGGCCACTCCCGCCGCACCCGCCGCCTTCAAGAAGGACCGTCGTGGTCGGCCCCCGCGAGTGTTCCGTCCCATGATTAAATAGTAACTACCACCTGCGTTATCATGCAGCCGTCTTAAATGCTCTGGCACTGCGATTCGCGCCGAACGGTGATCGGTATCGCTGTCGGTAATCGGCCTGCGCCGCCGTCGCGTCGTCTCGGCTGCTTCAGGCCGCCGTCCACCTGCACCCTCGAGAACCTCGAGCGCGGCGCGCTCAGATCAGTCCTCGAGGCGCTCCTGTAACTCCTGGACTTTCGAAACCAGTTCGATCGGCGGCGTCGTGTTCACGTCGATCGACTCGAGGTCCTCGAGGACGTCCTTGGCTTCGGGCTCGACCGTTTCGCCGGCGTCCGGTTCGGACCCGGAGTCGTCCGCCGGCGAGCCACCGTCCGCGCTCGCGGATCCCCGGAACTGGCCGCTCGAGAGGTCGAACACCGTCTGGACGGGTTCGCTCGAGCCGCCGCCCTTGGCTTCGATGGCCTTCTCCTCGCGCAGGCGCTCGAGGACCGTCCGCGACCGGTCGACGACCGGATCGGGAACGCCGGCCAGACCGGCGACGTGGATCCCGTAGGAGCGATCCGTGGGGCCGTCGCGAACGGTACGGAGGAACGTCACGTCGCCGTCGCTCTCGTCGGCGGCGACGTGGACGTTGGCGACGCGGGGGAGTTCCTCAGCTAACCCCGTCAGTTCGTGGTAGTGGGTCGCGAAGAGCGTCTTGGCCTGCACCTCGTTGTGGAGGTACTCGGTGGCCGCCCAGGCGATCGAGATGCCGTCGTAGGTCGCCGTCCCGCGACCGACCTCGTCCAGAATAACGAGGGAGTCCTCGGTCGCGGTGTGCAGGATGTTCGAGAGTTCGCTCATCTCGACCATGAACGTCGACCGACCCTGCGCGAGTTCGTCCAGCGCGCCGACGCGGGTGAAGATGCCGTCGACGAGGCCGATCTCGGCGTCCTTGGCCGGGACGAAGCTCCCGATTTGGGCCAGCAGGACGATGCAGGCGACCTGCCGCATGTACGTCGACTTGCCGGACATGTTGGGCCCGGTCACGACCAGGAAGCCCCGATCTTCGTCCATCTCGACGTCGTTCGGGACGAATTCGGTGGTCTGCTCGACGACCGGATGTCGCCCCTGATCGATCGCGAGGCGGTCGCCTCGGTGCAGATTCGGCTGCACCCAGCGGTTCTCCGCCGCGTGGGTCGCCAGACTCGCCAGCGCGTCGACGGTCGCCAGCGCCCGGCCCACGTCCTGCAGGAGTTCGGCCCGCTCGGCGACCTCCTCGCGAAGCTCCTCGAACAGTTCGTACTCGAGATCGCCGCGCTGTTCCTCCAGCCGGAGAATCTCGCGCTCCTTCTCCTCGAGTTCGTCGGTCGTGAACCGCTTGGAGTTCTTGAGCGTCTTGATCTCCTCGTAGTGGTCGGGGACGCCGTCCGCGGCCGATTTGCCGACCTGGATGTAGTAGCCGTCGGTCTTGTTCCGGTCGACGGTCACGTGCGACAAGTTGTACTGACGCTTCTCGCGCTCGGCGAGGGTGTCGAGCCACTCCCGAACCTCTTCGTGGCGCTCGATCACCTCGTCGAGTTCGGGATCGTAGCCCCGCGTGAGGAGGCCGCCCTGCGTGACGGTCGACGGCGGGTCCTCGGCGAGCGCTTCCGCGAGGGTCTCCCGGAGGTCCGCCGCGGCCTCGCGATCCGGTCGGTCGACGATCTCGGCGAGCGGCGACTCGGCTAGATCGGGGTTCGACTGGATGATCTCCGCGAGGGTCGGGAGCACGGCGAGCGTGTCCCGGACCGAGAGCAGGTCGCGGGCGTCCGCGCTGCCGTGGGTCGCCTTCGAGGCCAGCCGCGCCAGGTCGTACGCCTCGCCGAGTTCGTCCCGCAGTTCGTCGCGCGCCAGCGCCGCCGTCGAGAGGGCGGCGACGCTCTCCTGGCGCTGCTCGAGCGTCTCGAGCGAGCGTCGGGGTCGCTGGAGCCACTCCTTGAGGAGGCGCCCACCGGCGCTGGTTTCGGTGTGGTCGATCGTCCGGAACAGCGACCCCTCGCGCTCGCCCTGCATCGTCTCGGTGAGCTCGAGGTTGCGCTGGGTGGTCGCGTCCAGGGTGACGTGGTCGTCGCCGTGGTGGGCCTGGATGCGGGTCATCGACGCGAGCACGCCCGCGCCGGTCTCCTCGACGTAGTCCAAGATCGCCCCGGCGGCGGCGACGGTCGGCTCGCCGACCGACAGCCGCTCGACGGTCTCCGTCCCGAACTGCTCGCGAACCGCGTGGTCCGCGCGCTTGGGCGCGAACGCCTCCGTCTCGTGGAGTGTCAACGTCGCGCCGATACGCTCGCGAACCGCGTTCAGCAGGTCGTCGTCGGTCCGTGCGTCCGGTCCCGGAAGCACCTCGACGGGGTCGAAGCGGTACAGCTCCGTGAGGGCATCGTCGCTATCGTCCGCCTCGGCGACGAGGAAGCGACCGGTCGTGACGTCCGCGAACGCGAGGCCGTAGTCGGCGTCGGCGCCGCTCGAGCCTGCGCCAGACCTCGAGCCGTCGACCACCGCCGCGAGGTACTGCGCGTCGGCGTCGGTCGTCTCGAGCAGGGTCCCCGGCGTCACCACGCGAACGATTTCCCGCGCGTGGCCGGAGTCGGTTTCGTACTGGTCGGCGACCGCGACCCGGTAGCCGCGCTCGACCAGGGCCTTGAGGTAGGGCGTCAGATCGTCGACCGGCACGCCGGCCATCGGGTACGACGAGCCGTGCGACGATTTCTTGGAAACCTTGAGATCGAGTTCGTCGGCGACGATCTCGGCGTCCTCGTCGAAGAACTCGTAGAAGTCGCCACACTGCATCGCCAGCAGCTCCGCGTCGGTGTTCTCCTTGAGCGAGAGGAATTCCCCGACGATACCCGTCGCCTCTGTCATATACGCTCGAGTGTGTTCCGACGGGTAAAGTGCTGCGGGTTTCGTCGATTCCGGTTCGCCGGTCTCGAGGACCGAACCCGTCTGGTCTCAGACGTCTCCGTTCTCCTGGACGTCCGCGAGTCGATCGACCATTTCCGTCACGACCTGCACCTGCCGTTCGACGTCTTCGCTCACCTCGGCCAGCGACTCGACCTCGGCCGCGACCTGATCGGCGTTCTCCATCACCTCGTCGGCCATGCCGGCGATCTCCTCGGTGCTCGCGGCTTGGTCGTCCGTCGCGGTCGCGACCTCGTCGACGCCGGAGGCCGCCTCGCTGACGGCGGTCTCGATCTCCCCGAGGTTCTCGACGGTGTCTTCGACCAGCTCGACGCCGTCGTCGATCTCCGCATTGGCGTCCTCGAGGCTCTCGACGGTCTCCTGTGTATCCTCCTGGATCTGGTTGACCATCCGCTCGATGGTGGCCGCTTCCTCCTGCGATTCCTCGGCTAGATTCTTGACCTCGTCCGCGACGACGGCGAACCCGTCGCCGGCTTCGCCGGCAGTTGCGGCCTCGATCGAGGCGTTCAGCGCGAGCAGGTTGGTCTGGTCGGCGATGTCGTTGATGACGTCGACGATCTCGTCGATGCGCTGGACGCCCTCGCGGAGGTCCTCGACGTCTTCGGTGACCTCGCCGGCTGCGTCCTGGACGCCTTCCATCTTGTCGATCGCCCGTTCGGCGGTGTCGGTCGTTTCGCCAGCGATCTCCTCCGCGCGCTCGGCGGTCGCGCTGACCTCCTCCGTGTTCGAGGCGATCTCCTCGACGGTCGCACTCAGGTTCGACATCTCGCTGGCGATTTCTGCCGTCGACGACGACTGCTCCGTCGCGACGTCGTCGATCGTCTCCGTGCCGTCGCCGATCCGCTCCGCGTAGTCCTCGAGTTCCTCGACGGTGTCCTCGAGATCCGCACGGACCGATTCGCGTCGCTGGGTCATCGAGGCGAGTTGCTCCATGAAGTCGTCGACCTTCGAGCCGATGACGAACTGCTGGTCCAGCACAGCCAGCCGAAGCGTCGAGAGGGTTCGCTCGACGGTTTCGTCGACGGCGTCCTCGACGGCCGCCGCGGCGTCTGGTTCGTCCCCGGTCGCTTCTGCACCCGGGTCCGGCGCGTACTCCGCCGTCACCTCGTCGGCGATCTCCTCGAGCAGCTGCTCGTAGTACACCATGTACGAGCCGACGTACTCGTTGAGCCCCGGTTCGACGAACAGATCCGCGGGCGAGAACTCCGCCCGGCGCTCGAAAAAGGCGGGTCCGTAGTCGCCCTCCCCGAACGCCTCGAGGTACTGTCGGTGTTCCCGCTTGAACTCGGCCTCGCTGAGCGCCGACGCGGCGAACGCCTCGTCGAGCTTCCGGCGGGACCGGACGTTCTCGTAGTACTCGTCCGCGAGGTCGTCGCTGACCCGTTCGAAGAGGTGGGCCTGCGACTCGAGGCGACGTTCGTCCTCGGGACCGAAGCCGACGAACTCCTTGACTCGATCGACGCTCGCCCGGTCGAACGACGTGCGCTGTGGCGCGCCGGCGTCGCCCATCGCCTGCCCTTGCTGTGACATGGTCCAGAGAGGGGACCTCGATGCCATAAGTATTCTTGCCGGAGAATTATCTGTTATCGGATCTATAGTTAGAAACGGGACGAACGCGGAACGAGGACGTGAGAAACGGCTAACAGATCTCCTCGCGTTCGCCGGATATATCGAATAGTGATCAAGAGTCTCTCCCGCTAACTGGCGTCTGACGTCTGGCGACTCGTCGACTCGAGCAAGCGTAACGCGTCGGCGGGTCGGCGACCCGCGGGCGGGCCGCGACAGGTTAAAACAGTAGCCCGCCGAGCGGCACGTCCTGTTCCGGTTCGACGAGGACGGGGAACTCCTCCTCGTCCGGCACGCCGACCGTCAGTGCCTCGGATTTGAAGCCGGCGATCCGGACCGAGCCGAGGTTCGTCGCACACAGAACCTGCCGCCCCTCGAGTTCCTCGGGGTCGTAGTGGTGGTCCAGTTGCGCGGCGGACTGGACCTCGCCGTGCTCGCCGAGGTCGATCCACAGCTTGGTCATCTTCGGCTTGTTCGCCTCCTCGAACGATTCCGCCTCGAGCACCTCGCCGACGCGGATTTCGACGTCGAACGGACTGTCGACCATGGCAGGTCGTGACGTGGATGTACTCCCGAATAAGGGATTGGATTCCGGCATCCGTTCGGGAGCCCGAGGCCGGGCTGCCCGTTACCCGAGTCCCAGTTCCGCCGCAAGCAGCGCCAGACTGTCGTCCTTGGGATCGGCCGCATCGGGAACGACGAGCATGACCTCTTCGATGCCGGCGTCGGCGTACGCGGCCAGCGACTCGCGTACCGCCGCCGGCGTGCCGGTCGGTGCCGTCTCGAGGTAGCCCGCGAGGAAGAACTCGCGCGGTTCCGCGGGCTCGTCCAGCAGGAACTCGGTGCGGAACTGCTCGCGCTTCTTCTCCGCCTCGTCTGTCGTCTCGCCGACGAAGGCGAACAGTTCGGCGGACTTCGCGATTTCGTCGTACCGCTCGTCGCTCGCGCAGTGCTCTCGCAGGACCTCGAGCTTTCCTTCGAACCCCTCCGGCTCGAGGGTGCCGTAGTTCCAGCCGTCGGCCAACTCGGCGGCGTAGGGGAGGGTAACGTCCTCGCCGCCACCGCCGATCCAGATCGGCGGGTGGGGCTCCTGCACGGGCTGGGGCTCGCAAAAGGCCTCCTCGAGATCGACATCGAGATACTCGCCCTCGTGGCTGTAGGTGTCGTTCGTCCACAGGCCCTGCAGGATTTCGATCGTCTCGCCGAGCCGGTGGATCCGCTCGGCCGGCGGCTCGCGGAACTCGTAGCCGAACCGATCGTACTCGTCGGCGTACCAGCCCGCGCCGAGGCCGACCTCGAGTCGGCCCTCGCTGATCCGGTCGACCGTCGCGGCCATCTTCGCCAGCACGGCGGGATGGCGGTAGGATTGGCAGGTGACGAGCGTCCCGAGGCGAATCTCGTCGGTAGTCTCGGCGACGGCGCTGAGCGTCGTCCAGCACTCGTGGGTCGCCCGCCGCTGGTCCCCGATCCACGACTGGAAGTGGTCCTCGAGCCACACCGAGCGGTAGCCGAGCCGCTCGGCTTCGCGGACGGTCTCGCGGACGGTCGCGACGTCCGTTCCGTACTGGGGGAGCACGAGGCCGACGTCCAACTCGAGGGTGCTCGCGCTCATGGCTCGTCACCCGTCGCTCCGGTTCCAGCTTCTTCGACTGCGGTGTGCAGCGCCAGCGTGCGCTCGACGAGCGTCCTCAGATCCGCGGCGACGAGCGTCACCATCGCCTCCTTGCCGACGGCACCGCGGTCGATCACGCCGGCCGTCGGCTCGTCGCGGTCCTCGAAGGCCCGCTGTGCGCCCCACTGCATTGTGCGTCCCTCGATTCCCGCGATTTCGGTCGGCTCCTCCGAGCGATCGTACTCGGCGACGGCCCACTCGAGGTCCTCGAGCGCCGCCTCGACGTCCTCGTCGAACCGGCAGTTGACGGCGAACCGGAGCCCGGGGAAGAACTCCCGAGCCGCCAGCAGGAACCAGGCGACGTGGCTCGAGGCACCGAAGCGGACCCCGCGGTTGGGATGGACGCCCGACAGCGTGCGGGTTATCCGCCCCTCGACGGCTGCCGTCTCGTCGACGGCCTCGGCGTAGGGGGTCGCGCCGACGACGTTCATCCCCACCTCGGGGACCAGCGCGGCGACGTCGGCCTCGACGAACTCCTCGACGACGGCTTCGACCTCCTCGGCGGTGGCCTCGCGGGCGGCCTCGTTGCGAAGCGGCGCCATGTGGTTGACCGCGCCGTGGCCCTCGCCGACGTCGTAGTAGTACCGCACCGCCCGCGCGAGGAAGTCCGTCGCGCCGCCGACGGCGTCCGAGAGCGGCTGGCCGTTGGCGAGTCGGGAGGCGATAGCGGCCGCCAGCGCGCAGCCGGAGCCGTGGGTCGCGTCGGTGCCGATCCGCGGGTGCTCGAACGCCCGCACTTCGTCGGCGGTGACGAGCACGTCCTGAACTCGTTCGCCGGGGACGTGCCCACCCTTTACGAGGACGGCGTCGACGCCCGTCTTGAGGATTTCCCGGCCGGCCTCGCGGGCGCTTTCCTCGTCGACGACCTCGACCCCGGTCAGCACCTCGGCCTCGTCGGCGTTGGGCGTCGCGACGGTCGCCGCCGACAGCAGGTCCTCGTAGGCGCGCTCGGCTTCGGGCTCGAGCAGCCGGTCCCCGGAGGTCGCGACCATGACGGGGTCGACGACGAGCGGGAAGTCGAACTCGCTGGCCTTCTCGGCGACGAGTTCGACGATCTCGGTCGTCGCGAGCATGCCCGTCTTCGCCGCGGCGACGTCGAAGTCGCCGGTGACGGCGTCGATCTGGGCCTCGATCTCCTCGAGCGGCAAGACGTGCGAGGACTCGACGCCGCGGGTGTGCTGGGCGGTGACGGCCGTGATCGCCGACGTCCCGAAGACGCCGTGGGCGGCCATCGTCGCGAGGTCGGCCTGGATGCCGGCGCCGCCGCCGGAGTCGCTGCCCGCGATCGTCAGTGCGACGGGACGCGTATCGGGTGCTGGCGTTCTCATAGCCGGTAGTATTTCTCGGTTATACAAATCGATGGTGGTGTGGTCGGCGGACGGTTCCGGACGCTCGCACTCGAGCGCTGCGTCGACGCGAACGCCTATCAGTCTTCGCTACTCGCTCGCAAGGTCGGCGTAGACGCCCCAGGAGGCGTCGCCAGCCGGGTGCTCGATTCGGTCGCCGGTTTCGTCGATCACACCGTTGCCCGACTCGACGCGACCGATCTCGGCCACGACGGTGTCGCGGTCCTCGAGCGCGGTTCGCACGTCGTCGACCCCATCCGGGTCGACCGCGATGAGCAACGAGCCGCAACTGGTCGTCGCCCAGGGATCGATCTCGAGGGCCTCGCAGACCTCGCGAACGCCGGGTCGCATCGGGACGGCCGCGCGGTCGACGACGAACCGAGCGTCCGCGCCGTCGGCCATCTCGTTCAGCGCGCCGGCGAGCCCGCCCTCGGTCACGTCGTGCATCGCCCGCACGGGACCCGCGGCGGCCGCCGTCAGCGCGTCCCTGACGCAGTGGACCTCCTCGAGGCGCGCCTGCGCGTCTGCGAGCGCGCCGTCGGAGACGTCGATCGCGTCGGGAAAGTGGGTGCTCAACAAGCCGACCGCCTCGACGGCGGGGCCGGTCGTCAGCAGGAGCCGGTCGCCGACCCGCGCGCCGTCGGGGCGGACGATCTCGCCGAACTCGCCGACGCCCATCGCCGTCGCCGCCCCGATCCACGGGTAGCTGGGATCGGAGTAGCGGGCGGTGTGGCCGGTGACGACCGAAACGCCGAGATCCGCACACTCCTCGTGGATCGTCTCCCAGACCGTCGCGAACTCCTCGTCGGTCATCTCCTCGGGCAGCGTAAAGCAGATCGAAAGGTGCGACGGCGGAACGCCGCTGACCGCTACGTCCGCGAGGATCAGATCGAGGGCGAACCGCGCCGCGCGCTCGAGCCCCAGTGGCGGGAGGATCGAGATCGGGTCGGTCGCCGTCACGAGGGCCTGGCCGCCGATCTCGAGGACGCCGAAGTCGACGCCGTGTTGCGGGCCCAGCGCCACGTCGTCGCGATCCGCGCCGAGGTTGGACGCGACGTGCCGTTCGAAGAACGTTCGATCGATTTTGCCGAGGTCGCTCACGCACGGAGCGTCGCAGGGACCGCTCTTAGCGGTGGTGATCCGCTGTCAGTTCCGACGTAACCGAACATGCTAGCGTAGCTCGATCAAATAACCGAAACAGGTTTCGCGAAACCGTAAAATGGCTCTATCGTGAAGCGGACGTAGATGGCGTACTCGTTCCCGACGACGGACCGATCCGACCTCGAGTTCTCTCTGGGAGAACTGACGGGTGCGCTAGGGGATTCGATTACGGTCCTGCCGCTGCTGGTGGCGCTGGCCGCGACGACGAGCGTCTCCCTGCCCCACGTGCTCGTCGGCTTCGGCGTCTTCCAGATCGTCTGGGGGCTGTACTACGGGATGCCGCTGTCCGTCGAGCCGATGAAGGCGCTGGTCGGGCTGGCCATCGTCGGCTCGCTCTCGTATCCGGAACTCGCCGCGGCCGGACTCCTCGCGGGCGGCGTACTGTTGACGGTCGGACAATTCGGCCTCGTCGGCCGGGTCCAGCGGGTCGTCGGCGAACCGGTCATCCGCGGCGTCCAGTTTGCCGTCGCCCTGCTCCTGCTCGAGTCGGCGGTCGACCTCTCGCTCGGAAGCCCGACCGTCGCGGGAGCCGGCCTCGCGGTCGTCGGACTGCTCGCGCTCGCGGGCTACCGCCAGTCCAGCGTGCTGGTCGTCCTCGGACTCGGCGGCGCCGCGGCGGTCGCCGCGGCCGGCGCGCCGACGCCGACGGTGCCGGAACTCGCCGTCTTCCCCGCCGGCACGCCCAGCCTCACGGCTGCGGCGCTCGAGGGCACCGTCGCCCAGCTCGGGATGACCGTCGGGAACGCCGCGATCGCGACCGCGCTACTCTGCGGCGATCTCTACGACCGGGATATCTCGGCCGACGACCTCTCGACGAGCATGGGCGTGACCTGCCTCGCGGCGGTTCCGCTGGGCGGGATCCCGATGTGCCACGGCAGCGGCGGTCTCGCGGGCAAGTACGCCTTCGGCGCGCGGACCGGCGGCGCGAACGTGCTGCTCGGAATCGGCTACGTTGCGCTCGCTATGGTCGCGACCGGCGCGCTACTCGCGGCGTTCCCGACCGCGCTGCTCGGCGTCCTGCTGGCGGTCGTCGCCCTCGAGCTCGGCCGCGCGGCGTTCGAGCCCGTCGATGACCTGCGGGCGCTGGCGCTGGTCGTCGGCGTCGGCGTCGTCGGCCTCGCGGTCAACGTCGGCGTCGCGTTCGTGCTCGGTGCGGTCGCGTTCTGGCTGGTCTCGCAGTCGTAGAGCGGTTCCCGTATTAGACCGGACGCGACGCACCGGCGAGTACCAGTGAGTGACCGCTGGTGGAGTGCCGTTTCCATCGGAGTTTTTGTGGCCGCCGCGAGATGGTCCGATATGACTCTCCAGCAGGAACTCGCGGGAATCACGTGTCCGGTCGTGACGCCCTTCGACGACGCGAACCAGATCGACGAGGACGCACTCGAGACGGTCCTTGACGACCTCGTTTCGGGCGGCATCGACGCCGTCTTCCCGAACGGGACGACGGGCGAGTTCGCCAGCCTCTCGCCCGACGAACGGCGCCGCGTCCTCGAGTTCACGGTCGAACAGGTCGGCGGCGACGTCCCAGTTGTCGCCGGCGCGGGCGCGACCAGCGTCGCCGAGACGCTCGAGTACCTCGAGGAAGCGGCCGACCTCGGCGCCGACGCCGCGGTCGTCGTCCCGCCGTACTTCCACGCGGCGAACGCGCCGGCCGGCAACGAGCGGTTTTTCGAGACCGTTGCCGACGAGTCGCCGCTGCCGCTGCTCCTGTACAACATCCCGGCCTGTACCGGCGGCGAGATCGCGGTCGAGACCGTCGAGGCGGTCGCCGAGCACGACAACGTGGTCGGCCTGAAGGACTCGAGCGGCGACCTCGAGTACTTCCTCGCGGCGATGCGGGCGACGCCCGACGAGTTCCTGCTGCTACAGGGGTACGACGCCCTCCTGCTGCCGTCGCTGCGGATGGGCGCCGACGGCGGGGTGAACGCGCTGTCGAACGCCGTCCCCGAAGCCTATAGCGAACTGTACGAGACCGCCGAGACCGAACGCGGCGCGACGCTGCAGGACGCGATCGCGGACCTGTTCGAAGCCTGCGGCGCCTACGGGTTCGCCCCGGCGACGAAGGCGGCCCTCGAGCACCGCGACGTGATCCCCACCGACGCCGTGCGCCCGCCGCTGGTGACGGTTCCCGACGACGGCTGCGCGGCGATCGAAGACGCCGTCGAGGGTGTGCTCGAGGCATGAGCGAGGAAACGAACATCCGCCGCCTCGACGAGGACACCGTCGCCCGCATCGCCGCCGGCGAGGTCGTCGAGCGCCCCGCCAGCGCCGTGAAGGAACTCGTCGAGAACAGTCTCGACGCCGACGCCAACCGCGTCGACGTCACCGTCGAGGAGGGCGGCACCGAACTCATCCGGGTCGCCGACGACGGTCGCGGGATGAACGAGGCGGACCTACGCGCCGCCGTCCGCGAACACACGACCAGCAAGATCGAGGGGCTCGAGGACCTCGAGTCGGGCGTCCGAACCCTGGGCTTCCGCGGCGAGGCCTTGCACACGATCGGCTCGGTCTCGCGGCTGACCATCTGCTCGCGACCGCGCGGCGCGGACGGCGCGGGCACGGAACTGGTCTACGAGGGCGGCGACGTAACCTCGGTCGAGCCCGTGGGCTGCCCTGAGGGGACGACCGTCGAAGTCGAGGACCTGTTCTACAACACTCCAGCCCGCCGGAAGTTCCTCAAGACGACGGCGACGGAGTTCGCCCACGTCAACCGCGTCGTCACCCGCTACGCGCTGGCGAACCCGGACGTGGCGGTTTCGCTGACCCACGACGACCGCGAGGTCTTCGCCACGACGGGGCAAGGCGACCTGCAGGCCGCGGTCCTCTCGGTCTACGGCCGCGAGGTCGCGTCCTCGATGATCCGCGTCGAGGCCGACGAGGACGAACTGCCGCCGGGACCCGTCGACGCCGTTTCGGGGCTCGTCTCACATCCCGAAACCAACCGCTCGAGCCGCGAGTACCTCGCGACCTACGTCAACGGCCGCGCGGTCACGGCCGACGCGATCCGCGAGGGGATCATGGGCGCCTACGGTACCCAACTCGGGGGCGACCGCTACCCGTTCGTCGTCCTCTTCCTCGAGGTGCCCGGCGACGCCGTCGACGTGAACGTCCACCCGCGAAAGCGGGAGGTACGGTTCGACGACGACGATGCCGTCCGCCGGCAGATCGACGCCGCGGTGGAGTCGGCGCTGCTCGAGCACGGGCTGCTCCGCTCGCGGGCGCCCCGCGGCCGGTCGGCGCCCGACGAGGCGCGGATCGAACCGCGCCGCGGGAGCGACGAGCGATCGACTCCGGGCTCAGGATCGGACTCGAGCGCTTCGTCGGGGGCCGGAACCCAGCGATCGCTCGACGACGGCTCGATTGAAACGGACGCCTCCGGCACCGAAAGCGACGACTCGAGTCGCGACACCGCCGAATCGTCGTCAGACGACGGTTCGACCGCCTCCGCTGTCGCTTCCGCTGCGAGCGAATCGGAACCGACGGCGAACGCCAGTGCGGCGTCGTCGACGGGCCGAACCGAGACGGAGCGGACGGAGCGAGCCGCCACCGATTCGGACTCGGCGTCGCCCTCGAGAACCGACCGCACGGACGGAACGGCACCGTCGACGGAATTCGTCTCGAGCTCGAGCGCGGGTTCGGCCGGCTCCGGTTCGCGGTCGAAACCTGACGACGGGTCGACGGCCGCCGACCGGACCGATTCGGACCGCACCGACCGCAAGTTCGACGGCCCGACCGAACAGCGGACGCTGGCCGGCGACCCCGCAACCGGTGACGAGACCGACTTCGACTCGCTGCCGCCGCTGCGGGTGCTCGGCCAGTTCGACGACACCTACCTCGTCTGCGAGACTCCCGACGGGCTCGCGCTGGTCGACCAGCACGCCGCCGACGAGCGGGTCAACTACGAGCGCCTCCGGGACGCCTTCGCCGACGACCCCGCCGCGCAGGCGCTGGCCTCGCCTGTCGAACTCGAGCTCACTGCCGCCGAGGCCGAAGCCTTCGCGGGGTACGAGGACGCCCTCGAGCGGCTGGGCTTCTACGCCGACCGCGTCGACGACCGGACGATCGCCGTGACGACCGTCCCGGCGGTACTCGAGGAAACCTTGGAGCCCGAGAACCTGCGGGACGTCCTCACCTCCTTCATCGAGGGCGACCGCGAGGCGGGCGCGGAAACGGTCGACGCCCTGGCCGACGAGTTCCTCGGCGATCTGGCCTGCTACCCGTCGCTGACGGGGAACACGTCGCTGACGGAGGGGTCGGTCGTCGACCTCCTCTCGAGGTTAGACGACTGCGAGAATCCCTACTCCTGTCCGCACGGGCGGCCGGTGATCGTCCGGATCGACGAGGACGAGATCGAGGATCGATTCGAGCGGGATTACCCCGGCCACCAGGGCTGAGTTCGCGGTCGGTTACTCGTCGTTATCGTTCTCGTCCTTGCTTTCGCCGTCGCCCTCGAGATCGATCGTCTCGACCAACTCCGCGATCGTGTCGCGGTCCCGTTCCGGATCGACGGCGTCGTCCGGAACGCCCGCGACGCCGTCCTCGAGCGGGAGGATGCCGCCGGCGACGCCGAAACTCGAGTCGGTCGGCCAGACGGCGACGTTGGCTTCGGCCGAGATGCGGTCGGTGTCGGATCGACCGTCATCGGCATCGTCGTCCGATTCGGTCTCGGACTCGAGCGGGTAGCTGACGTCGAGGACGTACCATTTCCCTTCTTCCCCGTTCGGCGCCTCAAACTCGAGGGTGTCACGAGTCGCTTCGACGACCAGCCCCTCGTCTTCGACGGTATCGACGAACTGGTTCTTCGCTTTGGGTGCGGCCTTCTCGAACACTGACGACGGCGAGACGCCGATCGTCGACAGCGACGGCGAGACCGACAGGTCGACGACGAACAGCGAGCGGAGGGGAATCTTGCTCGCGGCCAGGTCGGCGAGGTCGGTCGCCTCGAGGGGTTCGTACAGCGTCGTTTCGGCGGTGATCGACGCGACCATCACGCTCGACTCGCCGGTTGTGGTTCCGGCGGGTCGCCACGAGTCGGCCAGCGATTCCGGCAGGTCAGCGGTCATCGGCGTGGCGTACGCGGGCGGTCCTTTTCGGTGTGTTGCTCTCTGGCGCCGGTTGCGAACGGCGCCGGTGGACGGGCATCAGTCCGCCCGCAGTCCGTCGAAGTAGATCGCTCGCCGTTCGTCGGCCGCGGGCGTCGTGACCAGCGAGACGCCGACGGTGAGGGCGAGTCCGAGCACCATGCCGACGAGGCCGGCCGTCCAGCCCATGTACGTGCCGCGGAACACCGCCGTGACGACGGGAATCAGTACGGGGGCGACCTCGCCGACCAGCGGCACGGCCGCGACGAACTCGAGCGCGCCGACGATCGCCCCGACGAACAGGTTGCCGAGGTAGAACGCCTGGCTGCCGAGGATGCCGACCGTGATTCCGGTTCGAGTCGTCCCGCGCCAGTAGAGCGCGACGAGGACCGGCAGGGCGAGCTGCGCGAAGCCGCTGAAGGCCGCGTCGCCGATGTCGAACAGGGGTGCGGGACTGAGCAGGCTCGCGACGAACGCGCCCGTCGCGAAGACGACGACCCCGACGCGGGCCAGTAGATCCTCGCGTCGCTCCGAAAGGGTGCGGTCGACGAACGGCCGGTAGAGGTCCCGGGTGAAGTACGACGACCCCGACAGCAGCATCGAGTCCGAGGAGGACATCATCGCGGCCATCGCGCCGGCGATGACGAGCGCGGCGAACCAGACCGGCGTGTACTCGGCCAGCACGGCGGGCAGAACGTTGCCGCCCTCCGGAACCGCGACGCCGAGGCCGCGGGCCCACGCGCCGAGCATGAACGAGGGAACGAACAGCAGGACGCAGAGAATCGGCCACAGCGCAAAGGAGCGCTTGAGCACCGTGCGCGAGCCCGCAGCGAAGAAGCGCTGGTTCACCTGCGGGAACATCGCGACGCCGAAGCCGATCGTGATCGCCGTCGAGAGCATCCAGCGGCGCGTGTAGTAGTCGCTGCCTAAAGAGAGAAAGCCCGCGGTTTCCTCGCTCGAGGCGAGCGCCGCGGTCGCCGCGCCGGGGCCGCCGACCTCGGCCAGCAGCCACAGCAGCGCGACCCAGGTCGTCACGAGCATGAACGCGCCCTGCAGGGTGTCGGTCCAGGCGATCCCGCGCATCCCGGCGACGACGACGTAGAGGATCATGAACGCGGTGATCAGCCCCGCGCCGGCCGCGTAGGGGACCGCCCCGTCGGTCAGCGCCTCGAGCGCCGTCCCGGCGCCGACCTGCTGGAGCATGACGTACGGAAAGAGCCACAGCAGGCTGACCCCGGCGACGAGCCCGCGGAGTCGCTTCGAGGCGAAGCGGTCGCCGAGCATCTCGCCGAGCGTGACGTAGCCCCGCTGGCGGCCCAGGAGCCACTGCTTGTAGCCGATGACGTACCAGAGGATCGCGAAGATGATCCCGTCCATCAGGCCCATGACCAGCACCCACTCGGGGCCCTGCGCGTAGGCGACGTTCGGCCCGGCGAAGAAGGTGAACGCCGACAGCAGCGTCGCGAAGGTCGTAAAGAGGAGGACGACGGTACCGAGCGTTCGGCTTGCGAGGTAGAAGTCCTCGGCGGTGCGGTCCGTGAGTCGATAGGCGACCAACCCGACGGCCAGCGCCAGCAGGAGGTAGCCGACGATGATGCCGAGTTGTAGCGACAGGTTCACGGCGCGTCACCCCGCGATTGTGCCCCCGCGTCGTTCGGCTCCGCGTCCCGCTCCCCGTATCGCGGTTCGATGCCGAGTCCCCACGCCCGCTGGGCGAAGTACCGGAAGACCAGCGACGCGAGGCCCATCCAGCCGACGTGCCACCAGAGCCACAGCGGCACCCCGGCGACGGTCGCGTCGTTGCCCCAGAGGAACCACGGAATCGACAGCGCGCAGAGTACAACCCCAACGGCGATCCACCCGCCGAGTTCGAGACGTCGCATATCGGCGCTCAGTAGTCGATGTGGGTAATTGTTTCGTTCGGTACCCAATATTGAAGACAATCGTTCTTCAGCCGTGCGTGTCGTCGGTCCTCGGTCACCCGTCGCAGTGACAGCCGTCATCCCGGGGCCCGCCGGCGATTCCGCGTAGCTAAAAGCACTCTTTCAGGTAGGAAAAGGAGTATAAGTGTCGGAGAGAGAATGCTATCCGACCCAAATGGCCCGTCTGTTCCCATTCCGATCGGACACGTCGCCAGAGGAGGGCCAACCCCGCGTCGTCGAACTCGAGGGGGAGGACGCTGACGCGGTGTTCAGCGCCCTCTCGTCGACGACGGCTCGCCGGATCTACGCGCGACTCGACGAGGAACCGGGGACGCCCAGCGACGTCGCCGACGCCGTCGACTCCTCGATTCAGAACGTTCGCTACCACCTCGAGAACTTAGAAGAGGCCGGCCTCGTCGAGGTCGTCGACACCTGGTACTCCTCGCGGGGCAACGAGATGAGCGTCTACGCGACGACGGACGGGCCCTTGATCGTCACGAGCGACGAATCGACGGCCTCGCAGCTTAAGACGGCGCTCTCGCGGCTGATCGGCGGTATCGGCGCGCTCGCCGGCGGGAGCCTCCTCGTCCAGTACGGGTTGACGGAGTGGTTCGGATCGGCTCGGACGGAATCGGCCGGCGACGGTGGCGGCGCCGGCGGAGCTAACGGCGCCGCGGTGTCGGAATCGGACGGTGCAGCGGACGATCGTTCCGGTAACGGCAACGGAGCGGACGGCGACGGCGCCGAGAGTGCAGACGGCGGCGACGGTGCCGAGGAGGGCGGAGACGACATGTCGATCGCCGAGGAATCGTCCGACTCCGACTCCGCCGACGGAGACGGCGGGACGGATACCGCCGACACGGGCGCCGAGAACGGCGCCGAGGCGGGCGGCGATTCGGCGACCGATGTCAACGAGACGTTCGACGCCGCGCCGGACGGCGGCGACGGCGCCGTCGAGAACGCGGCCGACGGCGGGGCCGAGGCGGCGGACGCCGTCCTGCAGACGGTGCCGCCGGGACTGCTCTTCTTTCTGGGCGGACTCGCGGTGTTGCTCGCGGTCACGATCTACTGGTACTGGTACCGTCCCGCGTATTAGTCGGACATTCCGGATGTCAACAGCTATTTGCCCGTCACGACCGACATTCGTAACAAACGGTCTCTGTACGCCTCTCGCGTCACCGCCTCCCCCGCCGGGGACAGATCTCCAATGGAAGACACGTCGAAATACCTCATTCACGCGGACGTCACGGCTGACGGGGTCGTCGAGCGGAGCGACGTCGTCGGCGCCGTCTTCGGGCAGACCGAAGGCCTGCTCGGCGACGAACTCGATCTCCGCGATCTCCGCCAGTCGCAGAAAGTCGGTCGTATCGACGTCGAAATAGCCAGCACCGCCGGCCAGTCGCACGGCCACCTCACCATCGCGACCAGCCTCGACAAGGTCGAAACCGCGACGCTCGCCGCCGCCCTCGAGACGATCACCCGGATCGGCCCCTGCCGCGCCGACCTCGAGGTGACCGAGATCGAGGACGTCCGAGCCGCGAAGCGCAAGGAGGTCGTCGACCGCGCGAAGGAACTGCTGCACACGGCCTTCGACGACAGCGTGATGACCTCCGAGGAGATCCTCGCGGAGGTCCGCCAGCACGTCCGCGTCGAGGACATCACGGAGTACGAGGGCCTGCCCGCCGGTCCGCGGGTCGGCGAGAGCGACGCGATCATCGTCGTCGAGGGCCGCGCGGACGTTCTCACGCTCCTCAAGTACGGCGTCAAGAACGCCATCGCGGTCGAGGGGACGAACGTCCCGGACGCCGTCGCGGAGCTCACCCGCCACCGCACCGTCACCGCCTTCCTCGACGGCGACCGCGGCGGCGACCTCATCCTCGAGGAGCTCTCGCAGGTCGGCGACATCGACTACGTCGCCTTCGCCCCCGCGGGGGAGTCGGTCGAGGAACTCGACCACCACCAGCTGTTCGCCGCGCTGCGGAACAAGGTTCCCTACGAGACGGTTTCCGGGCTGAACGAGCCCCGCGAGGCCGTCGCCGCAACTGACGGGAGTACGACGCCCGCGCCGGCTCCCGGTGCGACCGACGCCACCGACGCGACTGACGCGATTGACGCGACCGACGCGACCGACGAAACGAACGGCAGCGATGCAAGCGCGGATTCGAATGCAGGCGACGCCCTCCCGCGCTCGCCCGCGATCGACGGAACGCGGTCGGCCAGCGAGTACGATTCGGCAGGAACCGACCCGACGCATTCGCTCGAGTCGAGCGCCGCGAGCGACACGCGACCGGCAGCGGACTCGAGCACCGGCGCCGATCTCGAGGGCGAGGGCGAGACGCCGAAGCCTGCCCACGACCGCGAACCGGGCGCCGAGAGCGCCGAGTCAGCGGCGGACGCCGAGACGGAAGCCGGGACTGCGGCCGAATCCCGTACGGACGACGCGGACGCGACCGAATCCGAACCGACGACCGTCTACGAACACGCCACCGACGTCATCCGGGGGGACTCCGATCGCGTTCGGTTCCTCGGTGCGGCCGGTGAAGCCATCGCCGACGCCGACGCCGGCGAGGCTTACGACGCCCTCGCGAACCTCGAGACGGTCCCGACGACGGTCGTTCTGGACGGCATTCTTTCGCAACGACTGCTCGATCTGGCGGCCGACCGCGGCGTCGATCGGATCGTCGCGGACGCGCTGGGCCAGTTCACGAAGCGACCGACCGACGTTCGGATCCACGCGATCGAGGCCGTGGCCGAAGAACCGCCGAACGGCAACTGAACGCCGTACTATCGGTTGAACCGAGATCTCGAGGCCAATCGATTGGAACCGGAACCGGATCCGGAACTGGATCGCCCCGGCACAGGGAACCGCACATATTCGCCCAATATCCCGTTCTGATGTGTGTAATCGTTGCGCAGAGCGCCCGTAGGCCGGGATATTGATATATGGGCCGTGGCAAGAGGCGGTGATGAGCCCGCCACCGGCCGCCGCACTCGCACTCCTCGGAATCTGGGTGCTCATGGTCTTTTTCGTGACGAACGAGACGGGGTACGCGCAACTGCGCTCGGACGGCGACGCCGTCAGCGTTCCCGAGCCCGAACTCGAGCCAGAATCCGAACCCGCGACTGTCGAGAGCGACGGGGCCGCTCGGGCGGACGCCGACCGGTACGACTCGAACGACGGGGCAACGAGTAACCCGGTTTCGGACCCGAATCAAGAGTCGGAACCGCCGTCCGGTATCCACTCACCGGCCGACGACTGATTGTCCGTCGAACGCACCCTCGAGTCCGGCCGCGGCCAACTGCGCCTCCAGCAGGCTTTCGGTCGCGACATCGGCGTTGACGGCGACGCCCTGCCCGCACTGCTCGACGCTGACCGAGTCGATTCCGGCGGCGGCGTCGGTCGCGAGATCCTCGAGTCCCTCGCGAACCGTCGTGACCGATAGCGCTTCATCGCCGACGAGTCCGTACGTAATTTCGCTCCGGCCGTCCCCCTCTGGATCCACCGAAACTGATGCGCCCAGCGCCGCCGCGCGCTCGAGGATCGGAGCGAGCGATTGACGGCCGTCGGCGAGCACCGATCGAATCTGCGCTCGCGTACCGGCGTCGAGGGCTGCGGTTACGGTCAGATCGCCGCTTCCGGCCTCGTCGAGGACCGCCCCGACGGCGGCCGCGGGCGAACCGCTGCTGGCTGACGCGGGCCCTCGAACCGCCGCGGCCCGATTCGACTGCCGGACGACGGTATCGACGCGGGCCAGTCCGTTCGTAAACGGCGATCCGTCGTCCGAGCGGCCGGCAACCGCCCGTCCGTTTTGCTGCGTCTCGTAGCCGACGACAACGGCTGAGTCGGCTACGCCGACGGCGAACGGGCCGTCGCGGGCTGCGTAGCGGTCGACGCCGTTTCGCTCGCCCACCGCGACGAAGCCGCGACGTCGCAGGATCGATCCGACGGCGTCGGCGGCGATCGATCCGGTCGCGACGACCGTTCCCCCGACGAGGTCGCCGTCGGCGACGCGGCCGGTGCCGCTAACCGACGCGAAATCCGCGAGCGAGAGCGTCCCGAACCCGTACTCGAACCGCCGCTCGAGCGTCTCGACGACGGGTGCGAGCGTCGCGGGACGCCCCGCCGAGCGGATCGCGGTTCGGTTCGCCTCGAACGCCACCGTCGTCGCACCGCGCGCGTTTCCACCGTCGGACGCGTCCGCGCCGGCGGACCGCGCCGCTGCGCCGGCGGCGCCGAACAGTGCCGTCCCGCCGGTGACGAGTCCCGTTACCGTCCGAAGCAGCGATCGTCTCGAGTCCATACGCGGTTTCCGCGGGGACGCTATAAAAACGGGGTTCGGCGTTTTCCGAACTGGAAAACGAGCTGATACGAACGGGGGCGGTCAGCCGAACACCGCGAACGAGAGCACCAACAGTGCGCAGACGAGCGCGCCGGACAGCGTCGCGAGGAAGTTCACGCCCTGATTGCCGAGGAACGAGCCCTCGAGGGTCGCCCCGAGCAGGCTGTCGACGGTCATGCCGACGAAGCCGGCGGCGACGATGATCGCCGCGCCGGCGACCCCGACTTCGGGGAACAGCAGGTAGGAGATGCCGGCGACGACGGCCGCACCCGCGAGGCCGGCGAGTTCGCCCTGCCAGGTGACGCCGCCGTCCGTGCCGGGTTCGACGGGCTCGAGCGTCGTGATCAGCCGCGGCGTCTCGAAGACGCTGCCGATCTCGCTCGAGAGGGTGTCGCTCATCGCGGTCGCGACCGAGCCGGCGAAGGCGAACAGGAACACGCTGGGCTCGAGTTCGCCGGGCAGCAGCGTCGCCGAACTGGCGGCGTAGCCGAGGACGGCGGCGATCGCGACCGCGGCGTTGCCGAGGACGTTCCCGCTGCCGCGCGCGCCGTCGTTATCTTCGGCGACGCCGAGTTGCTCCTTGCGATCGTAGCGGAACTTCGTCGACAGCCCCCCGATCGCGAAGAAGGACACGAGGACGACGAACCAGCCGTACCCCCCCAGCACGATCGTTAGCAGGCAGAGGAGAACGCCGGTGAGCATCCCCGCGACGGAGGCCGTCTCGAGCGCGTACGCGAGGTAGCCGAACCCGACGGTCACCGCCAGCGCGGCCGCGATCTCGACCGTTCCCAGCGCCGGCTCGAGTTCCGCGAGTAGCCACAGCAGGAAGCCGACCGAGAGCATGACGACGGGGTCGTCGTACAGCAGGAGCATGTCCCGCAGCAGGGCTGCGAGCAACGCGCCGGTGGCCGCGAGGAAAATCATCGTCGGCAGCGCCGCCTCGAGCGACGGACCCAGCGCCGTCCCACCGATGGCGGCCGTCGCGACCTGCCCGACGACCGCGGCGACCGTCGCGACGGCTGCGAAGACCGTCACGCGGGCCACGTCGTGGTCGGTGCGCAGGCGAGCGAGTTGCTCGCCGAGGTTCCCGTAGCCGACGAGGACGGCGGTGCCGACGAAGACTTCGGTCGGCAGCGAGGCCCGCACGCTGATCAGTCCGAGCGCGACGATCGCCAGCACGAACGTGATGAGACCGTAGAGGCGGCCGTCCTCGTAGTCGCCCGGATAGGCGAGGAGATCGAACAGCGGGCCGTCGGTGACGACGGCGGACCCCAGGAGGACGACCGCAGCGATCGCCGCTGCGACCTGCGGACCGAAGAGCGGAACGGCGAGCGCGAGCGTACACAGGGCCGCGAAGACGCCGGCTCGCCGGACGGGTGCTGTCACGATACCGGTGTCTTTCTGTCGGGTTTACTTGAAGGTTCCCGAACTCGGCGCAGCGGACGTTTCGGCCGTGTCAGTGGGTCTCGCGCGAACCGTGACCTTCGAATCCCGTCACGATTCGGTACGACCCGTAACCGGTATAGTATCGGACCGGAAACCGGAAGGCGTGGGACTGTACGAACGGTACCTCGCCCTCCGAATCCGCCGCCACGAGGCCGCCCCGCCCGAGCACGTCGCGCTCGTTATCACCGAGCGCGACCTCCTCGAGGAGGGCGCCTACGAGACGCTCACCGACTTCTTCGAGTGGGCGTTCGCGTACGCCTCCCGGGTGACCGTCTACGTGAGCGTCCTCGACGCCGACGCCATCCCGACGCTGCGCCGGGAACTCGAGTCGATCGACGGGCCGGCCGGCCGCGAGGTCGCGGTTCGGGGCCCCGAGGTCGCGGTTCGGGGCCCCGAGGACCGGACGCCGGCGGACGCGCCGATCCAGATCGGGATCGGCCTCGGCGGGAAACACGAGTTCACGAGCGCCGTGCGGACGCTCGCAGAGAGCGTCGACAACGGGGACCTCGAGCCCGCGGCAATCGACGACGAGCGGGTCGAGGAGCATCTCGTCTTTCCGTCGGAACCCGACCTCGTGATCAAGACCGGCGCGGAGCGGCTCTCGGATTTCATGATCTGGCAGTCGGTCTACTCCGAACTCTACTTCACCGACATCAACTGGCGGGACTTCCGCGAGCGGGACTTCCTGCGGGCGGTGCGGGAGTTCTGTAACCGGTCGCGGCGGTTCGGTCGCTGAGCTCGCCCCTCTACTAGGTTGGCGGCGTCAGCTACCAGGCATCTCGGTCGGATCCGGAATCGTCGCGTCCCCAGTCGTCCCAACCAGTCGTCTCTCGCTGTCGATCATCCCCCTGTTCGTCGGTCGCCTCATCGATATCGATATCGTCGTAGATGTCGATGTGGTGGACTGCACTGGGCGAGAGCAACCGATCGCCCTCGAGCTCGAGCCACCCGTTCGGGTGGATCAGGATCGGTCCCTCGTAGAGGGCATCGTCTTCGTCCGTTCCGTCGTAGATGACGACGTCCTCGTACGCTTGCGTTGCGCGATCCAGTTGCGTCGGCGTGAACAGTGTCGACGGGTCCATACCGAATGTGGTTCGGCGGTTGACAAAATAGTCGGTGTCGGCGTCGGGGTGTATTCCGGTGCCGCCGTCAGTCCGCGACCGGCTCGTTGCCCTCGAGGTCCTCGCCGACGGCGAGTTCGTCGTCCGTCGGCCGCTCGCTCGTCGGCAGGGAGTCGCGGAACCGTTCGACGATCGAGCGGGCTTCGGTGAGCTCCGCCTCGCTGACCGCGCCGAGCAGGGCCAGCGCCCGCCGGGCTCGAGTCCGTCGCCACGATTCCTTCCGGTGTTCGTAGGTCCGGATCCCGCGGAGGAAGTCGGCCTTCGAGAACTCCGGCCAGTAGGGCGTACAGAAGAAGACGGCCGCTTCGTTGCCGTTGGCGTGCCACGGCAGGAAGTTCGAGGTCCGCTCTTCGCCGGCGGGCCGAATGATCAGATCCACGTCGCGAACCGGCCGGTCATACAGCCGCCGTTCGATCGTCTCGACGTCGATCTCGTTCGGCTCGAGCTCGCCGGCGTCGACGTCGCGGGCGACGCCGCGGGCGGCCTCGAGCAGTCGCGACCGGCCGCCGTAGGCGAGCGCGATGTTGAGGACGAACCGATCGTAGTCGCGGGTGCGCCGTTCGGCGTAGTCGACGGCGTCTTGCACTCGTTCGGGAAGCATCTCGATTTCGCCGATCGCGCGGATGCTGACCTCGTTCTCGTGGACGCGGTCGGCGTCGGCGAACTCCCGCAGCTTTTCGCAGAGGAGATCGAACAGCGCCTCCTTTTGTTCGGCCGGTCGATCGAAGTTCTCCGTCGAGAACGTGTAGAGCGTCAGTTCCTCGACGCCGATCTCCTGGCACCACTCGAGGACCTGTTCGGTCGTCTCGGCGCCCGCACGGTGGCCCTCGTGGGGCTCGTCGCCGTTTTGCCGAGCGTATCGTCGATTCCCGTCCTGAATCACCGCGATGTGGGTCGGCGCGCCGGATAGCTCTCTGGTTAGCAGTCGCTCGTAGGCCGCGTCGACGCGCTGACGGAGCCACCGCTTCATCGGTCGATTTGACGGGGCCGATGACTATGTGTCTTGTGTGTTACTCCACGGCAGGAAACGGGTCCGTACGCTGATATCCTGCCGGATGCTACCGCGTCACGTCCGACCGAACCGCTTGAAAAGCCCCGTCAAACGACCCGCTCGCGGCTCGGCGGAATCGTGACGGCTATCCGTCCGGCGGGTCTCGGTGCGACCAATGGCTGACGCGATCGACGACGACCTCTACCAGCGAACCAAGGCACTGCTCGAGCCCGGCGACATCGAACTGAACGCCGCCGTCGTCCACACCGACTACGACGGACAGGCGGACGTCCAGATGATGCAGGCGACGATCGACATCGGCGACATCGTCGCCGAACACTCGGGCTACGACCCGAAGGACTGCTACGTCTACTCGGGCAACGACGATCCGAATTTCTCCTCGAACCAGCACCAGGGGCTGACCTTAGAGGACGAGGAGTTCGTCTGGGAGTGCCAGCAGCTGCTGCGCGAGGGGAGCTTCGACGTCGTCATCTACTACGAGGCCAGCGCCGACCACGAGGCGATCCTCGAGGACGTCCGCGAACTCGGGTACGACGTGACGGGCGTCGAGGGCTCGGAGTAGCGACGGAGCGACCGTCTCGCGGTCGCGATCTGTCCTCCTCGAGCGGGTATCCACACCGATTACGGGTCCGTAATCAAGTATCGGCAGCCGGTTCTCACGCTGTGGGAATCCACCCGTCGTACATAGGGTTACTCTGGCAAGCGTTGACTAGCAGCGCCGCTCGACGGCCCCTGCGCACGTACCCATGACTCAACAGATCGCCACTGCGACGGACGGTCGACAGCCGCAGGAAGTAGCGTCCGACGTCTCGGCCGAGGAGACCGAATCGGCCGAAAGGTCGATCCGAGCAACGTGTCCGGAGTGTAGCGGTCGGATCGTCCACGACGCCGAGCACGGCGAACACGCGTGTGCGGAGTGCGGGCTGGTTCTCGATGCGGACGAACTCGACTACGGGCCCGAGTGGCGGGCCGGCGACGACGAGGACGCCGACGAGCGACGGCGGGTCGGCGCGCCGCTGACCGAACGGCGCCACGACAAGGGACTCAGCACGACGATCGGCTGGCGTAATCAGGACGCGTACGGCAACGAACTCTCCGCGCGGAAGCGATCGCAGCTCCGGCGCCTCCGGACGTGGAACGAGCGGTTCACCGCGAAGACCGCCCAGGAGCGGAACCTGAAACACGCCTTCGGCGAACTCGAGCGCATGGCGTCGGCGCTGGACCTGCCGGAGCCGTGTCGCGAGACCGCCGCCGTGCTCTACCGTCGCGCCGTCGACGAGGAACTGCTGCCCGGGCGCTCGATCGAGGCGATGGCGACCGCCTGCCTCTACGCGGCGGCCCGCCAGCACGGGACGCCCCGAACGTGGGCCACCTTCGAGTCGGTCAGCCGCGTCGAGATCGGCCGCGTCCAGCGCGCCTATCGCTACCTCTCGCGGGAACTCGGCCTCGAGATCGCTCCCGCCGACCCCTTGCAGTACCTCGGGCAGTTTGCGTCGGCGCTGTCGATCAGCGACGAGGCCGAACACGTCGCCCGCGAGATCCTCGAGACGGCCAAGGAGAAGGGGATCCACGTCGGGAAGAGCCCGGCGGGGCTAGCGGCCTCGGCTATCTACGCGGCGGCGCGCCTGACGAACGAGCGGGTCACCCAGAAGACGATCGACGAGCAGACCGGCGTCAGCGAGTTCACGATCCGGAACCGGTACCAGGAGTTGCTCGACGCGTACGGTCCGCACGCCGAGTGCTAGGCAGAGACGCGGTAGTCGCCGGTAACGGGTCCGAATGCGAACACTGAAGGCGACTACCGACCGACGGTCGACAATCCCTCGTTCGATGATCCCACTCCTGCACGATTTCACCGACGAAACGGTCCTCGTCGTCGGCGGCGGCCCCGTCGGCGCGCGAAAGGCCCGCCGGTTCGCCCGCGAAGCCGCGGTCGTCGTGGTCAGCCCCGACTTCGCGGACCGGGAGTTCGGCGGGGCCGAACTGATCCGGGCCGCACCCGACCCCGACGAGATCGGCGGCTGGCTCGAGCGGGTCGATCCTGCACTCGCCGTCGCGGCGACCGACGACGAGGCCGTCAACGACGCCCTCGAGGCGGCGGCTCGCGACCGCGGCATCCTCGTCAATCGCGCGGATCGGGCCGGCGAGCGCGACGCGGGGAGCGTCGTCGTTCCCGCGACCGTCCGCGAAGATCCGGTCGTCGTCTCGATCTCGACCGGCGGGACGGCGCCGGCGCTGAGCAAGTACCTCCGGCAGGAACTCGAGGAGACGCTGGCCGGCGCCGGCGATATGGCAGAATTATGTAACGAACTGCGGTCGGAGCTCAAATCCCGGGACGTCGCGCCGACACGGCGCCGCGAGATCGTCACGGATGTCGTCAATTCTCCGGACGTTTGGACAGCTTTACGTAGTGGCGATCCTAATACTCGTCAAGTGATTGAGGACGTGCTCGGCGACGAACTACCACCGTCCGGAGGTGAGCGTGCGTGATTCCGTCCGGGGTCGTTGCGGCCGCGCGGGTGACCCACGAGAGCGGGACCGTCGACCAGCTCGCGGCGGCGAGTCCCGACAGTCAGCGAAGCGCCGTGTCGCAGCTACTCTCCATTCCCGACGTCGAGGAGGCGTACGTCCTCTCGACGTGTAACCGGGTCGAGGCCTACGTCGTCAGCCCCGACGCCGCGGTCGGCCGGGCCGCGCTCGAGGAGTTCTTCGCGCCGGCCGACGACGACGCCGTCGTCCACACCGACCACGACGAGAGCCTGCGCCACCTGCTGCGGGTCGCGGCCGGTCTCGAGTCGGTCGTCCTCGGCGAGGACCAGATCATCGGGCAGGTCCGCGCGGCCTACGAGGACGCCCGCGAGGCCGGCGGTATCGGCTCGATGCTCGAGCCGGCGGTCACGAAGGCGATCCACGTCGGCGAGCGCGCCCGGACGGAAACGGAGATCAACGAGGGCGTCGTCTCGCTCGGCTCCGCGGCGACGAAACTCGCCGCCGCGGAGATCGGCCTCGAGGGGGCGACCGCGCTGGTCGTCGGCGCCGGCGAAATGGGCCAACTGGCCGCCCGAAGCCTCGCGGACGCGGGCGTCGACGACCTCGTCGTCGCGAACCGGACCGTCTCCCGCGCCGACCACCTCGCCGCGGAACTCGACGTCGACGCCGATCTCGAGGCCGTCCCGCTGGAAGCCCTCGAGACGGTCGCGCCCGAGGCCGACGTCGTCGTCGCGGCGACCGGCAGCGAGGAGCCGGTGCTCGAGCCGCACCACCTCGAGGCCGAAACCGACGGCGGCACCGCAACTGCGACCGACCGCGTCGTCGTCGACCTCGGCCAACCCCGCGACGTCGATCCGGCCGCCGACGACCTCGCCGCCGTCGCCGTCTACGACTTAGACGACCTCGAGTCGGTCACCCAGGAGACCCGCGAGCAGCGCGCCGACGCCGCCCGCAAGGTCGAGGCGATGATCGACCGCGAGTACGAACTGCTGTGCGACCAGTACAAGCGCGCCCGCGCCGACGAGGTCATCGCCGCGATGTACGAGTCCGCCGAGCGGATGAAAGAGCGCGAACTCGAGACGGCCCTGTCGCGGCTCGACGACGACCTCTCGGCGGCCCAGCGCGAGGTCGTCGAGTCGATGGCCGACGCTCTGGTCAGCCAGCTGCTCGCGCCGCCGACCAAGAGCCTCCGACAGGCCGCCGCCGAGGACGACTGGAGCACGATCAACACCGCCTTACAGCTGTTCGACCCCGACTTCGAGGGCGAGGGCTCGACGCCCCCGTCGCTGCTCGCAAACGCCGAACGCTCCGATCTCCGGATCGGAACCGCCGACGACGACTGACGCTCACCGCACCGTCGCGTACGGTCCGCGTGATTTGATCCTGCCCCGATCAGTTTCGAGCTCGAGCGGCTCGTCCGTCCCGCCCCGTCGCTGTCCCCTGCCGAATACTCGCGGACTCGCGCCGTCGCGGCACGGCAGCGACGCCGATCCGATTTGATCGAGATCGCCCTCGAGACACCGTAGACGGGCGAACGGCGCGAAATAGCGGACGGCATAACCATTATTTGAGTGGCTTCCGTTCGATCCGCCATGGGCGACTTACTGTCCGACGACGAGATCGAGGCCGGGCTTCCCGACAACTGGACGCGCGAGGGCGACGAGATCGTTCGCACCTACGAGTTCGACGAGTACCTCCGCGGCGTCAACTTCGCCCAGATGGTCGGCGAAATCGCCGAGTCGCAGTTCCACCACCCCGAGATCGTCATCCGCTACGAGGAGGTCGAGGTGCGGCTCACCTCCCACGAGGAGGGCGGCATCACCGAGGACGACCTCGAGATGGCGGAACTGATCGAGTCCGAGCGCAACGCGGAGTAAGGTTCGGGCCGACGTTCGGCTCGGATACCGCGCTGACTACCCCTTCTCACACGCCGATGGACGGAAACTACGTCTTCGCCGTTCAGATCCGCCTCGAGCCCGCTCGCGACGGGGTTAGCGTCGAGTCCTCGAGCGCCGAGACGACCGTCACCGTCTTTCGCGAGGCGCCGGAGCCGGGCGCCGAAGGCTGGCTGTTCTTCCGGAACACGCTCTGGCGCGGCGAGGTTGCCGACGAGGGGTACGCGTGCCGACTCGCCGAGGAGTGGCTCGACCAGCCCGTCGAGTCGGTCTCGTTTCGCGAACTGCAGGTCGACGAGCAGTACTTCGACGCGCTGAAGGCCGCAATCGCGGCCGATCTCGAGGCGTTCAACGCCGATTCCGTCTCGGAGGTGCTTTCGAAGTATCTCGGCTCGAGCGTTCGGGTGACGGATTCGTCCTGATTGCTCCCGATCGCTCTCGGTCACTCTCGATCGCGAGAGGGTCAGGACCGGTACACATTTACTCGAAGATCACGTACTGCTGTGTCCCGATGGTCTCCGAGTACGACTTCTGGTTGCTCGATCTCGACGGCACCCTGGTGGACGTCGACTGGTCGTACACCCGCGACGTGTTCGACCGGGTCGGCGACCGGCTGGGCCGGGAGTTCTCCGATCGGGAAGCCGAAATCCTCTGGAACGGCCTGACCGGCTCGCGGAACCGACAGCTCCGCGAGTGGGGGATCGACCCCGAGGCGTTCTGGGAGGTGTTCCACGACGAGGAGGACCCGATGGTCCGGGCCGAACAGACCTACCTCCACGAGGACGCGGAGTTCGTCGGCGATCTCGAGGCGCCGGTCGGGCTCGTCACGCACTGTCAGGAGTTCCTCGCGGAGCCGGTGCTCGACAACGTCGGCATCCGGGACTGGTTCGACGCGCGGCTGTGCTGTACGGAGGAAACCGGCTGGAAGCCCGATCCCGAACCCGTCCAGCAGGTTATGCGCGATCTCGGCGTCGCGAACAACGGCCACCGGGGCGTCCTGGCCGGCGACGGAGATTGTGACGTCGGCGCGGCCTGGAACGCCGGCCTCGACGCGATCCACGTCGAGCGCCTCGGCCACGACCGGCGCGGGCGGTGCGTCCTCGGAGACTACCGCGTGCAGTCGTTCGACGAACTGTTCTAACGCGCTCGATCCCCACCCGCCGTCACGAACTGTCGACCAGCGACGCCTCCCCGTTCGACTGGAGCTCCTCGTCGACCAGCGTCTCGTAGGCGCGGCGGAACCGCTCCGAGAGCGCCTGATGTGAAATCCCCAGTTCGTCGGCCAACTCGGCCATCGAGATGGCGCGCGGAATCTCGAAGTAGCCGTACTCGAGCGCGGCCTCGAGGGCCTCGCGCTGTTGGGGCGTCAGTCGGCTGCTTGCCTTCGTGTGCTGTGCGACGTCCGTGACGTCGGTGAGCCGCCGGAGGTCGGCGTTGACGCCGCGGTCGACGAGCCGATCGTAGGCGTCACAGAGCGTCCCTCGATCGGGGAATCGGACGCGAGCCTGCCACCAGCCGTCGGTGCCCCGCGCCTCGAGCAGCGAGCCCCCATCTGCGAGCAGCGCATCCCACAGTCGTTCGGGCCCCGCTCCCGCGACGAAGTCCACGTCGAACAGGTGGCGGGCCGACGTCTCGACGAGCGGTTCGTACGTCTCGACTTCCGGGTCGGCATCGAACGCCGTCTCGGCACGCGAGCGCCCGACGCCGGCGACCCAGATACTGGGCGGCGTCTGCGAGACGGCCGACTCGAGTTCGAACGCCGCGTCCGGCGCGCGCTCGAACGCCGCCTCGAGGAGCGTGTCCGAGGCCGGCAGCCGAAGCTCGGCTATGGTAGCCATCGAGCGTCGTACACCGTCTCGGACTAAAAACCGCTGTTGTGCGGCCGCTGACTGTCGGATTCGTTGATTTGTCGACACTCGATCGGCGTCGATCGACCCCGATCGCCTTACTGGATCACTCGGTCGCGACCTCGTCCGCGTCCGCGAGGACTCGCTCGAGGTCGCGTACCCCCGCCTTGTCCGTGCGATCCGGGTTCGCCACCACGCGCACCGGCTGGGTGCCGACGGGGACGAAGTCGAGGTCGAGTCGCTCGGCCGTCTCGCGGAGGCCGAGACCGGCGTCGGCGTCGCCGGCGATGACCTTCCGCGCGGGGCTCTCGTGGGCGCGCAGCCCGAGGTCGAAGCCGTCGATCGCGTCCACGAGGTCGCGCCGATCGACGCCGCGCTCGGCCGCCAGATCGGCGACGGCCGCGCCGAGGCTCGTCCGCAGCCCGGAGTCGGTCGTCCGGTTGACGAAGCGCAGGTCGCGGTCGATCAGGTCCTCGAGCCCCTCGATCTCCTTCGGGTTGCCGGCGCGGGCGATCAGCCCCCACTCGCGCTCCCAGCGGCCGAGTTCGACCGCGTCGACCTCGCGGTCGACCGGCCCGGCGACGACGGCGACGTCGGGCACGCCCTCGCGGAGTCGCCGCAGTGCGGGTCGGGAACCGACCGAGAGGTACCGCGGGTTTGCGAGGCGGTCGAGCAGCCGGTTCAGCGTCGGATCGTCCTCGCCGACGCCGAGCAGGGTCGGCGGCCGGACGTCGGGCGAGAACAGTTGCACGTCGACGGACTCGCCTTCCTCGAGGTAGTCGGTCTCGGGCGGTACCTCGACGACGCCGTCGGCCTCGGCGAGGCTGGTGGTCGCGCCGGAGCCCTTGTCGACGGGGTAGACGAGGGTGTCACCCTCACCATCCTCGACGAGACCGACCGGCATCAGCCGCATTCGGCCCTCGCTGTAGCGCTCCTCGCGGGCCATTTCACCGGTGACGGTCGCGGCTTTCGGTTCCGGCAGGCCGGCCGCCTCGCGGATCGCCGGCGCGACGAAGGTTCGGAAGACCATCATCGCGGAGACGGGATAGCCGGGCAGGCCGACGTACGCTGAATCCGCCAGGCGGCCGACGAGCATCGGCTTCCCAGGTTTGACGGCGACCCCGTGGAGCAGCAGTTCGCCCTGCTCCTCGATGACCCGGTAGATCACGTCGACCGCGCTCGCGCTGGTCGACCCCGAGGAGAGCACGAGATCGCACTCCTCGGCGGCCTCCCGCAGAATTCGTTCCATCTCGTCCTGCTCGTCGCCGGCGTGCGGGTAGAGGACGGCCTCGCCGCCGGCGTCCTCGACGCCCGCGGCGATCGTGTAGCTGTTGACGTCGTAGATCTCACCGCGGTCGCTGTCGACGTCCTCGCCGGGCCGAACGAGTTCGTCGCCCGTCGAGACGATGCCGACTCTCGGTCGACCCCGGACCGGCACTTCATCGACGCCCAGCGCCGAGAGCAGGCCGATGTCTCGAGGCGTGATCCGCGTGCCGGGGCCGAGCGCGCGCTCGCCGGCGGCGACGTCGGCGCCGGCGAACATGACGTTGTCGCCGGGGGCGACGGACGTGCGGACCAGCACCTCGCCGCCGTCCGCAGCCGTGTCCGTTCGTTCCACCGGCACCATCGCGTCCGCCCCGTCGGGCATCACCGCACCCGTCGAGATTTCCGCCGCTTGCCCCTCCTCGAGTTCCACGTCGGGTTCCTCGCCGGCGTGTACCTCGCCGACGACCTCGAGGCGGGCGGGGTCGGCCTCGTCGGCGCCGAACGTGTCCCGCGCCCGGAGGGCGTAGCCGTCGAGGCTCGCCCGGTCGAACCCCGGGACGTCGAGTTCGGCGTCCAGCCGCGCCACGAGGACGCGGCCGCGGGCCTCCTCGAGGGGGACGCGTTCGACGCCGGCCGTCAGCGACAGCGAGTCGATGGCCTCGCGCGCCTCCGCGGGGGAGGCGAGATCGCGAAACTCCTTGCGGTCCATATCGGCCCTTCGGGGTCGGAGGCTAAAAACGTCGGTCGAATTCGATTCCGCACGCGGTCGAACAGAAATATTCCGGGACGTGAAGACCTTTGTCGGGGGATCGCGAACGGCCCGGCGTGGCTTTTCGCTGGAGCTGGAGCGACGTGCCGAACCCGTTCCGGTGGCTCCTGCTGGCGGTCGGCTACGCGCTCGCACGAGTCGGGATCATCGACGCACGGCGGGTCGAGCGGACGACCGATCTCGCCTGGCCGCGGATCGTGACCGGGATCGCCCGGATGTCGAAGTCCGCGGCCGACGTCGCGATGGTCGGGATAGCCCTCGGCCCGGCGGCGATCGGCGGGGTCGGCCTCGCGACGCCCTACTGGGGGATCGGCTTCGCGTTCGGCGGCGGGATCGCCGGCGCGACCATCGGCCTCGTCTCCCAGCGGTACGGGGCCGGCGCCGAGGAGGACCTCTCGAGAGCGGTGACGACGAGCGCGCTTATCGTCGCCGCGCTCGCGATCCCGCTCGCGGTCCTGTTCGGCGCGGTGCCGGAACGGCTCATCGCGCTCGTCGGCGACGACCCTAATTCGATCGCCTACGGCGCCGACTACCTCCGGACCGTCGCCGTCGGGCTGCCGTTCGCGGCGCTGAACCTCATCGGCAGCCGGACCCTCGTCGGTGCGGACGACGCCTGGACGCCGATGGTCCTGCGAGCGGGCGGTGCGGTCGTCAACATCGCGATCAACGCGGTCCTGATATTCGCGTTCGGGATGGGCGTCGTCGGTGCCGCGATCGGAACCGCGGTCGCGAACGTGCTCGTGCTCGCGGCGTTCACCGTCGGACTTACCGCCGGTCGGCTGCCGCTGATCGGCGAGCTTCCCGTGCAGATCAGCCTCGCGGCGCCTCGCGCGACGCTCGAGGAAGTTCGGAACGTCCTCGAGATCGGCACGCCGTTGGCGTTTACCAACATCGCCCGGCGGGCCGCCCAGTTCCCGATGCTCGCGCTCGTCGCGATGTTCGGGCCGAACGTGCTGGCCGCGTACATCGTCGCCCGGCGCGTCCGCGGGCTGATGAACACGCCCGGCTGGGGCTTCTCGCTTGCCTCCTCGAGTCTGGTCGGCCAGGAGTTGGGGACCGGCGACGAGAGCGACGCCGACACCTACGGCCGCGAGGTGCTCTGGTTCGGGACCGCCGTCTACGTCGTCAGCGGGGCGATCGTGCTGGTCTTCGCCGAGCAGGTCGGCCGCATCTTCGTCGACGATCCGTCGATCCTGCCGCTGGTGACCTCCTTCATCGCCGTCGCCTGCGTCAGCGTCGTCTTCCTCGGGATCAGCAGCGGCGCGACCGGGCCGCTGCGGGCCAGCGGGGACACGAACTGGCCATTCTACGGACAGGTGCTGGGCCGCTACGTCTTCGCGATTCCCGTCACCGCGCTGGGGGTGTACGCCGTCCCGCTACCACATCTCGAGGCCGTGACGCCGCTGGGGATCGGGGCCCTCTACGCCGCCTTGATCCTCGAGACGCTCGTGCCCGCCGTCGTCACCTACTACCGGTTCGAGGCGGGCCACTGGAAGGCGATCAGCCGGACCTACCGGCCGGAATCGTCGCCCGGCGACTAGCTTCGTTCCCCGTCGGCCGTAGTTTATAAATGATCGACAATGAGTGACTTTTTAGGCTCGAGTAGTGAACTGCGTGGTATGGCTACCCATGGCTTTCAGGACGGGGGGAACGCGAACGCGGGCGCGTCCTTGCCCGAGGCGGTGCCGTTCGAGCTGCCCCACTCGACGCGGCTGAGCTGGGAACTGGGGTCGCGGGTCGTCGAGGACGAGGCGGCGACGCTGCGCGGCGAGTGGGAGTCGACGGGTCGCGCGTGGAGCGTGTCTATTTTTCGGGTAACGGAGAACACCGCCGTCGTTCGCGTCCGAACGCCGGTCGGACGGGAGAAATTCTACGGCGCCGCCGAACTCGATCTCGAGTCGGCGCTGCCGGAGCTGCGATCGGCGCCGCGGTGGCGCCGCCTCGAGTAACGCGCCGCCCGGCTCACGAGGCGTCGACGGTCCGCTCGAACTCCCGGATCGTCTCGTCGCTGCCGGCGACGATGACGTCGTCGTCGGATTCGATCGTCGCGTGTTCGTCCGTGAGGATGGTCCCGTCGCGCACGATGCCGACGACCGTCCAGCCCCGCTCGGTGTCCCGTCGGAAGTCGATCAGCGAGTCGCCGACGAACGGCGCGGCGTCGGTCCGGACGATCCGAATCTGACTCGTCGGATCCACGACGCGCTCGCCGTGGACTTCGGCCGCGACCAGCCGCGCCGACGTCTGCTGGACGGAGAGCACGTAATCGGCCCCCGCTTTGAACGCCGGCGTCACCTTCCGCGTGTCGGTCACGCGAGCGAGTATCTCGACGTCGTCCGAGAGCGACCGCGCCGTCGCGATCGTCAACAGCGCGCTCGCGTCGTCGTCGACGGTCACGATCAACGCGCTCGCCTCCTCGAGGCCGGCCGCCCGGAGCGTTCCCGGTTCGGTGATGTCGCCGACGATATCGGGCTCGATGACCGCGTCTGCGGACTGGTCGACGACCGCCACCGAGACGTCGTCGGGCAGCGCGTCGACGGCGGCCGCGCCGCCTTCGCCGGCGCCCGCGACGAGGATCCGCTCGTGCCTCGCGGGGGACGACGGCCGGACGCCGGCCACCTCGCTCGAGACGTCGTCGATCACTCCCGCGGGGCCGGCGACGACCAACACGGTGTTCGGCGTCAGCCGCGTGTCGCTCGGCGGCGACAGGCGGAGGACGCCGTCGAACCAGCCGCCGACCAGCGTGAGTTCCGGGTGGTCCGCGACCGGCGACTCGCCCAGGCGAACGCCGTGCAGCGGACTCTCGCGCCGGACGAGGATCTCTCGAACCGTGATCGACTCCGCGTCGCCGTTCTCGAGCGCGACGGGTGTGGTCGCCTTCTCGGCGAGCCGGCGGCCGATGAGCGCGTGCGGCGCGACGGCGCGGTCGACGCCGATTTCGGTCAGCGCCGCGTCGTGGCGCGTCGACTCCGTGAAGCTGATCGTCCGCAGGTCCGGATTGGCCTCGAGCGCCGTCAGCAGGATGCTCGCCGTCCGGTCCTCGGCGTCGGTGATCAGCAGGGACGCGTCTTCGATCATCGCGCGATCGAGGTCCGCCCGGTCCTCGGGATCGCCGTTGATCGCCTGATAGCCGTCGTCGGAGAGCCGCTTCGCTTCTTCCTCGTCGGACTCGATGAGGACGTAGTCGGCGTCGAGTTCCTCGAGTTCGTCGAGCAGAACGCCGGTGTCGCGGCGGTACTCCGCGACGACGACGTGGTCGTCCTTGGACGTGAGCCGGTCGTCGAGGTGGATCGGCGTGCGCTCGAACAGCGGGATGACGAGGACGCGGAGGGCGACGAACCCGATGAGGATGCCCGTCACCTGGATCGCCACCATCAGCAGGTTCATCACCGGCGTCGCCCACGGCGAGTCGGCGCCGAACCCCGTCGTCGTCATCGTCTCGGTAACCGTCTGCAGCGAGCGGAAGATCGAGTGCGGGCGATGCTCGAGGTAGCGCATTCCCAGGTTGTAGATCACCGTATAGAAGAGGACGACGGCGACGACGGCGACCCCGTAGATGAGCACCAGTCGGTGGCGTCGCGTCAGGCGCCGCGGCACGCGGTCCGCGAGGGATCGGCGGTCGGGCATGCGGTGGTTCCCCGTACTACCGGATACGGGCCACTAAACGCTCGGTCTGAACAGGCAACGTTCCCGTTCGACGAAGTCGAAGATGTTCGGCTGTCGCCGTTACGGATTGACTTCCCAGTCCTCCACGGAGACCGTCTCGCCCGCGGGGATTCCCTCACGGTCGTCGTCCACGACGACCCAGCCGTCGGCCAGCGCCACGCTCGAGAGCACGCCAGAGCCGCTGGCGCGGGTCGGCGTCGCCGCGAACCGCGGTTCGCCGTCCCCGATCTCGTCGGGATCGCGCTCCTCGAGTTGCACCCGCGCGAACGTCCGGGTGCCGGGTTCGCTCGGAATCTTGCGCTCGAGGACGGCCGGCGTCGTCGGGTGCGGATCGGGATCGGTCCCCTCGAGCCAGCGCAGCGTCGGCCGGAGGAACTGCACGGCGTTGACGATACAGGCGACGGGGTAGCCCGGCAGCGCGAGGACGGGCGTGTCCTCGACGATACCGAGACAGACCGGGTGGCCGGGTTTGAGCCCAACGCCGTGGACGAGCACCTCGCCCAGATCGTCGATCACTTCCGGCAGCAGGTCGCGCTCACCGACCGAGGAGCCGCCGGTCGTGACGACGACGTCCTTCGTCAGGTCGCGCTGGATGGCGACGCGAAGCGACTCGGGATCGTCGGTGACGACGTCCCGGTACGTGGCTCGGGCGCCCCACCGCTCGGCCAGCCGCGAGACGGTCAGCCCGTTCGTCTCGACGACCTCGCCGGGGCCGGGATCGCCTTCGACGAGTTCTTCGCCGGTCGGGATCACGCCCACTGTCGGCTGCTCGGCGACCGCGACGCGGTCGTACCCCGCCGACCGGATCAGCCCCAGGTCGGACGGCCGGAGCCGGTGGCCCGCCTCGTAGAGGTGTTGCCCCTCCGCGACGTCCTCGCCGATCGGCGCGACGTTCTCGCCCTCCGCGACGGCGTCCCCGACCTCGAGTTCGGGTACCCCCGTCGACTCGAGTTCTTCGACTTCTTCGATCATCACGACGGCGTCGGCGCCCTCCGGCAGCGCGCTGCCGGTGTGGACGCGCGCGGCGGTCTCGGGCTCGACGGTCGCGTCCGCGCCGATCCCCTCGGCGATCCCCAGGACTTCGGGCGAGCGGTCGCTCGCGCCGAACGTGTCCTCCGCGCGGACGGCGTAGCCGTCCATCGCCGCCCGCCGGTAGTGAGGGACGTTTCGGGCGGACTCGAGGGGCGCGGCGAGGGTGCGCCCGTCCGCGCGCTCGACGTCGACGGTTTCCGTGCCGGTCGCGCACGGCTCATCGTCGGATTGCTGGCCCTCGATCGCCTCCCTGAGAATCCGGCGCGCTTCGTCGACCGGCGTCCGTACCTTAAACCCGGCCTCCGTGCGCTCGCTGTCGGCTCCCTTCATATCCTGAACCGGGGTGTCTGAGGGCAAAAGCGTAGGGGACCTCGAGGGAGTTTCCCTCGAGCGATCGCCCGCCCTCGCAGATCGATGTCGGATATCCTATCTATCGGGAGCCCCGACCGCCCGTATGGTCCCGCCGCTCGATCCGTTCGCGCTCGGCCTCCTCGCGCTCGCGGTCGCCGTCTCGATGGTCGCGCTCGGCTACGGTATCGCCGAACTCCGCCTCGCGGTGCTCGTCTTCCGGTCGCAGCCGGACTCGGTCCTCGAGACGCCCGGCGGCGGCCCGGTCGAACTTCGGGGAACCGCCGAACCGGCCGGCGGCGTCCTGCGAGCGCCGTTTACTGAGGCGCCGTGTCTCGCCTACGAGTACGTCGTCGAGGAGGAGCGCGACTCGAAGAACGGCCGCCACTGGGCGACGATAGCATCGGGCGACGAGTACGTCCCCTTCCGCCTCGACGACGGCTCCGGAAGCGTCTTGATCGAACCGCCGGGAGCCGACTTCCGGCTCGCGACCGACGACCGGATCGAGGTCGACGGCGGAACCGAACCGCCGGCACCCATCGCGCGGTTCATTGACCGCACCGAGGCCGTCGACTCCGAGAACACGTCGATCGACCTGCACGTGTTCGAACTCCGGACCGGACGGGACCGGCGGTTCGTCGAACGGCGCCTCGAGCCCGGCGAGACGGTCCACGTCCTCGGGACGGCGCGGTACGATCCGTCCCCCTCGAGGGCCGCGGGGGACGTCAACGCCGCCGTCGGCATCGACGAGCGTGCGCTGTCCGCGAGTCGCTGGCTCCGACTCCGTCACCGGCTGTTCGGCCATCCGTTCGTGATTTCGGACAGTTCGGAACGGTGGCTCGGAGTCCGCGCCGGCGCGGTCGGACTCGCGGCGACGCTGGTCGGCGTCGCCGCGCTCGGATTCGCGATCGCCGTCGCGATGTGACCGACTGAGACGTGGTATCGCACCACTCTGGTACCGCGGGCTTTTTCGTATCGGCGTTCGAACCAGTAAGCATGTCAGCGCTCCGCGACGCGTTGCGGGACCTCTCCGACGACGTCTTCTTCGATCTGCTCGAGAGCACCGACCGGTACCTGCTCGTCCTCGACGTCCCGGGAGTCACCGCCGACTCGATCGACCTCGCGATCGAGGACGGTCGCCTCTCCATCGACGCTCAGCGGCAGAAGGACCTCCCGGACGACTACCGGTACCTCGAGGAGAACCGGTCGCTCTTCTTCGACGTCGAGTTGCCCCTTCCCGACGACGCGGTCGAGGCGGACCTCGACGCCGCCGTCGACCGGGGCGTGCTCGAACTCTCGATCCCGAAGCGGACCGGCGACGGCGAGACGACGATCGACGTCGTCGAGGGAACGGTCCGCGATGGCGAGGACGGAGACGAGAACGAAGACGGAGACGTGGACGCAGACGAACCCGCCGGCACCGACCCCGACGCCGACCCTGAACCCGAATCCGACGCCGATCCCGAACCGAGGTGACCGAAACTGGTATCGCTCCGCGCGTACCGACGGTTCGTCGTCGTCGCCTGGCAGTTCCTCCCGCTGTTGCTCGCGTACGCCCGCGACCGCCGCCGCTTTCTCCTGTTCGGCTCGAGGCGGCAGGTCGACCCCGAGACCCACCGCGAGCGCGCGGAGGTGTTACTCGAGTCGCTGCTGACCCTCGGGCCGACGTTCATCAAACTCGGCCAACTGCTGTCGACGCGGCCCGACATCCTGCCGCCCGAGTACATCGACGTCCTCTCGGCCTTACAGGACGAGGTGCCCCCGGCCGAGTGGAGCGAGGCGAAGCGAGTCCTCGAGGACGAACTCGGCCCCGTCGAGGAGCGGTTCCTCGAGTTCGACACCGAGCCGATCAGCGGCGCCAGCCTCGGGCAGGTCTACCGGGCGCGGATCGATCCCGACGCCGCGGAGTGGGACGGGAGCGACGGCGGCCCGGCGGCCGTGCCGACCGGCCCCGAGACGACCGGCGGCGAGGGACCGCCCGGACAGGAGGTCGCGGTGAAGATCCGCCGTCCCGACATCGAACCCCTCGTCGAGGCCGACCTGCGCGTGATCCGCTGGTCGCTGCCGCTCGTGATGTTCTTCGTCGACGAGTCGCGGTCGTTCTCGCTCGAGAACCTCGCCGACGAGTTCTCGCGGACGATCCGCGAGGAGATGAACTACGAGCGCGAGGCCGAGATGCTGACCGAGATCCGCTCGAACTTCGCGGGCGACGACCGCTTTCGCATCCCCGCGGTCGCCGAGAGCCACTCGGGGCCCCGCGTCCTGACGATGGAGTACATCCGGGGGACGAAGATCAACGACCTCGAGGAACTCGAGCGCAAGGGGATCGACCGGACGCGGGTCGCCGAGAACTTGGAGCGAGCGTACCTGCAGATGATCATGGACGACGGCGTCTTCCACGCCGATCCCCACCCCGGAAATCTGGCGGTGACCGACGAGGGGCGGATCGTCTTCTACGACTTCGGCATGTCCGGCCGGGTCGACCCGTTCATCCAGGAGAAGATCATCGAGTTCTACGTCGCCGTCGCCAACCGGGACATCGACGGCATCCTCGACGCGCTGATCGAGATGGGGACGCTCTCCCCCGAGGCCGACCGGGGCGTGATGGCCGAGGTGATGGAACTGGCCATCCAGGACGCCCGCGGCGAGACGCTCGACCAGTACCGCGTCCGCGGCATCGTCGGCCAGATCGAGGACTCGATCTACGAGTTCCCGTTCCGGCTGCCCAAGAACCTCGCCCTGGTGCTGCGCGTCGCGACCGTCGTCGAGGGCGTCTGCGTCACGCTCGACCAGGAGTTCGACTTCATCTCGACCGCCACGGAGTACCTCACCGAGCAGGGCTACCGCGAGGAGTCGATCCGGCGGTACGTCCGCGAATCCGCCGAACAGATCCGCGAGTCCGGCGAGTCGCTGACCCGGATTGCGCCCAAGGCCGAGGGGGCGCTCGACCGACTCGATCGGGACGACCTCTACGTCCGGATCGGCGTCGAGGACTCCGACGACGTCTTCGCCAAGTTCGCGAAGCGGCTCATCTACGGCATGCTGCTGACGATGTCGGTGTTCTCGATGGGCGTCCTTTACGCGCTGGGCGCCCCCGAGGCGTCGGTCGTGGCGGCGGCCTTCTCGCTGGTTGTCGTCGTCCAACTCTACCGGTCGTTCCGTAAACCCAAATCGACCCGCGCGCGGCCGCAGTTCACGCGCCAGAACCTGCGACAGCGGCGACAACAGCGCGAGGAGTGACCACTGGTCGTCCGTCTCGTCGTTCCGCTCCGAGCGCTCGCCGCTGTAACGGTCTTGTTGAAACCATCATTCGGCGATCGGTTTCAGCGGACCCGCTGAATACAGGGCGCGAATACAGCACAGAAAGGATCACTGTTCTCTGGCGCAGGATATCTCTTCCACGTTATCAATCTGTGATCTGGCCTAGCTTAGATAAGATGTTTTTCCGATCCCGCCAAATCCCATCAAGTATCACACCCCATGTTACTATAGCTAAGAATGGAAGGTGCCACGACGGGAGAGAGAGCTCTGTAAACATCAGAATATACGGATACGCAACTGCAACCGTTAGGAGGGTAGCTCCATACCTTACCGAGAAGGCTGTCGGTTCAGATGTCCAAGTGGACAACTTACGCCATCCGAGAAAGAGAGCATACGGGCCAAGAACCACCCACTTCGTGAAGTTCATGACAATCGGTCCTAAGTCCGCTATTGCATCAGCTTGACCGATTTTGACTATGAATTCATCTCCAGTAGAATCCTCTATAACAACATAATCCTGATCATTAGTTCCCTTATTCACAGGGTGTGGAAACGTTTCATACTCATCGCAGAGGAGTAGTCCGGGGCTGCACACAGGAGGTTTCCCTAACGACCGTAACCCAGAACTGCTTGGTTCCTGTTGTTTCGCTTCCTCGAAGGCTCTTTGTTGACTCTCAGAAAGGGTCTCAACGGGAATACCACCCTCGCCTCTGTGAGAGGCGTAATCGATGTACACCTTGTATGCATTTGATGATTCATGTGCAATAGCGTAATATGTGCTGTCCCCATCGTATGGTTTCGTGAGTGTGCCCGGATGGAAGCTCGCACCCACGAGGAGAAGAGCGATAATAACCGAAGTACTCAGAAATGTCCTGAATTTCATCAAACAAGAACTATCCAATCAGACGTAAGTGTTTTCTGGAATACATATGTTCAATATGCACTTCTAAGAACGGTTGGTCCATTGACTGGACGTGAACGAACGAGATCAGCGTGCTGAACTCATCCTCTGTATTCAGCACACCATTCCTATCTGGTTCGGGAGATTTCAATAGAACCGCTGCAACCTACTTTTCCCTGGCGCTCGATGAGAGCGTATGGACTACGACCGGATCGCGGACCTGCCGCTCGAGATCGATTCCGTCGCAACGGAGCGCCTCGAGCGCGAGACCTCGAGCGAGTTCACGCGGGTCACGACTGTCTTTTCGCTGTTCGGCCCTGGCGCCGGCACTAACGCCGACGAGGACGCACTCGACGACGAGGCGACCGTCGGCCGCGGCGAAGACGTCACCTACGAGACCACAGACCACGACCGCCTGGCCGAGACCGGGTTGCCGGACCTCACCGGCGAATATACCGTCGCGTCGTTCTCGGACCGACTCGAGACGGTCGACCTCTTTCCCGGCGGCGCGCCCGACCGCGAGGTCTTCCGGAACTACCGCCGGTGGGGCCTCGAGAGCGCCGCGCTGGACCTCGCGCTCCGCCAGAACGGCGCCGACGTCGCGAGCGCGCTGGACCGCTCGCTCGAGCAGGTCCGGTTCGTCGCCAGCACCCGGCTGGGCGATCCGCCGACCGTCGACCGACTCGAGCAACTGCGCGCGAAGAATCCGGACCTCGAGTTCAAGCTGGATCCGACGCCGGAGTGGGACGCGGCGCTCGTCGAGGATATCGTCGACACCGTCGGTCAGGACGCCGTTCGGATCCTCGACCTGAAGGGTCACTACCAGGGGACCGAAGTCGACACCCCGCCGGATCCGGGGCTGTACGAACTCGTCCTCGAGGCGTTCCCCGAGGCCGTGATCGAGGATCCGGCGCTGACCGACGAAACGGAGCCGCTGTTCGAGGATTCCGACATCCGCAAGCGGGTCTCCTGGGACGCGCCGATTCACGGGCTCGCGGATGTCGAGGCCCTGCCCTGGGAACCCGACTGGCTGAACGTCAAACCGTCTCGGTTCGGCTCGCTCGAATCGCTGCTCGAGACCATCGATTTCTGCCGGGAGCGCGGAATCCGGATGTACGGCGGCGGCCAGTTCGAACTCGGCGTCGGACGCGGCCAGCTCCAGCTGCTGGCTGCGCTGTACTACCCCGACTCGCCGAACGATATCGCACCGGGCGCGTACAACAACCCCGACGTCGGCGACGGGCTGCCGGCGAGTCCGCTCGAGCCGCCGGCCGAGTCGGGCGGGTTCCGGTGGAACTGAGGACGCGGTCGGCTCTGCCGTCCGGACGGCTCGCGCTGCGGCTGCGGGGGCCGCTCGAGCGCTCGTGCGGTCGGGGCGACCCCGGCTGCACCGACCGCGACCGCCACCGTTCCGGAATCGAATTTCACACTGTGAGACCTGTTACCGGACCGAACTCGAGGAAACGCATTCCAAACCGTTTATGGACGTCGGTTGATTACCCCGGGACATGGCGAAACAGCAGACCGAAGTTCGCGACCTCCAGGAAGGCAGCTACGTGATGATCGACGACGCCGCGTGTAAGATCAACTCCTACTCCACGGCGAAGCCCGGCAAACACGGCAGCGCCAAGGCCCGCGTCGAGGCCGAAGGCGTCTTCGACGGCAAGAAGCGCTCGCTCTCCCAGCCCGTCGACGCGAAGATCTGGGTCCCGATCATCGAGCGCAAACAGGGTCAGGTCGTCTCCGTCGACGGCTCGGACATGCAGGTCATGGACCTCGAGACCTACGAGACGATCACGATGCGCGTCCCCGAGGACAAGGACGTCTCCCCCGACGAGAACATCGAGTACCTCGAGATGGAAGACCAGCGAAAGATCGTCTAATGTTTCCCGGGGCGGCTGACGAACGCGAGGGGACCGACGCGGTGGGTACTGCCGACCGTGGAGATGCGAACTTCGTTGTCGTCGGTGCGCCCTTGGACGCCACGACGACCTTTCAACCCGGGACCCGATTCGGGCCCCGACGGATCCGTTCTTTTGCCGAACCGTTCGACGACTACGACCGCAGGACGGACCAGCATTTCTCCGAACTCGGCGTCGTCGACCGCGGCGACGTCCGTGCGTGGGACGACCTCGAGGAGTACCTCGAGTACCTGACGAGCACGCTGCGCGAAGCGGTCTGGAACGACGCCGTGCCGCTCCTGCTGGGCGGCGAACACACCGTCTCGCTGGCCGGCGCGCGCGCCGTCAACCCCGAGGTGTTCGTCTGTCTGGACGCCCACCTCGACTGCTACGACGCCTACGACGGCAATCCACTCTCGCACGCCGCCGTCACCCGGCGGATCCTCGAGGACGTCGACTCGGTCGAGGAAGCCGTCATCCTCGGCGCCCGAACGGGGAGCGAAGCTGAGTGGGAACGAGCCGACGCGGACGACGTGACCGTCGTCCCGCCCGAGGACGTCGTGCAGTTCACGTGCGAACACCTAGAGGACCGCGTCACCGACTGCGAGGCCTACCTGAGCGTCGATATCGACGCCGCCGATCCCGGCTACGCACCCGGAACGGGGACGACGGAACCGTTCGGCCTCGAGCCCCGCGAGCTACGCGACGTCGTGCGCACTGTTGCCCCGCACGCCGGCGGCTTCGACGTCGTGGAGGTCAACGACCGCGACGACGGCCAGGCCGCGTCGCTGGCCGGCAAGCTGGTCAGAGAGTTCGTCTTTTCCAACGCCGCCGAGCGGCTGTGAGTCGCCACAGTCGGTCGTTCGGATTCGCGGTTTTATTTCGTTTCTCGGCCTCGAGTTGACACGCTGGCCTCGAGTCTCTAATCGGTTTGGCTAAACGCCTGGCGCGAGTCTGCCGGCAGCGAACCAGTCGACAGCAATTACAGTATCTCGTTTCTGATTGTCACATAACGTGATCTCCCCTACTAGTTAGGGACAACAATTGGGGACGCACTCGCCAAACTGCGGTGCAATGACGGCGTCGCAACCACCCGAACTCGATCTCGAAACGGTCTACGAACTGCTGGCGCACCCGTACCGGGAGCACCTGCTTCGGTCCTTAGCACCGGGTGAACGGCGGTCCGTCGACGATATCGTCGATGTGATCGTCACTCGAGAGCGTTCCGGCCCGACCGAGACGGTCGATCCCTCCGCCCGCCGTCGGATCAGGATCGAACTCGTCCACGACCACCTGCCGCGGCTCGATCACCACGGCGTCGTCGACTACGCCCACGAGTCGAAGGAGGTCGTGTTGACGGCGCCGATCGACCGGGACGAGGTCGACGGCGACGAACCCGGCAGCCTCGGCGGAACCGGCGACGTCGACGAATCGGCCGCAGCCGCGGCGATCCTCGAGCGCATGATCGACGCCTAATTCAGGCGACCGGTACCGCGCTCAGAACGGCGACGACAGGTACTCCTTGGGGATCGCGTTCCGGACCGTCACCAGCGGATCGACCACCTGACTGATCTCGAGGCCGCCGGTCAGACTCGAGAACAGGTAGGCGTCGGTGTCGTCGAAGCCGTGCTCCGCCGCGAGCAGGTCGACCGCGTCCCGGTTCGCGAGTTCGCAGGCCGCCTCGAGCGTCTCGGCGCTGGCGATCGGCTTCCAGGCGTCGTCGGTTTCGACGAGCGGGCGCTCGAGGTCGACGGCGGTCTCGTCGGCGTCGAGCACGTCGACCGTGACGTCGATTTCTGTCGCGATTTCGGCGCCGGTCCCGCACATCTCGCCGTCGGCCATGGCGGCCTTGCAGTCGCCCATCGCGAGCATCGCACCCGCCTGGAAGACGGGGAAGTAGACGGTGTTGCCGCCGGTCACGTCCGTCGTGTCCAGATTCCCGCCGTGATCGTGGGGGACGAGCGTCGCGTACGACTCGGCTGCGGGCGCGACGCCGATCGTCCCGATGACGGGCTCGACTGGAACCTCGAGGTCGTCGAAGGTGATCGTCGGTTCCCCGTCTCCGTCGGCTTCGCCGTCCGCGTCCGCCTGCGAGACCGGCGTAATCCGCGTCCGCGGCGCCTCGATCTCCTCGTCGCCGTCGAGCAGTCCGAAGCCGTCGATGGTGATGATGCGACCCCGGTCCTCGGCGAGCCGAACGTCCTCGATTTCGACGCGCAACACGTCGCCCGGTTCGGCGCCCTCGACGGCGATCGGGCCCGTCGCGGCGTTGACCTCGTCAGGGACCGATTCGATCACATCGGACTCGGTCTGAACGGCGCCGTCCAGACTGTCCCGCGTTTCGATCGTCAGTTCTTCGCCCGGTTCGACGGTTGTGATCGCCTCGAGATCGGGCGTAAATTCGTAGATCGCTCCGTCCTCGTGGGAGATCGTGCGACGCGACATGGCCGGACGTACGATCGGGCGCGTGGTAAATCGACTCCTCCCCCTGCGGGATTGCCGCGGCGGCCGTCTCGACGGGAGGATCGCGGCGGGTCGCGGCGGGTCGGGTGACGCCCGTCTCGCGATCGCAAGCATACAAGCCCCGTCGCCGCCTATCCACGCCCTACCATGGCTATGGACCTCTCGGAGTTCACCGCACGACTCGACGAGGAGCTGCGCCACGACGACTACGCCGACCTCGACGCCAGCGCGAACGGCCTGCAGGTCGGCCCCGACGAGGCCGAGATCGAGCACGTCGCCTTCGCGGTCGACGGCGTCCAGGAGACGTTCGAGCGGGCGATCGACGCCGGCGCGGACGCGCTGGTCGTCCACCACGGCATCTCCTGGGGCGGCTTCGACCGCGTGACCGGCCGCACCTACGACCGGATCGCGCCGCTGATCGAGCACGACTGCGCGCTGTACGTCTCACACCTCCCGCTTGACGGCCACCAGGAACTGGGCAATGCCGCCGGCGTCGCCGACGTCCTCGAACTCGAGGACCGCGCGCCCTTCGGCGAGCTCGGCCCCGAGTACATCGGCCAGCGCGGGACCGCGAGCGAGTCCTACGGGGCCGCCGACCTTCGCGAGCGCCTCGAGAACGAACTCGTGACGGGCGAGCACTCCGTTCGGGTACTCGATTTCGGCCCCGACGAACTCGAGGACGTGGCGATCGTCACCGGCAGCGGCACCGACTGGCTCGACGAGGCCGTCGACGCCGGTGCGGACGCCCTGATCACCGGCGAGGGGAAACAGAAGGTCTACCACGAAGCGCAGGAGGCCGGCGTCACCGTCGCGCTGGCGGGCCACTACGCGACGGAGACGTTCGGCGTCCGATCGCTGCAGGATCTGGTCGAGGGGTGGGGCCTCGAGACGAGTTACCTCGAGGTGCCGACGGGGCTGTAAGCCGGTCCTGATGCGCGTAGGGACGGGATTGTATCGCGCGCTCGGTCGAACGGCCCGGTTTACGCGGACGGTTTCGACGCGCTCGTTCGTCGGTCGATGCGGCGCCGAACGTCGCCGTCTCCCGCTATCGGTTCGTTTCCGTTCGTACGCCGTCGCTTCGTGCGTCGCGATCGCCGGAAGGGTGTTCGTAGCGTCCGCTAGTGGCCGGTTTCACGGCCGCTCGAGTCCGTCCTCGAGGTATTTTATTTCGTGACTTTCGGAGCGAACTGACGGTACGGTCGGTAGTAGTGTCGTGTCGTTCGGTAGTTCACTGATTACAAACCGTCCGTCTCTCGGAGTAGTCGTCACTCACCGGGCCGGCGAGGACGCCGGCGACCGGGAGCGAACCTATGACCGACGAACGCACCATCTCAAGACGGGACAGTCTCAGGGGTATCGCGACGACCGGCACGCTCATCGGCGGCGCCGGACTCGGCATCGGAACCGTCAGCGCAGGCGAAGACGGCGGTAACGACGGCAATGGCGGCAACGGAGACGACGGCGACGACCTCGCGCTCTACGAGCGCACCGCCTTCGAGGGTTGCCACTCCGTGTTCGTCCTCTTCGAGGACGCGGACGAGCTGCCGACGAACCTCTGGATTCAAACCTACAACGCGGAACGGGGCCGGACGGAGAACGTCGTGCGGCCGGTTATGGCCTCCAACGTGTACGCGTACCCCTCGCGGTTCGGCGACTACTACGTCGCCGAGTTCAACGCCTTCCAGTTCTACGACCGGACGGCCGACAGCGGCGATAAGGTCCTCTCGGTCACGTACGACGGCGAGACGGTCGTCAACCAGAACTGCGGCGAGCAGTCGGACGACGGAGAGAACGGCGAGGACGGCAAAGACGACGGGAAAGACCACAAGAAGGGCGAGAAAGCCAAGAAGGAAAAGAAGAAAGAGAAGGGTCACTACGACGAGACGGAGAAGACGCACGAAAAGGGGAAGAAACACGACAAGGGTGACGGCACGGACGACGGCGACGATGACGACGATGACAACGGAACCATCGACCTCGAGGCACTCTCGCTCGAGGCCGTCTGTGTCGACAGCGAAACCGGTATGGCCCGGTTCCGCGTCGAGAACGAGAACGACGCCTCGGTCAGCGTCGGTTACGAGGTCCACGGCGCCGACCGCAGCGGCTCCGTCGGCGTCCAACCCAACAGCGCGACCTACTTCGACGTCGGCGGGACCACGTCGGAGGGCATGGCGACCCTCGACCTGCTTTACGAGGACATCCGGCTCGACACGCAGGCGGCAAACACCGACGAGCAGTGCATCCCGCGGAACGACCTCAACCTGTTCCTCGACAGCGTCGACGCCGAGAACGACGAGGCGACGTTCTACGTGATGAACTACGACGAGCCCGCCCGCAGCGTCGTCGTGCGCTTCCCCGGTACGGACGTCGAGGAGATCATCACCGTCCCCGCCAACGGCTCGCAGTACTTCACGGTCTCGGCCCCCGACGGCGACATCACGGCCGCGATCTTCTACGAGGGCGTGGAGATCGACTTCGAGCCGAGCGACGACTGACGTTCGGAATCGATATCGGACTCCGCCGTCGACACCGTTTCGATCGCGTTTCGGACGCTACCGACTCTTTTTCGACGCCGCTCGAGCCCGACAGTCGCTACGCTCGAGTCCACGAATCGAATCTCCCGGCCCGAACCGCGGCGTTCAAACCGCTGGCTCGCGGACGCGTGGACATGAGCGACGAGCACGAGTCCGGGAGTGACGCCGGCGCGTCCGACGCGGCCGACGACGACCACGATCACCACGGCCACCACGAGCCCGACCGCGAAACCTTCTCGCACGATCCCGTCGGCCACGCCGAGGCCCGCGCGGGGATGACCGTCGGCGAACTCGCCGACGAGTACGGGTCGGCCGGCGTCGGCGCGGCGAACCTCCACGAGGCCGTCGACATCACGGAGTCGATGTTCGACGACGACGTGACCGTCTTCTTCGGCCTCGCGGGCGCGATGGTCCCCACGGGAATGCGTCGGATCGTCGCCGACCTGATACGGGACGGCCACATCGACGTGCTAGTCACGACCGGCGCGAACCTCACCCACGACGCCATCGAGGCCATCGGCGGGAAACACCACCACGGACAGGTTCACGCCGAGGGGAAGACCGAGCGCGAACACGACGAGACGCTGCGCGACGAGGAAGTCGACCGCATCTACAACGTCTACCTCCCACAGGAGTTCTTCGCCGACTTCGAGAGTCACCTCCGCGAGGAGGTCTTCCCGGTGCTCGAGGAGGAAGGCATCGTCTCGATCCAGCGGCTCACCGAGGAACTCGGCCGCGCGAACGCCGAGATCAACGAGCGCGACGACGTCGACGAGGGCCCGGGCATCGCCGCAGCGGCCTACGAGAACGACGTCCCGATCTACTGTCCCGCCGTGCAGGACTCCGTGCTCGGCCTGCAGGCGTGGATGTACTCGCAAACCTCCGACTTCTCGCTGGACGCGCTGGCCGACATGACCCCGCTGACCGACATCGCGTTCGAGGCCGACGAGGCCGGCGCGTTCGTCGTCGGCGGCGGCGTCCCGAAGAACTTCACGCTGCAGACGATGCTGGTCTCGCCCGACGCCTACGACTACGCCGTCCAGCTGACGATGGACCCCAAGCAGACCGGCGGCCTCTCCGGTGCGACGCTGGACGAAGCCCGCTCGTGGGGCAAACTCGAGAAGGACGCCGAGAACGTCTCGGTCTACGCCGACGCGACGATCACGCTGCCGCTGGTGGTCGCGGCCGCGCGGGAGCGTCTCGAGGACGCCTAACGGCGCTCGGTTTCGTTATCACCCGAGACGACTCGCTCGAGGACGATCCGATCCGCGAATCCGCCTTTCTCCTCGGCTTTTCGACCGCGCCGGTCGCGGAGTTCACGCTCCGACAAACCCTCGAACTCTCGAATTTCGTGGGCGACTTCCAGAACGTCGGCTAACTCTTCGGGGTCTCGGCTCTCGACGTACTCGTCGACCTCCTCTTGGAGCTTCTCGAGGAGGTACGCTTCGTACTCGGCGTCGTCGCTCGCCGTCCGTACGACCGGTGTCTCTCCGTTGCGCTCGATGATCTCCGGAATTCGATCGCGGACCAGTTTGTCGTATTCTCGCGTCACGGGTTATGAACACAAATTTACCGACGTATAGTCAACCTGTTTATATGAGCGGGCAAGCGCTACTGCTGATCGGTCTCATTTACGTCGGGATCTTCGGTTCGCTCTCGGCGCTGGTTTACTGGGATGCAAACCGCCGGGGGCTCGATTCCCCCGCCAAGTGGGCCGGGTTCGTGTTCATCACGGGCGGGACGGGATTTCTCCTCTACGTGGCGGATACCGACGGCGAAGGACGCTACGAAGACGACGCGGCGGATCCGTACTCGCTGCCCGGTTCGACACCCGCAGACCGCCGCGAAGGAGGTCGTGACTCGAACGACACCGAATAGGTTCGTTCGAACGATTCCGAGTCGTCCGGGTCCCTACCGAAACGACTCGGTCGTTAGCCGCGACGATCCGACGATTCGAACTCGAACGTCTCGCCGTGCTCGAGGTACTCGACCTGATCCTCGAGTCCCGCCTTCTCGACGGCGGCCTTGAAGTTCGATAGCGGCGACCGGAACACCTCGTAGTCGTTGTAGTGGATCGGAATCGCGGTGTCGGCGTCGATCAGATCGACGGCCTCGACGCCCTGAGCGGCGTCCATCGTCAGGAGGACGCCCAGAATCCGCGTCCCGCCCAGATGCAGGAGGGCGAGGTCGATATCGGGATACCGCTCGGGGATCTCCTCGAGCGCGTCGTAGACGAGCGTATCGCCCGAGATGTACAGGCGAAGCAGCGGTGGCTCGTCGGGGTCGGCGTCGTCCGGGCGGAACTCGAGCATGCTGCCCATCACCGGCGGTAGCCCCTTCGAGAGGACCGGCGGCCCGTGGCGTCCGGGCATCGCCGTGATAGACAGCCTGGCGTCGCCCTTGCGGATCCGGCACTCCTCCCAGGTCTCGAGCGGGTACGTTTGGCGAAACCCCTTCTCCTCGAGTTCGGCGGCGGCGTGGGGCGTCGTCACGATCGGCAGGTCCTTGTCCAGTTTCGCCTCGGCGACGCGGTCGAAGTGGTCGCCGTGGTAGTGCGACAGGAGGATGAAGTCGATCGGCGGCAGTTCGTCGATGTCGATCGCCGGATCGGTCCGGCGGCGGGACTTGATCCCGTAGCCGAGGTGGACGTGATCCCCGCTGTGGAGGAAGTTGGGGTCGGTGAGGATCGTGAATCCGGCGTACTCGAGGACGATGGTCGCGGTGCCGACGAAGAATATCGAGCCGTTCTCGAGGTCGGATTCCTCGTCTTCGGCGACCGGTAACTCGAGGTCGACGGTCTGGAGTTGGCTCATGGCGTCGCTTCCTCCACCGCGGACCCGTTTCAATCCCTATTCGCACTCCGCGGGACTACCAGCGCAGGTGATACGAGGCGGTGTGGCGGCCGACTGGCGCTACAGACCGTGGCCGCATATGCGCGCTCCGGACTCAACCTGCTGGGTCTCGAACTCGAGCTATGTCGACGGACCCACCAGAGTACGAGGTCGCCGTCGTGGGCGGCGGTCCCGCCGGCCTGACGGCGGCGCTGTACACGACCAGACTCGGCCACCGGACCGCCGTTTTCGAGAAGGATGGCGGCCGGCACGCGTCGGTCAACCACGTCCACAACCTGCTGGGCGTCTCCGAGAACGTCTCGGGCGAGCAGTTGGCAACTCACGCCGTCGACCAGTTCGAACACTACGGCGGCGACTTCTACCCCGACGCGGTCGAGTCCGTGACGCGGCTGGACGGCGGCGAGGAGAACGACGAGGACGGCGACAAACCGCGCTTCCGCCTCGAGGCCGCCCACGCCACCGTCGACGCCGAGCGGGTCGTCTTCGCAACCGGCTTCCGCGACCGCAGTCCGGACGTGCCGGAACTCGAGCGCTTCACCGGCCGCGGACTCCACTACTGTCTCCACTGCGACGCGTACTCGTTGGGAGACGGCCCCGTCTTCGTGCTCGGGCACACGGAGAGCGCGGCCCACGTCGCGATGACGATGCTCAACTTCACCGCGGACGTCGATCTCCTGCTGGACGGCCGCGAGCCCGAGTGGGGCGACGAAACCGAAACCCAACTCTGCGCGCACCCAGTCGAACGGATCGAGACGGCCGTCGTCTCGGCCTACGAGGACGAGACCCTCGGCGAGGACGAACCGCCCTGGCTCGGCGGCCTCTCGTTCGGCGACGGCACCGAGCGGGACTACCTCGGCGGGTTCGCGATGTACGGCTCCTCGTACAACGCCGGTCTCGCTGCCGATTTGGGCTGTGAACTCGGCGAGAACGGCGCGATCGACGTCGACGAACGCCGGGAGACCAGCGTCGACGGCGCCTACGCCGTCGGCGACGTCACCCACGGGCAGAACCAGACCACCATCGCCGTCGGCGACGGCGCCTACGCCGGACTCGCCGTCCACAAGGACCTTCGCCGGTTCCCGATGTCTGTCGAGGATCTCGAGGCGCGCGGGGACGGCGACCCGGACGCGATCGAGTGGGACGACCTCGAGGTGCCCGCCAGCGCGCCGAGCCTGCGCGCGCAGATGCGCCGCGTTCGCGACCTCGAGATCCACCCGGGACTCCGGGGGCCGTCCCCCGGCCTGGAGTGACGGCGCAGCGATCACCCGGCCCCTGTCGTGTCAAGCTATTGCTTTTATTACGCCGGTGAGAAGACGACGGCATGACGGCGATCGTCTTCGACGTCGACGGGACGCTGCTCCGATCCGACTGCCCCTATCGGGGAATCGTAGCTGACGCGATCGAGACCGTCCGCGGCGACGCTCCCGAGGCGTGGCTCGACGCGTACGAGGAGGCGTTCTTCGAGTCCTTCTTCGCGTTCGAGCCGGACCCGGTGGAACGAGCGTTCGGCCAGATCGACGACTGCGCCGATCCCGAACCGTACGCGGCGGCGCTGCTCGAGGCCGAAATCGAGGCACTGTCGCCGCCGGACGGCGTCCACGACGACCTCGAGCGGCTGGCCGCAGAGACCGACGTCGACCTCGGCGTGCTGACGAACGGCGTTCGCGACTGGCAACTGGGGAAACTTCGGGCGGCCGACCTCGCAGAGTACTTCGACGCCGTCGTCGCTTCCTACGAGGTCGGGGCCCACAAGCCCGCGACGGAACCGTATCGTGCACTCGAGGAACGGCTCCCGGCGGATCGGTACGTGATGGTCGGCGACAGCGACGACGACGTCGACGGCGCGGCCCAGGCCGGCTGGACGCCGTATCGGTACGACGGGGGCGGCTTCGGCGACCTGCCGGCGGCCGTCGAGGTCGATCGGTAGCTCGGTTGCCCGGTCGCCCGGTCGCTCAGTAGGTCCGGTACGTCGTCGACCCAACGTCGATCCGCACGAGCGTATTCTCGGCGTAGGCGTCGGGTTCCGCGTCGTACTTCTCGTTGATCCGGCGGCGGGCGTCGGCCGTCTCGGCTTCGTCCTCGACGATCGTCGCCGTGCCGAGCAGCGTCACCATCCAGCGGGTCTTGCCCGCGTCGTCCTTCTGCACGGAGAGCGAGACCCGCGGATTCTCGCGGATGTTCGCCAGCTTCCGGCCCGTCGTGACGATCTCGACCTCGCCGTCGTCGTATCGGTACCAGACCGGCGCGACGTGGGGCCGCCCGTCGACACAGGTTCCGAGGTGGGCCATCAGCGGCTCGCTCTCGAGGAGCCGTTCCGCTTCGTCCGGGACGGTCATCGCTCGGGAACGTCGACGGTGACGACCAAAAGGACCGCGCCTGCTGCGCCCGACCGACGGTCGCGAACCGCTTACGCGCCCCCGCGCCGGGCGCGACTCGCGCGGAGTCGCTCGCGGTCCAACCGCAGGTAGTGGACCAGCGTCCCGGTGAGCCCCTGCGCTTCGATCCGCCGCCCGGAACTCTCGACGAGCACCTCGGGACAATAGCCGGTGGGGTACCGCCGCCCGAGCCGCCGGCTGAACGCCGTATCCTCGTTCGGCACGTCGGGGAAGCCGCCGGCATCTTCGAAGGCGCTCCGGTGGACGAGGAGGTTGAACCCTGGCAGAATCGGCCGCTCGAGGCGCGGAAAGACGTAGTTGATCGTCGCCTCCATGATTTTCGCGCGCCTGGGACCGGCGATCCGACAGCGCGAACTCGCGGCCGCGAGACCGGTAGCCTCCGCGTACCCGAGCAGTTCGGTCAGGTAGTCCGCCCGTACCCGCGTATCGGCGTCGACGAAGGCGAGCCAGTCGCCGCTCGCGCGACGGGCGCCGTAGTTTCGGCCGGCGGCGATGCTCGTTCCCGGCCCCTCGAGCACCGTCGCGCCGTACTCGCGGGCGATGGCGGGCGTCGCGTCGCTCGAGTCGCCGTCGACGACGAGCACCTCGTACTCGTAGTCGGTGTCGAGGCCGGCGAGGCTGGCGAGCGTGCCGCGCAGGTAGTCGGCCTCGTTCCGGGCGGGGACGACGACGCTCACGTCGACGGGGCCGTCGGCTTCGTGGATGTCGCTCGCCATGTCACTCGGAGGACTCGACGCGTACGGGCTTAGTGGTGCGGGCTTCGGTCGCCGTGTCCGGGCGGCGTACGCTCGAGGGCTCGCGTGCAGGTCGGCAGTCGAGAGTCGAACGCGATCGTGGCGTCTGCATGCGATTTGGTGACGCAGCACTATCGTGGATTATAGAACATGAATTTTTATGATGGACGAGCCTGTAGCCGCTGGTACAGATGTCGGTCGTACACGTACGCGCAGCAGCCCAGACCCCGAAACGACGACTCTCGCGAGCATCGCCCGCCGACGAACCCTGCGCCCCCGGCCTCGATCACGACCGACATGACAACGCGAACTCACACCCGAACCCGAACCGCACCCGGCACCGAGACCGAAACCGAATCGACGACCACGCCCGCGACTGAGCGGACGCAGTACGCCTCGAGCGAGTCGACCGTCCCGAAAGACGCCGCGACTCGAACGTCCGGCACCGACCGCGCGCAGGCGATGTTCTCCCACGGGAACACGGCGCGACTCGAGAACCTCATCGACGAGTGGAACGCCGCGTTCGCCTCCGGCGGCTCGTAACTCGGTCCCCCGTCGGATCCAAACCGTCTTTGACTCGAGACGCGTAGCCCCGCGTGGCCGATGACGATGCACCCGCTCCGAGCCGGACTCGGCACCCGGTGACGACGAGCCCTATGAGTGCCGAGGCCTCTTCTCGATACCGGAGCCGCCCTCCCATCGGTCGAACTTCTAAGTAGAAAAACGAGACCAACGGAGTCCATGTCCACAGAACCACCGAACTGGGGAACGGACTTCGTCGACCGGTTGCTCGATTGGTACGAGGAACACGGCCGACGCGGACTCCCCTGGCGCGCGGCCGACGCGTCGCCGTTCGAGGTGCTCGTCGCCGAGCTCATGCTCCAACAGACCTCCGCGAGGCAGGTGCTGAACGTGTACGACGCGTTCGTCGAGACGTATCCGACGCCGGAATCGATACTCGAGACGCCTCGAGAACGGCTCGCCGACGACATCGAACCCCTCGGGCTCCGAAAGCGGACTCGGTATTTCTACGAGGCGTCCGAGCAACTCGTGGCGGAGCACGACGGAGCGGTTCCGAACGACCGGTCGGAACTGCTCGAGTTGCGGGGCGTCGGGGAGTACACCGCGGCGTCCGTGCTCGCTCACGGGTTCGAAAAGGACGTCGCCGCGGTCGACACGAACGTCGCTCGCGTTCTGTCTCGCGTCTTCGGGCTCGACCGCGAAACGGAGCCGGAAGCGAACGAGAACTGGGTCGTCGCCGAACTCCTGCTCCCGCCCGACCGGGGCAGCGATTACGTCCACGCGTTCATCGACTTCGGCGCGGCGGTCTGTACCGCGACCGATCCGAATTGCGAGAGCTGTCCCGCAGGTCCCGTTTGCGAGTTCCGCCGGAACGAGAAGCCGACCGGCTAAGGGACGGCGCCGTTCGGCTAGGAACGCCTCAGCAAATTGCCCGATGCCAGTACCAATCGGATTTCGGCGAGTCTCTGCGCAGAAGGACGTTTTCGGCGGCGTACCGTTCGGCCTCCGCCGGTGACAGCGTCTCGGACCAAGGCACCCGGTCGTCCGTTCTCGAGCCGGGGCCTCGATTCTCGTACTCCGCGTACGTGACGTCGTCCACCACGTCCGGACGGGACCAGTCGTGCCAGCCGGCCGGAAGAATGTGATCGTCCATATGTGACCGGAGAAACGTGACGTGGGCGTGGTCTCGCCAGGGTCGGCCCAGGTACACCTCGGAGACGTTCGGTTCGGCGGTCAGCGTACAGCCGTCGAAGACGAATCCGAACGGTTCGGTGCGCGGCGTCGAGGCCGCCGTCACGTACGAATCGGCTTTCGAGTGGACCTCGCAGTTGTCGAACACGGCCGTAGCGCCGCCGAACACGAAGTCGGTCGTCCCCTCGAGGTAGCAGTCGTCGAAATACTGCCGCGAGCCCTCGCCGGCGGCGTAGACCGTGTCCTGGTTCCCGACGAACCGACAGTTCTCGAAGACGGCGCGGTCGGCCTCGACGTGCAGCGCGACGGCCTGCCCCTTCTCCGGGCCGGCGTCGTTCCGCACGGTCAGGTTTCGGGCGCGGAAATCGTTCCCGCACACCTTCAGCGTGTACGTGAAGAACGTGCTGTTGCGCCCGCGATCGATCCGCTCGAAGTGATCGTCGTGCGCGATGACGGTTCCGTCCGCGCTCTCGCCGATCAGGTCGATCTTCGGGTTCCACGAGTGGACCGTGACCTTCTCCTCGTACACGCCCTCTTTCAGGAAGATCGCGATCCGCTCTCGAGGAAACGACTTCGCGTCGTCGATCGCCGCCTGGATGCGCTCGTAGTCGCCGCTCCCGTCCGGATCGACGACGCAGTCGTACTCACCGCCCTCGCTCGAGGTCATTCGTACGCCACTACGGGCGCCGCCGTCCCCTATATTCTTCGGCGCTTATCGGTTCCTCGCGTCGACCGCGCGGGACCGTTGTACGGTGCGGTCCGACAGATTCATTCCGCCCCTCTGCGAGCCACGGACCGTGAAGATCGATCCCGCCGAACTCCGCGCCGGGCTCGCCGAGACGCGGCGGTTCGTCCTCTCCCACCACCTCCCGTCGGAGTACGACCGCTGTTATTCGCCCCGCATCGGCGGGCGGCCGGTTCACATCTGCGCGCGGTGTCTGGGCGTCTATCCCGGGATCGCGGCGGGATTCCTCGCCGCGCTGTTCCTCCCGAACGACCCGTCCGTCGCGATCGTCGCCTTCCTCCCGCTGCCCGCGCTCTTCGACTGGGCGCTCACGACGTTCCGGCCCGCTCGAGGATCCAACGTCGTCCGGACCGCAACCGGCGCCCTCCTCGGCTGCGGCTACGGACTCGGCGTTTCCCTCCTTCTCCTCGAGCGCGAACTGGCCGTCGTCGCGATCGGAGCCGTCTACGCCGTTGTCGCGGGGTTCCTCCTCGCTCGCGCCAGGTGATCGCTTCCGCGAACAATCAGGTATTTACGGTAACTGTGTGAACCGATTTAGAGATCGATCGTGAAACACTGTATTAACTGCGGCGAGCAGATCACCGCCCAGGCGGAAGTCTGCACCCACTGCGGCGTCAATCAGACGACCTCGCTCGAGGGAAGCTACGAGGAGCGCGGCGAGAACGAGAAGTACTGCGTCGAGTGCGGGACGCTGATCAACGAGCAGGCCGAGATCTGTCCGGACTGTGGCGTCCAACAGCCGGCCGCCGGATCGACGAATTCGGACAAAGTCGCGGCGGGCGTGCTGGCGCTGTTACTCGGCGGCCTCGGGGCGCACAAGTTCTACCAGGGGAACGTGAAACTCGGCGTACTCTACCTCTGTTTCTTCTGGACCGGGATTCCCGCCCTGCTCGGACTGGTCGAGGGGATTCTCATGCTGATCGCGGACGACAAGGAGTACGAGGAGAAGTACGCCGACGGCAGTCTGTTCGGCCGCTAAGACTGCGTTTCGCACGACACAGCAGCGCTCACTCACGACCGACTTGATTCTGCGCGGGCCACGCGGTGGAGTATAAAAACGCCCCTCGAGCACGGCGCATCGACGCCGCGGAATCGGCGTCGAACGGGGACGAAAAGACCGCTCTCGAGACGCCGCCAGTAGCCGTGTGACCTCCTCACGCGGGCTGACAGCCGCGATTTCCGACGACTGGTCGCCGAACTGTGTTCGAAACTCCACGTTCGTATCGTCGATACCCTATTTCGTCAATCATCGATGCGCAGAGCGAAAAAATATGAGTTATCCGTACGGAGTGCACTGGTCGAAACGGATACGCTACGCAACCAATCATGTCTGGCAAATACGACCTCGTAATCGTCGGCGGCGGAATCAGCGGCGCATCTCTCCTGTACACGACCGCGAAGTTCTCCACGATCGACTCGATCGCGCTGATCGAGAAGGAACCGGAGATCGCGGCGATCAACTCGCACCACACGAACAACTCCCAAACGCTTCACTTCGGCGACATCGAGACCAACTACACGCTCGAGAAGGCCGAGGAAGTCAAGGAGGGCGCGGAACTGCTCGCGGGCTACCTCGAGAACCACGACCCCGACCGCGAGATGCACGACAAGCGCAGCAAGATGGTGCTGGGCGTCGGTAAGGAAGAGGTCGCCAAACTCGAGCGACGGCACGAAGAGGAGGGCTTCGGCGACCTGTTCCCGAAACTGCAGGCGATCGGCCGCGAGGAGATCGCCGAGTACGAGCCGAAGGTCGTGGAGGGACGGGACCCCGACAAGGAGATGCTCGCCCTGCAGACCCCGGACGGCTACGTCGTCGACTACGGGGAGACGACCAAGTCGTTCGTCGACGAGGCTCGCGAGGAGTCGAACGTCGACGTCTACACCGGCACTGCGGTGAAAGACATCACCCCGACGCTGGACGGTTACACGATCGAGACGACGAACGGTCGGTTCGACGCCGACGCGACCGTCGTCGCGGCCGGCTCGCACAGCCTCCAGTTCGCGAAGGAACTGGGCTACGGGCAGGACAAGGTCCTGCTGCCCGTCGCCGGGAGCTTCTTCCTCGCGGACGACCTGCTGAACGGGAAGGTCTACACGCTCCAGATGAAGAAGCTGCCCTTCGCCGCGGTCCACGGCGACGCGGACGTCCACGATTCCTCGATCACGCGCTTCGGACCGACGGCGAAGCTCGTCCCGACCCTCGAACGCGGGCGCATCTCGACGGTCGGCGACTTCCTCGACGTGTTCGGGCTGAACGCGGCGGCGTTCCTGAGCTACGCGAACATCCTCGCCGACCGCGTCCTGCTGCCGTACGTGCTGCGGAACCTCGTCTACGACCTCCCCGAGGTCGGCCCGCGGCAGTTCCTCCCGCACGTCCAGAAGGTCGTCCCCAGCGTCGAACTCGAAGACATCGAGCGCGCGAAGGGCTACGGCGGCGTCCGCCCGCAGATCGTCGACACGAAGAAGAAATCGCTCGACATGGGCGAGGCGAAGATCGTCGGCGAGGACATCATCTTCAACATCACGCCCTCGCCGGGCGCCTCGACCTGCCTGAAAAACGCGATGCGGGACACCCACCAGCTCCTCGAGTTCCTCGGCGACGACTACGAGTTCGACGAGGACGCGTTCCGCTCGGAGACGATCGATAACTTCCCGCGCGCGAACTGAGTTACTTTACTCCCGCCTCGATCCGCCGTCCCGTCTTGGACTCCCCGCGCGACGGTTCGACGACGGTCCCGGTCGGCCGGTCGGCCGGTCGGCACTCGCAGGCCCGACCACCATCGTTACGGGACTCATACTGCCGTTCGATCGGTCCACGTTTCAGGTCGGTCTTCGATACGACGAATACGATCACACGATTCACATGAGACGACGAGCCCTCGCCGCCCTCGCGGCCGCGGTCGCACTGACGCTTCCCTGGATTACCGTGCTGGGGAGTACCGCTATTCTCCCGCCGCTCGATACCCTCGGAACGGTGATCGTCACCGGACTGGCCGTCCTCGGCTCCTCGTTCCTGCTCGCGTGGGCCGCCGAGACCGCCGAGAAGGACGTCCCGCAAGCGTTCGCGATCGCCGTGTTGGCCGTCTTGGCGGTCGCCCCCGAGTACGCCGTCGACGCCCTCTACGCCTGGAACGCGGGCGTGCACGCGGGCACCGAGCGCGGGATCGAGGCCGGCAACCTCGCCGTCGCGAACATGACCGGCGCGAACCGGATCCTCATCGGCATCGGCTGGGCGGGCGTCGCCCTCTTTACGATATTTCGGGCCGGCGCCGCGACCGATCCGGCGGTCGACGATCGACCCGGGGTCCTCTCGGACGTCGTGAAACTCGACCGCGAGATCGGCCTCGAGATCGTCTTCCTGCTGCTCGCGACGATGTGGGCGTTCCTCGTGCCGCTGAACGGCGGCATCGACATCCTCGATATGCTGGTTCTGGTCGGCATCTACGTCTGCTACATCGCGGTCATCCTCCGCGGCGACGTCGAACCCGACATGGACCACGTCGGCGTCCCGGCCTACCTCCAGAGCTTCTCGAAACTGGGCCGGGTCGCTACCGTCCTCGTCCTCTTTGCTTTCTCCGGGGCGATGATCTTCACCGCCGTCGAGCCGTTCGCCCACGGCCTCGAGGATCTCGGCGAGAGCGTCGGCATTCCCTCCTTTTTCATGATCCAGTGGATCGCGCCGCTAGCCTCGGAGGCGCCGGAGCTCATCGTCGTCGTCTATTTGGTGAACAAGGCGCGCTCGACGGCCGGCTTCAACGCCCTGATCTCCTCGAAGCTCAACCAGTGGACGCTGCTGATCGGGACGCTCGTGGTCGTCCACTCGCTCGCGCTGGGCCGGTACGGCGTGCTCGCGTTCGACTTCAAGCAGGCAGCCGAAATCTGGCTGACCGCCGCGCAGTCGTTCTTCGCCATCGGCCTGCTGATCCGCTTCGAGATTTCGGTGAAGGAGGCCGTGACGCTGCTCTCGCTGTTCCTCTCGCAGGTTTTCATCGAGTTCGCCATCATTCGCGAGTTCGTCGCGTTGCCGTTCACGAGCACCGACGTCCTGCTCGCTTACACCGGGGTCTACATCGTCCTCGGGCTGGCGCTGTTCGTTCTGCGGCGCCACGCGTTCGTCCGACTCGTCCGGCGGACGGCGGGGACCGTCGGCGAGGCGATGTCGCCCGGTCGGGATCGGCCACAGGGCGCGGACGACTGACGGGAGGGAGGCGACAGCGTCCGGATGCTTTCCGTTTCGATCGGACCGCTCGCGGGCCTGATACCCGGACAACTGACGCCGCTGCCGGACTCGGCGCTGCGCCCCGCGGTCGCGCTCGCTCTGGCGCTGACCCACCTCTTCGCCGGTCGCCTGGGCGTCGGCGGCCGCATCCCCCGCAGTCGGTGGCTCTCGGCCGCCGGCGGCGTCTCGGTCGCGTACGTGTTCGTCCACCTCCTCCCCGGGGTCCACGAGGCCGCGACGACGCTCGACGCGTACGAGCTGCCGACGCCGACCGCGTTCGCCGACCACCACGGCTACCTGATCGCCCTCCTCGGGTTCGTCACCTTCTACGGCCTCGAGCAACTGGCGAGACGGTCCCGTCGATCCCGCCGATCCGAATCGGCCTCGAGTTCCGAGCCGGAGTCGACGCGTACGGACCGGAGCCGCACCGACGAGCGGCCCGGAACCGGCGTCTTCTGGCTCCACGTCGGCGCCTTCGCCGCCTACAACGCGATCGTCGCCTCGCTGCTGTGGGACCGCGCGCTCGGCGGCCTGCTCCCCTTCGGCGTCGCGATGGCGCTGCACTTCATCGTCACCGACGACGGCCTCCGCGAGCACCACGGCCGAACCTACCACCGGCGCGGGCGCTGGGTGCTGTCGGCCGCCGTCCTCGTCGGCTTCGCCGGCGGCGCCGCCCTCGAGGGCACCGACGTCCTCGTCGCGGTGTTCCTGCCGTTCCTGTCGGGCGGCGTCATCCTCAACGTCATCAAGGAGGAGCTGCCGTCCGACCGCAAGAGCCGGTTCTGGGCGTTCACGGCGGGTGCGGCGGGGTACGCCGCGCTCTTGCTGTTCGTGTAGCTCGAGCGCTCGCGAACGGGAGCGTTTTACCGATCGGCTGTAAGTCTCCGCCTATGAGAATTCGACGCCCGCGCCGGCCGCGGCAGTTCCGCCTCGCGGACTCGGCCCAGCAGATCGTCGGCGGCTTTCTCCTCGCGGGGCCGTTCGTCGTCACCGAGGAGGTCTGGACGCTTGCGGGAAGCATGAACGGCTGGCAGACGCTCGGTATCGTGATCGTCGTGTTCGGCATCGGCTACGGCGCGCTGTACGCCGCGGACACGACCCGTGACGTGGAAGAGGAGCAGGAGGTCGCCGGGATTCCGCTCCGATTCATCTCGTTGATGGTCGTCTCGTTCGGCTCCGTGACGCTGCTCGCACTGTTGCTGGACGCGCCGGACGCGTTCCTCGACGACGGCGAGTCGACCCGGACGGTCGTCGAGACGACGTTCACGGCCGTCAGCATCGGCTCGGTCTTCAGTGTCGTCGGCGCGGCGACGGCGGACAGCCTCTTCTCGAAACCGGATACGAACAACGGGAACGGCGACGGAAACGGCGATTAGAGGTACGAGTCGTCGTAGGACTCCCCGGAGCGGGACGCGTGGGAGTTCCCGCAGTCGCCGCACTCGAGGCGATCCATGTTGTCCAGCGAGATATCGAGCGAGCCACAGTTTGCGCAGTAGAACCCGAACTGTTCGGAGAAATCCGCATCCTCGTAAGCCGCGTAAAAGGGCGCCGCGGTCCCGGACTCCTCCTCGTCGCGAGCGACGTAGACCGTCTCGCCGCCGTCCGTCGTCGCCGTGAGCTGCCCGTCGGACCGCTCGGTCTCGGGAAATTCCTCCGCCTCGGCGTCCTCCTCCGTCTCGTCGGTCGGCAGGTCGAGGTCCGCGTCGGGGTCCGAGTACACGTACTTCACGAACGACTCCTCGGCGATCTCGACCCGCCGATCCGCCTCGTGCTCGAGGCCGAACTGCTCGACGAACTGGTGGCCCTCGGTGTTGGCCTCGAGGACGGTGACGCAGACGTGGTCGACACCGCGGTCGCGGAGGGCGTCGGCCGCGGCCTCGTACAGCGCCGTGCCGATCCCGTGGCCGCGGTGCTCGGGATCGACGAAGAGCCAGTTGATCTCGCCCCACTCGCCGTCGTCGGACAGCCGTCCCTCGACGAAGCCGGCGATCGCCTCGCCCTCGATGTCCTCGCCGGTTTCGGCGACCAGCAGCACGGTTTCGTCGTCGTCGATCTTGTCGGCGACGGCCTCGTCGCTTAACTGTTCGTCCGTGATCGCGTCGATCTGGCCCGGGCTCAGCCTGAACGAGGTCGTCATCGAACTGTCCACGACCTCCTGAATCCGCTCGGCCTCGTCCGGTTCCGGGTCCCGAATCTCCATATCGGCGCTTCGACGGCGACCCGGATAAGCGAGGTGCCGGCTGAAACAAGCGGGAGCACGCGATTCCGCGGGGCGTACCGGTCCAGGTCCATGTCCGGGTCCGGGTCCGAGTCCAGTATAGGCTCGAGCGACTCACTTCGGAGCGCCACTACCGCCTCGCGCTCGAACTCATAGTGAGCCAGTTTCGACACCTCCCGCTGGGGACGAAACTGTTAATTCGGTGGATCGTTCTGGTGTAGATATGCAACAGCGATACGGCGATCTCGATTACCCCTTCCTGACGAAAGCGGGGTTCCTGTTCGGGGTCGGACTGCTCGCACTCGGCGCTGCCGCCGAGCTCATCGGTCACGCCGTCGTCGGCGAACTCCCCGGCTGGGAGGATCGACTCTTCACCTACTCGGAAGCGCTCGGTATTCTCATCGCCTTCTTCTCGGTGTGGATCTTCGGGATCTACCTCCCGCTTACCGAGTAAGCTCGCACGGATCGAACGCAAATCGTCGCACCCGCGGAGAACGGCGTCGGCGTTAGTCGTCGTCGGTTTCCAGTTCGAACTGTTCGTTCTCGGCGACCTGATTCAGTACGACGCTCGTGTTGGACTGGTTGATGTCGGGGTCGGTCAGCAACTGTTTGATCTGGTCGTTCATGTCGTCGGTGTCCTTGAATTTGCCGACGGCGATCACGTCGTAATCGCCGGTAACCTCGTAGACGGAGATCATCTGCTCGTGCTCCCGGAGCGTCTCCGTGATCTCGGGGAGGGCGTTCCCCTCGGCTTTGAGTTGCATGATCGCCGTGACGTCGTAGCCGACGGCGTCGTAGTCGACGATCGGCGTGTAACCCTCGATAACGCCCTCTTCCTCGAGATCGGAGAGGTGGTTCGAGACGGTCGTCACGGAGACGTCCAGTTCCTCGGCGAGGCTGCGCAGGCTCGCGCGCCCGTTCCCGAGCAGTTCGTTGACGAGATCGGCGTCGAGATGTTCGTACGTCATGCCGTTCAGTAGGTAGCTTCCACTACTAGATGTTTACGAATATCCAGTTTTTTGCGTCGATTTATATCTCTCTCAGATCCGCGCGCGCATATATCGGGACTCGGTGCGTTCTCTACGGATTTCGACCGTCGTTGAACCATCGGTTCAACTTCTCGAACCCTTGCTACCCTGCATTGCACTCGAGGACGATAGCCGAGAAGCAGAACGAAATCGAGACCGAACCGCGAACGAACCGAGAACGAACGATTTTTGCCTCGATTTTCCGAACCGGCAGTATGGAGCGGCTCCTCGAGTCCTTAGACGACGCACCGATCATCGACAAGGACGGCTACGAGTACCTCGTCCACCCGATCAGCAACGGCGTGCCGCGGCTCGATCCCGACCTGCTGCGCGAGGTCGTCGTCGAAGTCATGCGGACCGTCGACCTGGACGTCGACAAGATCGTCGCCCCCGAGGCGATGGGGATCCACCTCGCGACCGCGCTCTCCCTGCAGACCGACATTCCGCTGGTCGTTATCCGCAAACGCGAGTACGGCCTCGAGGGCGAGGTGTCGCTCCACCAGGAGACGGGCTACTCGGAGTCGGAGATGTACATCAACGACATCGAGGACGGCGACCGCGTCGTCATCGTCGACGACATGCTCTCGACCGGCGGGACGCTGGCGGCGATCTGCGGCGCCCTGGACGAGATCGGAGCCGAGATCGTGGATATCGTCGTCGTGATGCGCAAGGTCGGGGAGTCCGCGCTCGACGACACCGAGTACGAGGCGACGAGTCTCGTCGATATCACCGTCGAAGACGGGGAAGTAACGGTTCACTCGACGCACTGAGCGTCGCGACCCGTCGGACGGCGACTCCGATCGGCGATTTCGAATGGCGACCGCGAACGGGTCGATGTATGCACTTCTCTGCAACACGTAGTCACGGACGTGCATATCATTCAGCTGCCGAACCGCCCTATGGGCTCGTTTACGAAACTTTTTATGCACCCATCTGCAACCTGGCGCCCATAGATGGCAACCGACTCCGATGGGGGTATTCAGCTCGAGTACGGCCTCGACGAGAAACCGCCGTTACCGAAATCGATCCTGCTGGGGCTCCAGCACGTCGCGGTGATGATCGTCCCGGCGACGGCGGTAGCGTACGTCGTCGCCGGCGGCGTCGGCCTCTCGCCGGCGGATACGGCCTACATCGTCCAGATGGTCCTGCTGTTTTCGGGGCTGGCGACGATGATCCAGGCCTACACCGTCGGTCCGGTCGGCGCGCGCTTGCCGATCGTCATGGGCTCGAGTTTCACGTTCGTGGGGGCGTCGATCTCGATCGGCGCGGACTACGGGATGGCCGCGGTGTTCGGCGCGATCCTCGTCACCGGATTCGTCGTCGAGGGACTGATCGGCTGGCAGTTCAAACGTATCAAACCCTTCTTCCCGCCGCTCGTCACCGGTCTCGTCGTCGTCATCATCGGTCTCTACCTCATTCCGGTAGCGATGGACTACGCCGCCGGCGGCGCCGACGCGGCCGACTTCGGCGCGCTCCACAACATCGGCCTCGCCGCGCTCGTGCTGGCGATCGCCGTCGGCCTCAACATGCTCACCCGAGGCGTCACGCGGCTGCTGTCCGTGCTGGTCGCCATCGCCGTCGGCTACGCGGTCGCCGTCGCGCTGACGTTCGCCACCGGCCTCGAGCTCGTGGATTTCTCGCCCGTCGGCGAGGCCGCGTGGGTCGCGCTCCCCAAACCCACCCACTTCGGCTTCGAGTTCGAGCCGATCGCGATCGCCACCTTCGCCGTCCTCTTCCTCGTCTCCGCGATGGAGACGGTCGGCGACATGTCCGGCGTCACGGCCGCGGAGGGGCGGAACCCGACCAACGAGGAGTTCCGCGGCGGGCTGTTCAACGACGGCCTGCTGAGCTCGGTCGGCGCTGTCTTCGGCGCGTTCCCGATCACTTCCTTCTCGCAGAACGTCGGCATCGTCAACTTCACCGGCGTGATGAGCCGTCACGTCGTCGGCATCGGCGGGGTCTTCCTCGCCGTCCTCGGTCTGAGCCCGAAGGTTGGCGCCGCCGTCACGACCATCCCCAGCGCCGTCTTCGGCGGCGCCGTGTTGCTGATGGCTGGGATGGTCGCCGCCAGCGGCTTCCGGCTGATCGTCACCCACGCCGACCTCGACCGCCGGAACACGGTCGTCGTCGCCGTCTCGCTGGGCCTCGGGCTCGGCATCGCGACGACGCCCGAAGCGCTCGCCGGCCTGCCCGACGCCGCGGAGACGTTCTTCGGCCAGCCGGTCATCGTCACCGCGCTCTCGGCGCTGGCGCTCAACACGTTCGTCCCCGGCGCGCAGAGTCCGCTGTTCGACGCCGTCCCCAAGGACGCGGACGGGGCGACCGGTTCGGCCGACGCCGCGACGGCCGGTCCCACCGACGACTAACGGAACCCGTCGCAGCCGTTTCTACCTCAATACCGAAATTGCGTTATCCGCCTGTTAGAGGATGCTGTAGCCCCCGTCGACGTACAGCAGGTGGCCCGTCATGTACTCGGCGTCGTCGCTCGCCAGGAACAGGTACGGCCCCGCGATGTCCTCCGACTCCGCCATCCGTCCCATCGGAATGTCCGTCCCGATCTCGCCCTCGCGCTCGAGCGGGTCCGGAACGTCGGCGTCCTCGAGAATGAGCCCCTCGTCCCGCGAGCGATCCGGTCCTTCGGCGCCGAACGCCGTCTTCACGATCCCCGGCGCGACGGCGTTGACCCGGACGTCGTAGGGGGCGAGCTCGAGCGCGGCGACGCGGGTGAGCATCATCACTGCACCCTTCGAGCTGTCGTACATCGAGTGGCCCAGCTGGGCGTACTCGGAGCTGATCGAGGCCGTGTTGACGACCGTCCCCGGCTCGTCCCGGGCGAGCATGTCCCTCGCGGCCGCTCGGGTGCCCGCGAGGACGCCCTGCACGTTGATCTCGAGGAGCCGGTCGAACGTCTCGAGGTCGGTCTCGAGCACCGAGCCGTGGCGGTAGATCGCGGCGTTGTTGACCATCACGTCGACGCCGCCGAACTCGCGGGCGGCCTCGACGACCGCCGCGACGTCGTCGGGATCGGTGACGTCCGTCTCGACGAACGTCGCCCGGCCGCCGGCGTCTTCGATGCGCTCGTGGGTCGGCGTCGATTCGCCCTCGCGTTTGGGCTCCTCGCGAACGTCGGCGACGATGACCGTCGCGCCCGCCTCGCCGAAGCGGGTCGCGACCTCGCGTCCGATCCCCGATGCGCCGCCGGTCACGATCGCCGTCTCGTCGTCGAAGTCGTACGTTAACGCGCCCATACGTCAACCCTAACGACGATTCTCTTAGGTGTGGGGGATGTGGGACGACCGCGAGCCGGCGGCGGTTACCGGCCGATCACGCGGCCGACCCGACCGCCCCGGCCGGGATCGCAACGCGGTGAGCGAGGCGCTTAGAAGGGGTACTCCCGCGCCTCGTGCTGGATCGAGATCCACTTCGTCTCGGTGATCTCGCGGAGGAACGCGTCGCTGTTGTACGTCCCCATCCCGGAGGCGCCGATGCCGCTGAAGGGCACGTGGGCCTCGTCGTTGATCGGCTGGTCGTTGATGTGGACGTTGCCGGTCTCCATGCGGTCGGCGATGTCCTTCGCGACCTCGAGGTCGCCGGCGTGGACGGCGCCGGAGAGACCGAACTCGGTCGCGTTCGCGATCTCGACGGCCTCGTCGATATCCGAGAACGGGATGACCGGCGCGATGGGGCCGAAGTGCTCGTTGCACGCGGCGGCCATGTCGTTGGTCACGTCCGAGAGGACCGTCGGCGCGACGACCAGCGAGTCGTCCACGCCCTCGACGGGAATCGTCTTCCCGCCGGTCTCGAGGGTCGCGCCCTGATCGACGGTCTCCTCGACGTACTCGAGCATCTCGTCGCGCTGGGACTCGTCGATGATCGGGCCGACGATCGTGTCCGCGTCGTGGGCGCTGCCGACAGGCAGCTCCTCGGCGCGTTCGGTCAGGCGCTCGACGTACTCGTCGTAAATGTCCTCGTGGACGATATGGCGGTTGATCGAGATACAGACCTGTCCTTGGTGGACGAACGAGCCGAAGGTCGCGCCGTCGAGCGCGCGCTCGAGGTCGGCGTCGTCGGTCACGACGAAGGCGTTGTTGCCGCCCAGTTCCATCGCGGGGACGGCGAGGTTCTCGCCGGCGAGCGAAGCGACGTGCTGGCCGACTTCGGTCGAGCCGGTGAAGGCGACGACGTCGCTTTCGGGATGACTCGCGACGCGGTCGCCAATCTCGCTCCCGCGGCCGGTGACGACGTTGAGGACGCCGTCGGGGAGGTCGGTCTCCTCGAACAGCTTCGCGAACAGGAGCCCGCCCGTGATCGGGGAGTTCGTCGACGGCTTAAGCACCACGCTGTTGCCCGCGGCGATGGCGGGCGCAACGGCTCGCATCGAGAGGTTCAGCGGGAAGTTCCACGGCGAGATGACCGTTACGACGCCCTTCGCCTCGCGCTGGACGATGTTCTCCTTGCCGGGGATGTTCGAGGCGGCGTGTTCGCCCTTCATCCGCCGCGGGAGCGTCTCCGCCTCGGTGGCGTGGTCGCCGGCGATGTGGATGGACGTCTCGCCCATGATCCGCGACCCGCCGACCTCGTGGGCCAGCAGGTCGACGATCTCCTCGCTGTGTTCCTCCACCGCCTCGTGGAACTGCCGAATGACCTCGGCTCGCCGCGCTGGCGGTTGGTCCTTCCACTCTTCCTGCGCGGCGGCGGCCGCCTCGTACGCCGCGTCGACGTCGGCCTCGACGCCGGCAGGGACCTCCGCGACCGGCTCGCGGGTCGACGGATCCTCGACCGCGATCGTCTCCTCGCTCTCGCCCGCGGTCCATTCGCCGTCGATGTACTGGGCGCCCCAGTCGGCTTCGATAGAGATGCTGTCGACCATGCGTTTACCGTTTGGTAGAACCGCGTAAAAGGTGTTCGAACGGCGAACGCTCCGCCGGCTTCGGGCCCTTCTCGGTTCTCGAGGCCGAATGAGAACGGGAATCGTCGCCGGGTTCGTGTTCGTCGCGTCGATGACGCTGCCGTCAGGACGACAGCGCGTCGGCCTCGAGCGACTCCGCGGACTCCCAGTAGGACTCGAACGTCTCGCGGGCCCACGCGCGGATCTCGTCGTCGTCGCTGTCGATCGACGCCCGCAGGATCCCCTGGTCGTCGCGCACCAGAAGGTAAACGACGTCGTCGATGATCATCGCCGCGAGCGGGATCTCGTCGTCGTAAATTCGGACGGTCGCGCGATCGGTCTCGAGCAGTGCTCGCAACTGCGTTCGCAGCGCGGAGTCGTCCGCGAGCGCGTCGATCGCGTCCCGCGAGAAGACACCCTCGAAGCTCTGCTCGCCGGTCGCCGCTCGTTCCTGGACGGTGGTCAGGTTCTGCTCGTTGAAGGCGTGGGAAACCGCCCGGACCTCCGTCGCGTTCTCGAGCAGGTCGAGCAGGCGCTGCAGCGGCGCGTTCGGCCGCGTCTGGCTCGGCACGGTGATCCGCGCGTCCGCCAATCGCCGGATGTCGAACCCGAACGTTTCGGTCGGCAGGTACTCCACGATCCCGCGCAGTCGGCGCTCGGTCTCGAGAATGTCCTGCATGTCGGTAAAGCCGGAGGCGACGAGTTGTCCGGTCGCCGTCGCTGCGTACTCGCTGCCGTCGCGTTCGATCCACGACCGGTCGGCGAAATCGCCGAGAATGCGGCCGAGGGTCGCCTGCGACGCGCCCGTTTCCCGCGCCAGTTCGGTCCGCGTGTACCGGTCTTCCGAGAGAAGCCGGAGCACGTCCACGCGGTTCGCGGAGAGCGCGAGGAACTCGATCTCCTCGAGCGCCGAGTCCGACGGATCCGTCGCGTCCATACGTCCACTCGCGTCCGCGCCGGTAAAGCGTTTTCGCACCGTGAAATAATTTCATATCGTGAAAGGACGGAACGCCCCTCGGCAAATTTCTTCCCGTGAAATATTTTCTGAACAAAACTATCCCCCTCGGACCCCTATCCGTATCTATGCTTCTCACTCTCTTCGCGTCGACGCCCTGCCGGGCGTCCGCTCCGAAGGTATCGACGGTCGGGGTGATCGGCCGATGGCGATAGATCGCCGAACGGCCGCCTTCTTCGTCCTCTCGAGTCTCTTCTTCGGGGGGACGTTCGTCGCGGCCAAAGCGGGGCTGGAGTTCTTTCCGCCGCTGCTGTTCGTCGCGCTGCGGTTCGACGTCGCGGCCGTCATCATGGCCGGTTACGTCGCCCTGACGGTCTCGCGCGAGGACCTCCTGCCGACGACGCGCGGCGACGCGCTAGGGATCGTCGCGACCGGCGTGTTCGTGATCGGACTCTCGAACGCCCTGCTGTTCGTGGGCCAGCAGTACGCGACCAGCGCGGTCGGGGCGATCGTCTTCAGCCTCAACCCGATCCTGACGCCGGTCTTCGCGGCGCTGTTGCTCTCGAACGAGCGCCTCTCCGCGCGCGGCGCGATCGGAATGATGCTGGGCCTGCTCGGCGTCGCCCTCGTCGTCAGCCCCGACCCCGCGAACCTGCTCGGCGGCGACGCCGTCGGGAAGGCGATCCTGTTCGCCGGCGCGGTCAGCGCCGCGCTGGGCGCCGTGCTCATCCGCCGGGCCGACGCGACTGTCTCGAGCACGGTCCGGATCGCGTGGGGACTCCCCCTCGCCGCCGCGCTCTCGCACGGGTTCTCGGCGCTGGCCGGCGAATCGGCCGCGTCGATCGCCTGGACCCCGGGCGCGATCGCGGCGCTGGCGTACGTCAGCGTCTTCGCCGGCGTCCTCGCGTACATCGCCTACTTCGCCCTGCTCGACTCGACCGGCGCGATCCGCGCGAACCTGATCTTCTACGTCGTGCCGGCCGTCTCGACGCTGGGCGGCTGGGCCCTGCTGGACGAGCGCATCGCACCCTCGGCCGCCCTCGGCTTCCTGACGATCTTCGCCGGCTTCGCGGTGCTGGGCAGCGAATCGATCGACGTGCGCTCGCGGCTGCCTGGTCTCACGTTCGACGTTCCGGTCGGGCGCGAGGTCGACGACGAGCGCGCCTCGCTCGAGGAGGAACCGCGCGGCTACCGATCCGACTGACCGGCCGGAGCCGTCATCGCGCTGCGCCGTCGTTCGGTTTTCCGTGTCTTTTCGCTACCTATCGCACTTGAGAGCGCCAGCAGGTTTCTCAACCCGGTTCCCGGCCTACCGCCGGTACCTGTCGATCACTGGTGACGAGCGACGCCGGTGGGTCGACGCACTCAGCTAGCATGTCGATGGCAAACTACGAACTCCACGACCGACTCGACCGCCTCTCTTCGGCCGAAGCCGACCGCGACGTCCTCGTGACGCTCGCCGTCCCGCCCGAGGACTCGATCGGCCAGGCCCGCCAGCCCGTCGAAACCGACTACGCCGAGGCGAGCCAGCTCGACGAGCAGTCGTTCCCGAAACCGCTGACCGACGCCCTCGAGACCGTCCGCAGCGAGCTGAACGACTACGAGGAGATTCCCGAGAACGGCCTCGCGATCTACGCCGGCGCCCCCGACGGCGACCTCGTGACGGCGGTCTTCGACGACCTCCCGATGGCGATCGACGAGTCGATCTACGAGCACGGCAACGAGTTCGACCTCTCGCCGCTCGAGGACGTCGCCGAACCCGACTCGACCTCCGGACTGCTCGTCGTCGAGCGCGGCGGCGCCGCCCTCGGCCGGCTCGACGAGACCGGCGTCAAACCGATCGATACCTTCGACAGCGACGTTCCGGGCAAGTCCAGCGCCGGCGGTCAGTCCGCCGAGCGGTTCGAACGCGACCGCGAGCGACAGAAACGCGAGTTCTTCGACGAGGTTGCCGAGCGCGCCGCCCTCGAGTTCCTCGAGAGCGACCCGGTCGACGGCGTGCTGCTGGGCGGCACAACCGGCACGGTCGAGGACTTCCGCGAGGAAGCGGACCTCGATCACCGGCTCGAGGACCGCCTCGTCGGCGAGTTCGCCGTCGAGTACGCCAGCGAGCAGGGCCTTCGCCAACTCGCGGAGAAGGGTCGATCAGCAGTCGACGAACGCGACCGGCGCGACGCCCGCGAGGCCCTCGAGGACTTCTTCGAGGCGGTCCGGGACGACGACCGGGCCGTCGCCTACGGGACCGACGAGGTCGACGACGCGCTCGAGTACGACGCCGTGGACACGCTGTTGCTCTCGGCCGCGCTCGAGGGCCAGCAACTCCGGACGTTCGGCGACCGCGCGACGGAACAGGGCGGCGACACGGTCGTCGTCCCCGACGATTTTCCGGACGGAAACCGCTTCGCCGAGGCGTTCGACGGCGTCGGCGCGCTGTTGCGGTTCGCGATCGACTGAGCGGGCCCGATACTCGGTTTGGGAGGCGGTTTACGCGGTCCGTCCGGTTTGCTGTCGTAGTGAGTTGCGCTATCTCGCAGGCAGTACCGACGACCAGTATCGAACGCATCTTGCGCTCGAGGTACCAGAACGCATAGTATCATTCGAGACTGGTACTCCGTCCGAAGCGGATCTAAAATCGTTCCAGCGACCGCGAGAAACAGTGACCGAGGCGATGCGACTAGTCACGTACGACTCGATCGCGCTCAGTCCGCGGTCTGCTGACAGTCGCAGCCGCCCTGATCGAACAGGTCCTGCACCGTGTACTGGGTCTTGCACTCCTCGCAGGTCACCGTCACGTTGACGAGCACGTTGAACTCCCCGATGTCGAGGACGTCGCCCCGCTCGAGTTGGGCGATCGTATCCTCGGTGACGGCCGAGGTCCGGTTCCGAAGCGCGCCGAGCTTGTCCCGGCTCCGCTCGAGGCGCTCCTCGTCGCTCGGGGTCTCGAGCGAGGCCTCGAGACAGTCCGTCAGGTGGTTGTAAACGGTCTGGTGAGAGATGAAATCGCTCTCGACGTCCTCGATCGGGACGGCGTCGCGCTCGAGTTCCTTGCGCGTCTGGACGCGCGTCCCGCTGCTGACGTCGTCGCTCGTGAGCAGCCGGTAGGTGTTCTCGACTTCGCCGTCCTTGTACTGGAGGCCGGCTTCGTCGAGGGCCGCCGCGAGCACGCGCTGGTTGACGTGCTCCGCGAGGTCGCGGGTGCTGTAGCGATCCTCCGTCCGGTCGGTCCAGTAGCGGACGAGCTCGTCGTCGAGTCCCTCGAGGGCGTACTGGTCGGCGATACGTCCGACCTTACAGCCGCACGGCTCGCTGGTGCGGTCGTCTGGCTTCGTGTCGGTCACTACCGAATTCTACCGGCCGTCGCTAAAAAAGGTTTCCGCACGGTAGAACGTTTACAGCAATACTGACGTAATCGTCCGGCGCCGATCGCCAGCGCGAGTTCCCCGGTTACGACGCTCCGTTCGATGCCGAAACGCCTCGTGGCGACCGTCAAAGAATGATACCGAACGTGAGTGGACGGGAAAGATATCGAATTCAGTATGGGATGGTCAGCTCGAGGATCTGGCGGAACCGGTTCCAACATCGTACGGCAGCCAACAGACGATCCGTATCCGATCAGTCGGCCGGTTCGACGACGATCGCGCGGAGGTCGTTGACGTTCGTTCCCGTCGGCCCCGTTCTAAGCAGGGCGTCCGCGTCGTCGAGTACCGGCAGCGCGTCGTTGCGCTCGAGCGCGTTGCGGCCCGCAGCGTCCGGAACCGTCGTCGCGTTCGCGATCGCCCCGGCGGCGTCGGTCGCGCCGTCGATCCCGTCCGTGTCGACGCTCGCGACGACGATGCCGTCGGCCTCGAGTTCGAGCGCGCCGCTCAGTACGAACTCCTGATTCGGCCCGCCTCGGCCGGGGGTATCGCACAGCGTGACCGTCGTCTCGCCACCCGAGAGCAGAACGGCCGGTGGCGATGCCGGCCCGCCGGTGTCGCGACACTCCTCGGCGATCGCGACGTGGGTGAGCGCGGCCTCCCGCGCCTCGCCGCGCACCCCTGCGGCGAGCACGAGCGGCTCGTACCCTTCCTCTCTGGCAGCGTCGCGGGCCGCCTCGAGCGCCGTGCGCCCGCTCCCGAGCACGTGCGCGCTCGTCCGCTCGAACGCGGGATCGTCGGCCGTCGGCGTCTCCGGTCGCTCGCCGCGTGCGCCGGCCTCGAGGTGCTCTCGGACCGCCGTCGGTACGTCGAGATCGTAGCGCTCGAGCACCGTGAGGGCGTCGGCGTACGTCGACGGGTCCGGAACCGTCGGGCCGCTGGCGATCACGCTTACGTCGTCGCCGACCACGTCGCTGAGCGCGACCGTCGCGACCGTCGCCGGCGCTGCGGCGCGGGCGAGCCGGCCGCCCTTGATCGCCGAGCAGTGCTTTCGGACGGCGTTTATCTCGTCGATCGTCGCGCCGCAGGCGAGCAGTTCCTCGGTGGTCGCCTGCAGATCGGACAGCGACAGCGGCTCGGCGGGCGCCGCGAGCAGCGCGCTTCCCCCGCCGGTGATCGTCGCGATCACGAGATCGCCTTCGCCCGCGCACTCGGCGATCTCGAGTATGCGTCGCGCGTGTTCGACGCCGCGTTCGCTCGGGACCGGATGATCGCCGGCCAGCACGTCGACGGTAGCCGTCTCGGTCGAATCGTCCGTGACCACGGCGCCGTCGGTCAGTCGATCCGCGAGTTCGTCCTCGAGAGCCCGTGCGAAATGACCTGCGGCGTTGCCCCCGCCGATCAGAAACACGTCCTCGTACTCGTCGAGCGCGTACTCGGTTGTCGTCCCGTCGACGGCCGTCACGGCGAGGGTTCCGTCGCGGACGGCGATCGTCTCCTCGACTCGAGCAGCCGGATGAGCAGCCTCGATTCCCGCCCGCACGCACTCGAGGGCGACCTCGTCGGCGTCGGTCCGCGCGAGTGCGTCGCGGTTCTGAAACCGGACATCGACCATGTGAGCACGTAGCGTGCCGGATTGCATGTATCTACCGCGCCCGTTCCTCGAGCGCTCGAGCGGGCTCGGTTCTCGAGTTGCGCTACATTTGGTATAGCACATAGTAGTTTAATACCTGTAATCGAGTACTCGATTGAGCGCCAGCAGGCAGAGGATGATCGACAGCAGCGCGGCCAGCAGGCCGAAGGAGACGGCCCAGCCGGCGCGGTCGGCGACGAACCCGACGGCGATCGAGCCCGTCGAGGCGACGATCATGTAGACGGTTCGCACCAGGCCGAAGCCGGCGCTTTGCTCGGCTTCCGAGAGGTGGTCCATGAACCGCGGGAAGACCGCGGCGCCCCAGCCCATGCCCGTGCCCACCAGTACGATGCCGGCGGAGAGCGCCACTAAGCTGGCGCCGGCGACGAGTAACGCGAGTCCCGCGATGGCGGTCGCCGCACAGCACAGGATCCCGATATCGCGACCGAATCGGTCGGCAACCCGGCCGACGGCGATCTGGAGCACCCCCTGGACGATGAAGTACGCGGCGAACATGCTCCCGGCCGTCGTCGTCGCGTATCCGTGGAACTGGACGAAAAACGTCGGCAGGAACGAGGCGAGCCCCTGCCAGGTGAAATCGAAGATGATGGCGATGACGCCGGTGTAGACGATCGGCGGCCGCGATAGCACCTCGAGCATCGGCCCCGGCGAGAGGCGGTCTCGAAGCGGGTGGTCGGGTCGGCGGGGCTCCGTCGGCCGAACGCGCCACGCGAACAGGAGCGCGGCCGGGGCGGCGACGGCGGCCGTGATCGCGACGGCCGGCCGCCAGCCGTACCGGACCGCGATCCAGGAGACGGCGACCGGCGTCATCAGACCCGCGACCGGCGCGCCGGCGTTGTGGATGCCGACTGCGGTCCCGAGGTCGTCGTAGATCCGGGTGAGCAGCGCCGTCGCGACGCTGTAGTGGAGACCGGCGGCGGCGCCGAGCAAGATTGCCCCGAGCACGAAGACGGCGAAGTGGGGCGCGAACACGACGAGGAGACAGGTCGCGCCGGTGCCGCCGACCGACGCCAGGATGACGAGTCGCTCCCCGTACCGGTCGGCGAGGATGCCGCTCGGATACTGGGCGAGCGCGTACGCGAGCCACATGCCCGTCAGCGCGATCCCGACGTGGGTGTTCGTGACGCCGAACTCGCCCGTGATTTCGGGGACGACCGGACTGAACGCCAGCCGTCCGACCATCGTCGCGAAGAAGGCGAGCGTACACAGCGCCAGCACCGTCTCGCGGTACCGCCAGTCTATCCCCATGCGACGGTTCGAACTCCCGTCTCGAGCCGGCAGTATCTGTCGGCACGGCTCAGCGCGTGAGACCGCGATCCGCGGTTCGACGTTCCGATTCGGCCAACGGAACGCGAACTCGAGGACGACTCCCAGGAGAAAAACGATCGACGCGACGCGGGCCGACCGTCGGCTATTCGGAGCGCTGGGCTTCGACCGTCGCAACCGCCGCCAGGTTGACGATATCCTTAACCTCGTCGTCGCGCTGGAGGACGTGGACCGGCTCGGCCATCCCGGCGAGCATCGGGCCGACCGCCTCGGCGCCGCCCAGCCGCTGGAGCAGCTTGTAGGTGATGTTGCCCGCCTCGAGGTTCGGCAGGACGAGCACGTTCGCGGGGTCGTCGAGGTCGGCGAACTCGTAGGTGCCCTGCAGGGTCTCCTCGACGACGGCGGTGTCGGCCTGCATCTCGCCGTCGACCGGGAAGTCCACGGCGGGATCGTCCCGGAGCATCTCGGCCGCGCGACGGGGTTTGCGGGTGCCCTCGTTGTCGACGCTCCCGAAGTCGGAGTACGACAGCAGCGCCGCGCGGGGTTCGACGTCGAACCGCCGGGCGATCTCGGCCGCGTGCTGGGTCACCTCCGCGAGCGTCTCCGCGTCGGGGTCCTGGTTGACCGTCGCGTCCGCGAGGAAGACCACGCGGTTCTTGAACGTCAGCATGTAGACGCCGGCGGCGTAGTCGACGTCCTCGGCCGTCCCGATCACCTGCAGGAGCGGCCGCAGCGCCGAGGGGTAGTGATGGGTCAGTCCCGTCAGCATCGCGTCGGCGTCGCCCTGGTCGACCATCACCGAGGCGAAGTAGTTGCTGTCCTCGATGAACTCCGCCGCCTCCGTCCGGGTGATCCCCTTGCGCTTGCGCCGCTGGTAGAGGGCGTCCACGTACTCCTCGTAGTCGCCGGTCTCGGGGTCGACGACCTCGGGATCGAACTCGAGGCCGAGGTCGGCGGCCGTGCGCTCGATCTCGTCGCGGTTCCCGATCAGCACCGGCTCGGCGATCCCCTGCTCCCGGAGCTGGTAGGCCGCCCGGATGATCTTCTCGTTGTGGCCCTCCGCGAGCGCGAGGCGCTTGGGGTCGCTCTGGGCCTTGTTCAGGACGACGCGCATCATCTCGCGGGACTTGCCGAGTCGGGCCTCGAGCTCCTCGACGTAGGTGTCGATATCGAGATCGACGCGGGCGACCCCGGTGTCGATCGCCGCCTGCGCGACGGCCGGCGCGAGTTCGAACAGGACGCGGGGGTCCATCGGCTTCGGAATGATGTACTCGGGGCCGAACTGCAGGGGCTGGTCGCCGTAGGCCTTGCGCACGGCGTCGGGAACGTCCTCCTTCGCGAGGTCGGCCAGCGCCTCCGCGGCGGCGACTTTCATCGCCTCGTTGATCTCGGTCGCGCGGACGTCGAGGGCGCCCCGGAAGATGAACGGGAACCCGAGGACGTTGTTCACCTGGTTCGGGTAATCGGAGCGGCCGGTCGCCATGATGACGGTATCGTCGCGGGCTGCCTTGGCCTCCTCGTAGCCGATTTCGGGCGTCGGATTCGCCATCGCGAAGATGATCGGGTCATCGGCCATGGAGCGAACCATGTCCTGCGAGACGATGTCGCCGGCCGCGAGGCCGACGAAGACGTCGGCGCCGTCGATCGCTTGCTCGAGGCCGCCCTCGGGAACGTCCGCGGCGAACTCGCGGTTGTAGGCGTTCAGATCGCCGGCTTCCGCGCGCTCGGTGGTCAAGATGCCGTCGATGTCGACCATCGTGATGTTCTCCTTCTGGACCCCCAGCGAGGCGTAGAACTTGGCGGTCGCGACCGCCGCCGCACCCGCGCCGGCGAAGGTCACCTCGAGATCCTCGAGGTCCTTCCCGGCGATCTCGGTCGCGTTCAACAGCGCCGCCCCGCTGATGATCGCGGTGCCGTGCTGGTCGTCGTGGAAGACCGGAACGTCCATCCGCTCGCGGAGGCGCTCCTCGATGACGAAACACTCTGGGGCCTTGATGTCCTCGAGATTGATCCCGCCGAAGGTCGGCTCCATCCCGGCGACGGAGTCGACGAAGTCGTCCGGATCGTCGTGGTCGAGTTCCACGTCGAAGACGTCGATGTCCGCGAAGCGCTTGAAGAGGACGCCCTTCCCCTCCATGACGGGTTTGGAGGCCTGCGGGCCGATATCGCCGAGTCCGAGGACGGCCGAGCCGTTCGAGACGACGCCGACGAGGTTGCCCTTGACAGTATAGCGGTAGGCCTCGTCGGGGTCTTTGTCGATCGCGCGGCACGGGCCGGCGACGCCGGGCGAGTAGGCGAGGCTCAGCTCGCGCTGGGTGTTCGTCGGCTTCGTCGTCCTGATCTCGAGTTTCCCGGGCGGCCGCTCCGCGTGGTACTCGAGGGAGTCGTCTTCCAGTGACATACCCTCCGTTTCCAGTATGCGAGCAAAAACGTATGGGATGGCGTCGATATATGGAACGAACCGTCGGTCGACGCGGCCCCCGGTGGACGTTCGACCGGTTCGGCGGGTGAACGGTATCGGAACCGTCCGGTGTCGCTCCGTGAGAGCGCCTCGGCTGTTGCAGGCACCAGTCGCTTGCCGCGGATGCGACTACCGCTACCCATGGCCCAGTTCACGGACGACGACCGCGGGAAGCCGGTCGAGAACGCCAACGGCGACCGGGTCGGCACGATCGAGACCGTCGAAGGCGACGTCGCCCACGTCCGGCCGAACGCGGACGCCGTAGATTCGATCAAATCGTCGATCGGCTGGGAGAGCCGCGCCGACGAGACGCTCCCGCTGACCCGCGACCGCGTCGCCGACGTTACCGACGACGCGGTCCGGCTCGAGGGGGAACTGCTCGAGCAGATGCCTGACGGCGAACGCGACGAGTCGGAACCGGAGGAGACGACGAACCGCGGCCTCTCGGCCGATCCGTCCGAGATGACCGACGACGCGTCCGGGTTCGAAGTTAACCCCGACGACTTGGACGACGAGTTCCGACGGGACGACGCAGCCGCCGACCCCGACGAGGACGCGGAACGATCCGACGCAGCCGTGAATCCCGACGACGTAGATGATCGGACTGACGCGGACGCCGATGCAGACGAGGACGCGACGTAAATGCCGATCTCCGGATTGAGGCTTCCCTTGTTGCAGAGATGAACCAATAGATGCTATATCAAAATGCTGCCCGCCGAGATCACTGATCGTTAATCGGGTTGGCAAGATCGCCGACTTTCAGGCCCCACGTTTGCGCTGTCGATAATCCAGACAAATCAGCCCTGCACGCGCCTGAATCGCGACGAGTTTCCAGATCGGGATCGTCTCGTAGTCCAGTTCGGTTCGAATCTCCTCGAGTCGGTCGTGAAAAACGTCCTCGAGCGTCCCCTTCGCGTTTAGCAACGTGTCGCGGACCTCGTCGTCGGCGCTCATCGCAGCATGGTCGACCGAGCGGAGCACCATTCCGAGGTACGTCAGCAGGTGGTACTGGCGGATGAACCTCTCGTCGACGTGCTGGGCGACGGTCCCGGGCTCGTCGGTCTCCGGAGCCGACTTCGCCCAGTCGAGTTTCGCCTCGAGTTCGTCCTCGAAGTAGCCGAAGACGCCAGCCGCTTCGCGGGCCATCGGCGTGTCCGGTAGGTGCTCGGCGACGGCGTCGACCGGATCCGCGATCTCCTCGAGGAGCGCCCGTCGGTGCTGGACGCCCTCACGGATGACGTCCTCGCGGGAGCGCTCGAGCGGCGTTCGATCGCCGATTCGCGGAGCGGAGAAGTACGGGAGCTCGACCGCGAACTCGACGACGTCGTCCTCGAACCGGCTCGCGTAATCGTAGGCGTTGCCGCCGAGCAGCGGTTCGTCGGCTCCCGATTCGTCGTCGGTCGTCGTGGCGGCGTCGAACCGATCCGCGAACGTCGGGAGCTGATAGACGGCGTCGTCGAACGCCTCGTCGATGAACCGCTCCGGTTCGCCGCGGTCGAGCGGCACGCCGTACTCTTCCGGAAGCGACCGCAGCGCGTCGTGCAGCGGTTCGAGCGGTTCGGTGACGACGTAGTAGCAGCCGCCGAACGCGGTGTTGTGGAAGCTGTAGACGAACTCGGGGCGGCGGACCTCGATTAGGTCCGCCAGCGCTCGCGTCGCCGGGGTCGGATCGTCGAACGAGTAGCCCTCACGGTCGACCGGAAACGTGGCTTCGATCTGGCGTTCCGGCGGCGGCCGATAGAAGTTCTGCGCGTAATTCGAGAGCGTGAACGGGCCGTCGAACCAGCCCTCGTTCCGTCTGACGCCGTCCGGATCCGCGACGGGGACGCAGACGAATTCGTAGTCGAGCGACGCGCGGAGCTCGTCGTTCGTCGCGAGTTCGTGAAGGAGGAAATCGACGGTCATCGAACCGATCGGTTCGTTCGGGTGGGGCGCGCCGAGCATGAGCGCGGTCCGGCTCCCTTCACCGACGGTCGCTGCCCAGATCGGGTTTCCATCGGCGCTTTCACCGAGTTCCTCGTACGTTACGTGCTCGTGTTCGTCCTCGAGCGCCCGGTTGCGCTCGCGGTGTTTTCGGACCGGGAAAACGACTCGTAGCGGGGAATCGACTCGTCGAGCCACTCGAACGTCCGCGCGGGCGTCGACGACGGGTCGATCATATGTAGTCACATTGACTCCAGTGCACATAGTTGTGAGTGGTATTACACGAATTGCCGACGCTATCTGGTCCGTCGTAATCGCTATCTTCTCGCGGTTCCGTCTCGAGGCCGGATCCCCGGCGGCACGTTTACCATGGTGGTTCGCAATACTTGCCACATGTCGCTTTCACCGGAGCAGGAACTCGTCAGGGACAGCGTCCGGGAGTTCGTCGAACGGGAAGTAGAGCCCGTCGCGGCAGAGGCGGACGCGAACGGGGAGTTCCCCGAAGACGTCTGGGACGCCCTCGCGGAACTCGACCTCACCGGTCTCACCGTCCCCGAGGAGTACGGCGGCTTCGACGCCGACCCGCTGACGGCCAGCGTGGTCTACGAGGAACTCGCCTACGGCCACCTCTCGCTGGCGACGGCGCTCTCGGTCCACTCGCTGGCGACGGCCTGCATCCGCGAGTTCGGTGCCGAGGCGCACATGGACGAGTGGCTCCCCGAGATGGTCGACGGCCGACCGGTCGGCGCGTTCGCGCTGTCGGAACCCGACGCCGGCTCGAACCCGGCCGAGATGAGTACCACGGCTCGACTCGACGAGGACGCGGGAGAGTACGTGCTCAACGGGACGAAACAGTGGATCACGAACGGCGAGCGAAGCGGCGTCGTCATCCTGTTCGCGAAGGTGGCGGGCGAGTCAGACGGTGATTCAGACGCGGACTCGAGCCCCGACGCCGACACCATCACGCAGTTTCTCGTTCCCAAGGACACGGCGGGCCTCGAGGTTGGCAAAAAGGAGGACAAACTCGGCCTGCGGGCCAGCGACACGACCACGCTGGTGTTCGACGACGCCCGGATTCCAGCGGAGAACCGCCTGACAGAGGTCGGGAAGGGGCTCAAGGCCGCCTTCTCGATCCTGACCGGCGGCCGGATCGCGATCGCGAGCCAGGCGGTCGGCCTCGCGCAGGCCGCGCTGGACGACGCCCTCGAGTACGCGACCGAGCGCGAGCAGTTCGGGAAATCGATCGCGGACCACCAGGCGGTCGCGCACAAGCTCGCGGACATGCGGACGCAGGTGCAGGCCGCTCGCCTCCTCGCCCGCGACGCGGCGCGGAAGAACGGGGGCGACGACGTCGATCCGATGGCCGCGAGCACGGCCAAGTACTTCGCGAGCGAGGCGGCGGTCGAGGTGGCCAACGAGGCCGTCCAGATCCACGGCGGCTACGGCTACACGACGGATTTCGACGTGGAGCGCTACTACCGCGACGCCAAGGTGACAACGATCTACGAGGGGACGAGCGAGATCCAAAAGGAGATCATCGCGCAGCACCTGCGGGAGTGAGCGGTGTCGATCCGCGCTCGAGCAGGGCGACGCTGACGCCGCGCGTGCACCGTCTCGAACATTCCTGCGTGATTCAGTCCATTCGTGTCGTGGTGTGTGGTACCAATACTTTAGACGAATCCCGTCGATAGTGTCGCTATGTTCGATCAGGACGACCTCGAGGACATCCGCGCGGAGCGCGAGCGGTGGGAATCGGAGACCCTCGAGCCAATCCTCGAGCGCCACGGCGAGCGCCGTGAGCGGTTCGCGACGGTCTCGAACCACGAGGTCGATCGGCTCTACACGCCGGAGGACATCGCGGACCTCGATTACGAGGAAGACCTCGGCTTTCCGGGTGAGCCGCCGTATACGCGCGGCCCGTATCCGACGATGTACCGCGGCCGGACCTGGACGATGCGCCAGTTCGCGGGCTTCGGCACCGCCGAGGAGACCAACGAGCGGTTCCACTACCTCATCGACGAGGGCCAGACGGGGCTGTCGACGGCCTTCGACATGCCGTCGCTGATGGGGATCGACTCGGACCACCCGATGAGCGAGGGCGAGGTCGGCAAGGAGGGCGTCGCGGTCGACACCCTCCGCGACATGGAGATCCTGTTCGACGGCATCGACGTCGGCGAGGTCTCGACCTCCTTCACGATCAACCCCTCCGCACCGGTGATCTACGCGATGTACGTCGCGCTGGCCGACCGGCAGGGCGTCCCGCGCGACGAAATCCGCGGCACCCTCCAGAACGACATGCTCAAAGAATTCATCGCGCAGAAGGAGTGGGTCATCCCGCCGGAGCCGTCGCTCGAGGTCGTCACCGACACGATCGAGTTCGCCGTCGAGGAAACGCCGAAGTTCCACCCGATCTCGATCTCGGGGTATCACATCCGGGAGGCCGGTTCGACCGCCGCCCAGGAGGCTGCGTTCACGCTCGCGGACGGTTTCGCGTACGTCGAGGACTGCCTCGAGCGCGGCCTGGACGTCGACGAGTTCGCCCCCTTGCTCTCTTTTTTCTTCAACTCGCACAACTCCATCTTCGAGGAGATCGCGAAGTTCCGCGCGGCGCGGCGCGTGTACGCCCGCACCATGGAGGATCGGTACGACGCGGCGAAAGCGGAGTCGAAGCGGATGAAGTTCCACACCCAGACGGCGGGCCAGTCGCTGACCGCCCAGCAGCCGCTGAACAACATCGTCCGCGTCACGATCCAGGCGCTCGCGGGCGTTCTCGGGGGCACGCAGTCGCTGCACACCAACAGCTTCGACGAGGCGCTGGCCCTCCCAAGCGAGGAGGCGGTCCGGGTCGCCCTGCGCACCCAGCAGATCATCGCCGAGGAGTCCGGGGCGGCCGACATCGTCGACCCGATGGGCGGCAGTTTCGCGATCGAGAAACTGACGAACGAGATGGAAGAGGAGATCACGGCCTACCTCGCGGAGATCGAAGAACTGGGCGACGGCTCGCTCCGCGACGGCGTCCTCGAGGGCATTTCGGGCGGCTACTTCCAACGCGAGATTCAGGACGCGAGCTACGAGTACCAGCAGCGCGTCGAGCGCGGCGAGGAGGTCGTCGTCGGCGTCAACGCCTACACCATCGAGGAGGACACGTCGCCGGACATCCTCCAGATCGACGAAACGACCAGGGAGCGGCAACTCGAGCGCCTCGAGTCGGTCAAGGCGGAGCGCGACGACGAGGCGGTCGAGGCGGCGCTCGAGGCGCTGGCGGACGCGATCGCGGAGGACAAGAACGAGAACGTCATGCCGTACATCGTCGACGCCGTGAAGGCCTACACGACGATGGGCGAGATCATGCGGGTGTTCGAGGACCGGTACGGCGCGTACCGGGAGGAGGTGACGCCGGCCTAACCGAGTCCGCTCCCGCGCTCCCGGTCGAGACGCGAGTGAGCGAACCGTTCGAGCGGCGGATCGAGGCACGCGCCGGCCCGACCACTAAGGCGCTGCCCGTGATACGAAGCCGGGCATGACCGCAGCACCCGATCGAGGCCCCGAGGGCGCCGTCGACGTCGACGGCCCGGCGGACGCGCAGGCGATCGTCTTCGTCCACGGCGCCGCCATGACCCGAAAGATGTGGCTGCCCCAGCGGCGCGACCTCGCCGGCGAGTTCCGCGTCGTCGCGCCCGATCTGCCGGGCCACGGCTCGCGCGCCCGCGAACAGTTCCGGATGGACCCCGCGATCAGCCAGCTTCACGACGTCGTTCGGACCCACACCGACGGCTCGGCGATCCTCGTCGGCCTGTCGCTGGGCGGCTACGTCGCGACGGAGTACGCACACCGCTACCCGTCGAACGTCGACGGGCTGGTGCTCTCTGGCAGCAGCGTGAACCCGGTCCGGGGTATGGGCGTGCTGACGCGAGCGACCGGCGGCCTGACGCGCCTCCTGACGAAGCCGGACGCCGGCAAGCGCGCCGGCGAGCGGTTCGCGACGCGGTGGGTTCGACGGCGCGACCTGCCGCAGGACGTCGAGCGCGAGATCATCGAGGCCGGCTTCTACCCGAAGCAGTTCGGCGATGCGGCCCCCGATATCGCGGGCCGGGATTTCCGCTCGGCGCTCTCGACCTATCCCGGGCCGACGCTCGTTCTGAACGGCGAGAACGACAAACTCATGCGCCGCGGCGAGCAGGCCCACGCTCGAGCGGCCCAGAACGGTCGGATCGAAGTCCTCGCGGACGCCGGCCACATCTGCAACCTCCACCGGCCGCGGACGTACACCGAGCGGGTGCACAACTTCGTTCGGCAACGGGTGCCGACCGAGACGTAGCACCCCGTTGTCGGCCGCCGTTCACCGCTCTGCCCGTTGCCGCGTTACCGCAACGACAATCTTTTTCGTCCTCTCGTGGGCGAGTACGAACGATATGGACCTGCAGATCGACGGCAACGCGGCGCTGGTAACGGCATCCTCGAGCGGGCTGGGCAAAGCGTCTGCAACGGCGCTGGCCCGCGAGGGCGTAAACGTCGTCATCAACGGCCGCGACGAAGATCGACTCGCCGACGCGAAGGCCGACATCGAGGAGGTCGCGACCGGCGAGGTCGTCGCCCAGCCGGGCGATCTCACCGAGGAGGACGACATCGAGCAACTCGTCGAGACGACCGTCGACGAGTTCGGCGGCCTCGATCACCTCGTCACGAGCGCCGGCGGCCCGCCGTCGGGCCCGTTCCTCGAAACCGACGACGAGGACTGGTACGAGGCCTACGAACTGCTCGTGATGAGCGTCGTCCGACTGGCTCGCGAGGCCGAGCCTCACCTGAAGGAGGGCGAGGGCGGCACGATCGTCAACATCACCTCCCGGAGCGTCAAGGAGGCCATCGACAGTCTCGTGCTCTCGAACTCGGTTCGGATGAGCGTCATCGGCCTCGAGAAGACCCTCTCCCAGGAGTTCGCGCCCGACGTGCGCGCGAACGCCGTGCTGCCCGGGCCGCACGAAACGTCGCGCATCGAGGACCTCGTCGAGCAGGCCGTCGAGCGCGGCGAGTACGACTCCTACGAGGAGGGCCTCGAGAACTGGGCCGACAACCCGCTCGAGCGGGTCGGCGACCCGATGGAACTGGGCAACACCGTCGCATTCCTCTCGTCGCCCCAGTCGGGCTTCATCAACGGGCAGAGCATCGTCATCGACGGCGGCACCACCGGCTCGAACCTATAATGGAGCCCGTCGAGTTCGACGACGCCGAGACCTACGAGCCCGACGCGGACTGGCGGCGCGCGGCGCTGGCCGGTAGCGACCGCTTCTCCTTCGAGTGGTTCGAGAAGCCGCCGGGCCACAGCTCCCCGATGCACGACCACGAGAACGAGCAGGTCTGCGTGTGTCTCGAGGGGGAGCTGACGGTGGTCACCGAGAATGACGAGGTAACCCTCGAGCGGTACGATTCCGTCTGGCTCGACGCCTGGGAGTCCCACCGGGTCGAAAACACCGGCGACGAGCGGGCGGTCGGCCTCGACGTGTTCGCGCCGGGTCGCTCGTTCGACTTCTGGACCGATCGGGAGGACGAAAACGAAGCTGACGGGGACGACGAAGCTGCTGGCGAGGGCGCATGAAGTATCTCGCACGCACCCTCGAGGGCCGGCCGCTGCTGGGCGACGAGGAGGGATTCGTCCCGCTGTCGGCGGCCGCGCCGGGTCTCGAGACCGTCCGCGACGCCCTGCCGCGGGCCGCGGCTGGTACCCTGCCCGACGTCGACGACGCGCCCGCCGACCGGATCGACGCCGAGGGCCTGCAGTTCGGCCTCCCGCTCGAGCGCGAGCAGTTCGGCAAACTGTGGGGGATCGGCCTCAACTACGCCGAACACGCCGGCGACTTAGACGAGCAACGTCCCGAGGAGCCGGCGAGTTTCATGAAGCCCTCGAGCGCGCTGACCGGTCCGGGCGGTCCGATCCGACTCCCGCCGCTCGAGCGGAGCGAGCGCGTGACGGCGGAGGCCGAACTCGCCGTCGTCGCGGGCCGGCAGTGCCGAAGCGTCGACGAGGACGGCGTCGACGACGCGATCGCCGGCTACCTCCCCGTCATCGACATGACCGCGGAGGACGTGCTGCAGCGGAATCCGCGATTCCTGACGCGAGCCAAGAGCTTCGACTCGTTCCTCGTCGTCGGGCCGACGGTCGCCGTTCCCGAGCCCGACGACGCGCTCGCGCTCGAGGAGCTGACGGTCCGGACGGTCGTCAACGATCGCGTCGCGGCCGAAAACGAGATCCGGAACATGCTGTTCCCGCCCCGCGAGATCGTCGCGTTCCACTCGGACGTGATGACCCTCGAGTCGGGAGATCTGTTCAGCACGGGCACGCCCGGCGCGGAGCCGATCGAACCGGGCGACGACGTTCGCGCGGAAGTCGAGGGGATCGGCACCGTCTCGGCGCCGGTCGTGCGCTAGTTCCGACTCCGGGACTGCGCCCCATCGACGACCGATCACGGTTTGTCGTCCCGCGGCCTCGTCCACCGTAATGGATCGCCAAGTCCGCTGTTACGACTGCGGGAAGACGTACCGCCTCGAGGAGCGCCAGCGCTGTTCGTGCGGCGAACCGCTCTGGTTCGACGCCGACGCGGAGACCTTCGAGTGGCCGGACGACGACCGGAACTGGACCGCGGGAATGTGGCGCTACGAGGACGCGCTCCCGGTCGCCCCCTCGTCCGCGGTGCCGACGGGGTCGGTCCCCGGCACGACGCCGCTCGTTCGCGCCGAGGGACTGGACGAGTACGCCGGCTGTCGTCTCTCCCTGAAGCCGGAGGGACAGAACCCGACGGGGAGCTTCAAGGACCGCGGGACCGCCGTGGGCGTCGAGTACGGCCTCCGAGACGGCCACGACTGGATCGGCACCGTCTCCCACGGCAACATGGCGCTGAGCACGAGCGCCTACGCCGCCGCTGCCGGACTCGAGGCGGCGGTCTTCGTGCCGGCGGACACCCCGCTGGAACGCCTCGAGTTGATCGCCCGCCACGGCGCGCGAATCTTCCGCGTCGAGGGCGACTACGGCCGGCTGTACGCCGAGACGCTCGGGCTCGAGGCCGAGGTCGGGCGATTCGTCAACTCGGATACGCCGCTGCGGGTCGCCGGCCAGAAGACGGTCGCGTACGAGATTCTCGAGCAGTTTCAGCCGAGTGCGCCGGACGCGATCGTCCTCCCGGTCAGCAGCGGCGGACAGGCGAGCGGGGTCTGGAAGGCGCTCCGAGAACTCGAGGCGGCCGGCCTGCTCGACGCCGACGACGTCCCGCGGCTCTACCTCGTTCAGGCGGCCGCGTGCGATCCCATCGCGACGGCCTCCCGCGAGGGTCGAGAATCCGTCTCGGCGATCGAACCGGGAGAGACGATCGCGGTTTCGATCGCGAACGCCGATCCGCCCAGCGGCACCCGCGCGCTGACCGCCGCCCGCGAGACCGGCGGTGCGGTCGTCTCCGTCCCCGACGAGGCGACCCGCGAGGCGATGGATCGGCTGGCGACGGCGGCGGGGATCTCGGTCGAACCCTCGAGCGCCGTCGCGCTGGCCGGCGTCCGCGAACTCTCCCGGCGGGGCGAACTCGACGCGGACGAGGAGGTCGTGACGATCCTCACCGGATCCGGGTACAAGGAGCGATACGACGTCGACGTCGAGTCCCGAACGCGGACGATCGACCTCGAGGCGGTCGAGCGGGAACTCGCCGCCGCTCTCGAGTGACGCCCCGCTCCTCGCGGACCGGCAGTCGCGCCTGCTTCGAGATCAGTCGCCGCTCGAGGTCGGGCCCAGGTCGTGGTCGTGACCCTCGAGTTCCAGCGTCTCCGAATCGAGCGTGTAGTACCGCTCCCAGGCCGGCGCGAGGCTCACGACGCGGGTCTCACCGAGCTCCGTTTCGCGATGCTCGTGGTGGTGGCCGACCAGACACAACTCGGGGTCGATCGCCTCGAGAAGGTCGTCGACGTGCTCGCAGCCCGGATCGTAGCCGTACGAGAGGAGCCCGGTCGGCGCCTCGTGGGTGAGGAAGACGTCGACGTTTTCGAGGTCTCGCGCTCGCTCGACGTCCTCGCGGGTGAAGTGGCGACGGCGTTCACCCGCGAGCTTCGAGCGCGGCTGATCGTACTTCGTCGGCGCGTAGTTGCCGGAGAGACCCGCCACCCGGACACCGTCGACCGTCGCGGCCGTGCTCGCGAGCAGGTGGACGTTCGACTCGCCGAACGGCCGCTCGTTCGCGCGCATCGACTCGATGACGTCGAAATCCTCGTTGTTGCCGGCGATAAACCACGTCGGCGCCGGGAGATCGTAGTACTCGAGGTCGCCGACCTGAAGGACGCGATCGGGGTCGACCCGCCGGTACAGCTCGAGCAGCGTCTCGCGCCGGGCCGGATCGGCGGCGTGAGCGTCGCCGAGGACGAGCATGGCGGCGGTACGGTTTCGACGCGGATAGCGTCGTTGCTCGACGCGCAGGTAGGCGGTGCGACGGCGCGGGGCGCTCGAGTGGCGCGCTATCGGCTCGGCCGACCGCGGGCGAGGCCGACGCGACTGCGCGCCGCCGCGGTAGCCGTGCGGCGAGCGCGGCTAACTCCCCGCGGCCCCGTCGTAGCTCGGACTCGCCCGGAGCGGTCCGCCGCAGTCCGGACAGCGCGCCCGGTACGAGACGGGATGCACCTCGGATTCGCACTCCTCGCATTCGTAGTGGTTTTCGTATCGCTTCATTCTTCTTCCACCGGTGCGTGGAATACAGGGCTCTCCGATAAAAATGTGTGGCCTGGTATCACCCACCATTCTCGGCGTCTCGCTTCCGGTGTCGAGCGGTACGCCGAACTCGCCCCTCGAGGATAGCGTTCCGAACCGCGAGCGTGCGTTACGCTCGCTGCGTCGCCGATCCGATCTCGAAGATTTCCGTATAGAGGCCGTCTGCGAGTCGGTCCAGGTTCTCCTCCGCGTCGGCTGCGTCCATCGTGTCTTCCATACCCTGCCACTCGATCGACAGCTTCGTGATCGGCGCCAGCGCGACGCCGCCGACGACGACGTCGCCGCGGGGCGTCCGGACGGTCCACTCGGTCCGCATGCCGTCGGACGAGCGCGTCACCGACTCGACGTCGCCGCCGGCGTCGACCCACCGCTCGACCAGTCCGTCGGTGATCCGGCGCAGTTGCCGTTCACCCAGCAGGTGGACGCCGACGCCGCCGGCTGCGAGAAGGACGAAGGCGACGATCGCGAACGGGACGCCGCCGTACGGGATGTTTACGGACGCTGCGAGCCCCGCCGTCGCGACGACCAGCCCGAGCACCCGGACGTCCACGGCGGTCGGCACCGTGCCGCTCCACTCGCGGCTCTGCGCGCGGCGCTGGGACGACTTCTCGAGTTGCATACCGGAGTTCTGTGCGACCGGCCGATAGCGGTTCTCCTGCGTCACTGTTCGCTTTAAGTGGGCGAAAGCGCGATCTCGAGGCGGCCGTTCTGTTCCCTTCGCGGGTCCGATTCAGCCGGCTGTCACGAACGCAAGTGTGTCATCAATTTTATTTGGTGAGGTATTGCTTCTCAAGGTATGGTTCGCACTGCCGTTCAGTTGTACTCGCTGCGCGATATCGACGCACCGCTGTCCGAGGTCCTCGATCTGGTCGGCGAGACGTCCTTCGACGGGGTCGAGTTCGCCACCCGGATCCGGGACGAGGAGACGGACCTCGAGGCGGTAATCGACGCCCTCGAGCGAAACGATCTCGAGGTCGCCGCGGCCCACGTCGGGCTCGACGACCTCGAGAACGACTACGAGGCTGTAACGGAGCTGTACGGCCGGCTCGGCTGCCGGACGCTCGTCGTGCCGTGGCTCGAGCCCGAACGGTTCGCGTCCGAGGACTCGATCGCCGACGCGGCCGAGCGACTGTCGGCCGTCGCGGACGACCTCGCGGCCGACGGATTCGACCTGCAGTACCACAACCACGACCAGGAGTTCGTCTCGCTGGGTACCAAGACGGGGCTGGACGAACTGCTCGGGCGAGCCGAGAACGTCGGCTTCGAGATCGACCTCGGCTGGGCGCGCGCGGGCGGCGCCGACCCCGTCGCGGTCGTCGACCGGTACGCCGACCGGATCTCGCACGCCCACTTCGCCGACGCCGACGGCGAGACGATGACCTGCGTCGAACTCGGCGAGGGCGATCTCGACGTCGAGCGCGCCCTCGAGGCCGTCCGCCGCGCCGACGTCGAGTGGTACATCTACGAACACGACAATCCCGAAAACCCCCGCAAATCGATGGCTCACGGCGCCGAGACGCTCGAGTCGTTCCGATAGCGTGCCGAAGCGATTCGCTTTCTTCCTTCCGACTCGCTGTCTGGCGTTTGCAGTCGCAACTTTCGATCGGCAGTTCTGCTATCGAAGTTCGACCGTGCGCTCGAGTTGGAATCAGCAGCGCCGAGGTGCATAAAGAACGGACGGATGAAGTCGGGACCCTATCCGGGGCGAGCCCCTCCGATCACATCCCACGACTGTATGTCTCGAGATTACGTTGACGATCTGCGGTGGGGCTGGAGGTGCCCCCGGTGTGACGCGGACGCGACGGTGACGAAGGATCCCCGAACGGAGACGTTCCTGTGGGAGTGTCCCGAAGAATCGTGTTCGGCCATCGGATTCGGCTTCTCGTCCCGCCGAAAGGCGCGAATCGCGCTCCGAGAGTACCGCGAACGGTACAACGAGATCTACCGCTGACGATTAGGTTGCGTCCGCCGGAACGGGCCGCGCGCCGTCGGTTTCGACCCCGGATATTGGTGACGGCGAGTCGATTACCTCGAGTGACGACGGCGCGCCGATCGCGGCCGGTGCGGCGGGTTCGGTGGGTTCGGTCTCGGCAACCGACTCGTTCGACCCGTTGCCGGCCGTCTCCTCGACGACGTAGCGCTGGCCGAGCATCGGATCGAGCAACCCGTTGACGCCGCCGCGGTCGTCGCGCAGCACCGGCGCGCCGTCGGTGTCGGGCTCGTCCATCCGGTTGTGGACCGCGTCCTCGAGATCGACGCCGAGATCGCGCGCGTCGTTGCGCCGCTCGAGTTCCCGGGTCGACATCTCGGTGGCGTTCTTCGTGGCGACGACCTCGATATTCTGGATCGAACTCGTCTCCGAGGTGCGGAAGCTGTAGACCTCGGGGAAGACCTCGTCCATCGTCCGGTACTGCGCGCGGTAGAACGCCCCGGCGGAGCCGGTGGGCGCGGAGATGACGTTCGCGTACAGCATGCCGTCGTCGGTCAGCCGCTCCGAAGCCACTTCCATGAACTCCTCGGTCGTCAGGTGGAACGGAACCTGATCCTTCTGGTAGGCGTCGAGGACGATCAGATCGTAGGTCTCGTTCGTCCGCTCGAGGTACTGCCGGCCGTCGCCCGTGTGGACGGTCAGGTTCTCGTTCTCCTCGAGGCCGAAGTACTCCTTCGCGGCGTCGGTGACCGTCGGATCGATCTCGACGACGTCGACGGTCGCGTTATAGCGCTCTTCGAAGTCCTGCGGGCCCGTGTACCCGCCGCCGCCGATGAACAGCACCCGATCGATCTCGTCGGGGTCGTCGGCCATCAGCATCGGCAGGTGGAAGTACTTCGTGTAGGTGAAGACGTGCCGGTCGGGGTCCTCGAGGTCCACCGCGCTGTGGCGGGCGTCGTCTAAGTACATCGTCCGCACGTCGCCGTCGTCGACGACCTCAAGTTGCTGCTGGTAGGCGGTGGTGGTCTCGTAGACGACGTCGCCGCGGTAGTCGAGCGCGACCGGGCCGCCGCCGGCGGCGACGACCAGCAGGACCGCGACGACGACCGAGGCGGCGGTCGGCTTCCGCGGGAGCGAGGGCGCCTCGATGGCCAGCGCGGTTGCGACGAGCATGAGCCCGAACAGGAGCGCGATCTGGCCGATCGTCAAGAGTGGGATCAGCACGAACGTCGTCGCGCCGGAACCGACGATGCTGCCGATGGTCCCGAGCGCGTAGACGTGACCCGACGCTTCGCCGGTTCCCTCCTTCGCCGAGAGTTCGGCGGCGTAGGGGCTGATGAAGCCGAGCAAGTAGGTCGGCGGTCCGAACAGGACGATCACCGACGGTAAGGCGGCGTACCGCGCCGGCAGCGCGAGCGTCGACGTCTGGACGACCAGCAGTTCGTTCGCGTAGATCACGACGCCCATGTAGACCGCCGTCGCGAGCATGATCCAGGTCATCTCTCGGGTCGTCGCGCTCGCGGCGCGCTTGCCGCCCTGCCAGTAGCCGAGGCTCAGGGCGGCGAGACAGACCGTGAGAATCCCGCCGACGGTGTAGATGTGGCTGCCGTACTGCGGGGCGACGATCGGGAGCGCGAGAATCTCGATACCCATGCTCGTAACCCCCGAGACGAACACGGCGAGGCCGGGTTTCGTGGGGCGGTACGAAGCGATGGTCCGTCCATCAACGTCCATCACGCGAGGGGACGAGGTCCGCGGGGGAGTACTTGTCGCCTCGGCGTACAGTCCTCGCTCGAGACGCGGCGAACGCGACGGCGTCCAGCGCTCGAGCGAACTGCCGCGGAACGCCCGGAAGCGACGACTCAAGTCTGGACGACGGAATACGTGAGCACGAAGAGACAGACGGCGACGAACGCCAGCGTCGTGAGGGTGAATTCGCGGGCGCCGATGAAGTCCAACCCCCAGAGGACCAGCGCGGCAAAGGCCGTCGAGAGGACGGCGTTGAGGGCGGTCAGCAGCCGCGGATCGCCCTGCGACGACTCGAGTCCCTCCTGGAGTCCGTCTCCGTCCCGCTCGCCGTCGGATGCCATGCGTGGAGACGCGGCCGTTCGCCACTTAGCCGTTTCCCCTCGCCGTTTCCGTCGCCGTCCGTCGTGTTGAAGGCCCGGCATCCTCGCGTTCCGGAGTCAGCCCGGCACTGCTGTCGTCGCCATTTATGCCGCGCGGCCCGAACGTGGCCGTATGCGGGAGGTCACCGCGTCGCGCGGCGTCGACGCCGCGCCCGAGGAGCTGTCGGCGCGGCTCGAGCCGCCGACGATCGTCGAGGCAGAGGGGAGTTTCACCGTCGAGTCCGTCCACGAGCGCGACGACGCGACGGTCGTCGTCGCCGGCGGTCCCGGACTGCAGGTCCCGCTCCGATTCGAAGCCCGCGAGAACGGGCTCTACTACACCCAGGAGGGCGACGGCGGCCCGTTTTCACACCTCGAGACGTGGCTCGAGTTCGAGCCGGTCGACGCGGGCTCGAAGACGCGCGTGCTGATGCGGTCGACCGTCTCGCTCGCCGTCCCGCTGCCGTTTGCCGACCGGATCGCCGCGTGGAAGCGCAGCGGCGAACTCGAGCGCGCCCTCGAGCGGATCGACGCGGAGTTCGACTGATCCGCCGTCGCGTTCGCGCGCGGTTCGACCGACGACGGAACAGATCGAAGCCGTTGGTCGGGTATTTTCTGACGTAGAACATTCACTCGATCTTACTTGTACCGGTGCCGTCAATCGCTTGTCGTATGCCACAGTGTCCCCGCCGATCCCTCCTCGGAGGACTCGGAACGACGCTCGCCGTCGCGTTCGCCGGAAGCACCGCCGCCGTGGCGGCCGACGAGTCGTCGGACGACGAAAACGAGGACGCGGTTCCGCCGACGTTCGACTCCGTCCGCGAGTCCCTCCCGGCGTCGGTCGCCGCCGAACCGATGACCGTAACGCTTCAGGATCTGGACGCCCAGCGCGAGGCGAACGACCCCCACCGACCGCGCACGATCGGCTACGAGTTCGGGATCGACCCCGAATCCGTCTCGACGGCCGCCCGCGTGACCAGTTACGGTGACGAATACGCGCAGCCGATCGGGGTGCTAACCGGCGACGTCGAGTTCGGCGACGAGTTCGCAGACGAGGGCGAGACCCGCGAACTCGCCGACGTCGAATACGACCGCTACGACGGCGACGACGCCGTCGCCGCCGACGCGGGTGACATCGTCGTCATCGCCGAAGAAACCGAAACGATCGAGGCTGCCTTCGAAGCCGGCGCAGGCGAGACCGACCGGCTCTTCGAGGCCGAATCGCTGCTCGAGGAGGCGTTCGACGTCGTCGACGACGCCGACGGCTACACCGCGCGACTCCCCGACGAAGAGGAGTCGGCAATTCCCGGCGCGGAAGACGCCCCCGTCGAGTACATCGTTCAGACAACGACCGTGCTCGATCCGGACGCGCTCGAGGTGACCTACGGGATCGCCTTCGAAGACGAGGACGACGTGACCGACGAACTGGTCGAGACCCTCGAGGCGGAACTGGCCTACATGCCGACCAAGGAGGAGCCGTCCGCCGAGGTCGACGGCGCCCTCGTCACCGTCACCGCCGAGCGCGACCTCGCCGCCGAGCGGGAGATCCGCGAGCACGACAGCCCCGGCAGCCTGCGGATCGATCGCGACGCCGACTTCGACGGCGACACCGTCGAACTCGAGGTCGGGCGCGGCGATCCGACGCCGATCGAGGACCTCACCCTCGAACTCGACGACGAGGAGTACGACCGCGATATCTGGGCCGACGGCCAGGGCAAACTCGAGGAAGGGGACACGATCGAGATCGACACCGACGATATCGAACCCAACCTGTCGGTCACGCTCACCCACGACCACGAACTCGGCTCGAGTTCGAGCACGACGACCGTCCTCAACCACTTCCGCTTCGAGTACGACTACGACGTCAACGCCGAGACGCTGACGGTCGAGTACGCCGACGACTACCCACTCGACGGCGACAAGCTGTCCCTCGCCGCCCGCGAGGAGTACACCTACGTCCGCCCCGACGAGGACGAAGACATCCCCGACCCCAAGGCCGAAACGCAGCCGTGGACCGGTGAGACGCTCGAGGACGGCGACACCGGCACCCTCGAGGGCGTCGAACCCGGCGACCGCGTGCTCGTCGGCTGGGAGGGAACCACCCACCGCGACGCGATCGGTCGCTTCCGCGCGCGACCGCCGGGCTACGTCGACTTCGAGTACGACTACGACGCCGAGACGGTTTCGGCGACGCTCGAGTTCCCGGAGGATTCCGCCGAGGGTGAGGGCGAGGAAGCCGAGAACGGTGACGGAGACAAGGACGGGGCCGAGGAAACGGACGACGAAACCGCTACCGAACGTCCCGCGGACGAGTACGAACTGCGCGTCGGCGGCGAGCCCGCCGCGACGCAGTGGGCGGACGACCACGAGACGGTCTCCGGCGGCGAAACGATCGAAATCGAGGACGTCGACGTCGGAACCGAGATCGAGGTCGTCTGGGGCGAGGACGCTGACGTCAGCGGCACGCGAGCGGTTCCGACCGTCGACCTCGAGGTCGAGACGGACGGGACGGTCGAACACGCCGGCGGCGACGCCGTCCCCGCCTCGAAACTCGAGGGGCGGGCTCGAACGGACGACGACTCGCTCGAGATTTCCCTCGACGAGTACGTCGACGGCGAGTTTGCGGAGGGGGACAGCTTCGACCTCGACGTCGACGCGGAACTCCACACGGTCCACCTCCGTTACGACGGCGAGCACCACGTCGGCTACGGCTACGTCGACCGGTAGCAACGCCGCGCTCGCGCTGACTCCTCTTTCTGTCCTCGTCGCCGGTCGTTCTCGGTGTGATTCTCGCAGCTGCTATCGTGTGCGCTCGAGCCAGCCCCGCATGTCACTGCGGCAACGCCGTCGAACCGGGAGACGCGATATCTTTTTACCCGCAGCGTCACGCATGATTGATGATGGAACTCGCCGATCGAATCGCCGCGTTCCGTGCGACGCTCGAGGAGTGGCTCCACGGGCTCTACCACGGGATGATCGCCCATCCGGCCACCGAGAAGATCGAACAGGAGGCCGAGGACCTCGAGGACGCGTTCATGCTCGCGTGCTTCCCCGACGCCTTCGGCATCCCGTCGCCGGTGTCGTACTACACGGCCGAACTCTTGCCGTACCTCGGCGAGGAGTACGCGGCCTGGGAGCGCCGGATGTGGGATCGGCAGTCGCTGATCGAACGCAAGGGCCACCAGTACCACTTCTGATATGAGCGAGTCTACCACGACGACCCGATCCGAGGACGCGACCGCTGTCGACGCCGGTTCGGAAACCGAGTTCGTCTTCGTCGGCGGCAAGGGCGGCGTCGGCAAAACCACCGTCTCGAGCGCCTACGCCCTCGAGTGCGCCGACGCGGGACTCGAGACGTTGATCGTGTCGACGGATCCGGCCCACAGCACGGCCGACGTCTTCGAGCAGGAATTCGACGACGACCCGCAGCCGGTCGAGGGGTACGACGGGCTCTCCGCCATGGAGATCGACCCCGACCAGGAGGTCGAGGAGCACCTCATGGACCTCAAGCGCCAGCTGAACGACCAGCTGAGCGCGGGGATGGTCAACGAGGTCGACGCCCAACTCGAGATGGCCCACCAGACCCCCGGTGCGTACGAAGCGGCCCTGTTCGACCGGTTCATCGAGGTGATGCGCAACGCCGATCCCTACGACCGGGTCGTGTTCGACACCTCGCCGACCGGGGCGACCCTGCGGCTGCTCGCGCTCCCGGACCTGCTCGAGGGGTGGATCGACCGGCTGATGGCCAAACGCGAGCACAGCATCGACCTCTACGAGAAGGCCGCGATCGGCAATCAGGCGCCCCGGCGCGTGATGGACGGCGATCCGATCCTCTCCCGCCTGCAGGCGCGGAAGGAACGGTTCGAGTTCGCCGGCGAGGTACTGCGCGGGCAATCGTCGTTCTACCTCGTGTTGAATCCCGACGAGCTTTCGATCCGGGAAACCCAGCGCTCGCTCGCGCAACTGCGCGACGCCGACCTCCCCGTCGAGGGGCTCGTCGTCAACCGGCTGACGCCGGAACCGGAACCCCACGAGGAGGGTCGCGGCGCGACGTATCTCCGCCAGCGCGTCGAAACCGAGCGCGAGCGCCTCGAGCGGATCGAACGCGAGTTCGACGTGCCGGTCGTCGCGACGATCGAAACGCGCGTCGAGGAAGTTCGGGGGAGCCTGCTCGAGGAGGTCGCTGCGGAACTTAACGTCTCAGTGAACTGAGTTATACGCGAATACCGGTCCTCGATAATACGTATTTCGACCGGGTAACTGCCTCTTGACCGATATTATTCTCGACAGGGTCAGATCTAAATGAATTATATTTATGGTCATCCCGCACAATCGACCGCACGGGAGATACTACCATGGCAGGAGTGATCTGGATCGTGGCACTGGTGCTGGTACTGTTCAGCGTCGCGTACGTCGGGTACGGGCGCTACCTCTCGCAGTTCGTCGACTTAGACGACAGTCGGGAGACGCCGGCACACAAGTACCAAGACGGGCAGGAGTACGTACCGGCCAAGAAACCGGTCTTACTGGGGCATCACTACTCGAGTATCGCGGGCGGGGCGCCGATCGTCGGCCCGATCACGGCCGCGCTGGTCTGGGGTTGGGTGCCGGCACTGCTGTGGGTCGCGATCGGCAACCCGCTGATCGGCGCGGTCCACGACTTCGTCTCGCTCTCGAGCAGCCTTCGACACGAGGGGAAGTCGATCGGCTACATCATCGGCGAGTACGTCGGGGAACGCGGCAAGAACATGCTGCTGTGGTTCGCGTTCCTGCTGACGATTCTCGTCGTCGCGGTGTTCGCGCTGGTCATCGGGATCGTGTTCGACGCCTATCCGCAGGCGGCGACGGCGAGCCTCCTCTACGTAGGGCTCGCGTTCGTGTTCGGGTTCTGGCTGTACCAGCTGAACCTCCCGTTCTCGATCGGGACGATCGTGTTCGTCACCGGTATCTTCGCGACGGTGTGGGTCGGCATCCAGTACCCGATCGCGCTGTTCGGTGCGGAGTTCCCGAACGCGACCGATACGATCGTACTGTTCGGCGAAACCGCACCGTGGTTTATTCCGACGCTCGGACAGGGTGCCAACGTCGGGGCGTGGGTGCTGGTGATGCTCGTCTACGGCGGGCTCGCCAGCGTCCTGCCGGTGTGGATGCTGCTCCAGCCCCGCGACTACCTCTCGTCGTTCCTGCTGTACTCCGGCGTCGGCGGCGCGCTGCTGGCCGTGATCGTCGGGACGTTCGTCACGACCACCAGCCAACCGCTGGAGTTCCAAATCGACGCGTGGTACGGACTGCTCGGCAGCGACAACGCGGCGTACGATCTGATGCCGCTGTTCCCGCTGCTTTTCATCACGATCGCCTGCGGGACGATCAGCGGGTTCCACTCGCTGGTCTCGTCGGGCACCACCGCGAAGCAACTCGACAAGGAGACCGACGCGCGCCTGATCGGGTACGGCGGCATGCTCGGCGAAGGACTGCTCGCCGCCGTCGCGCTCTGTACGATCGGCGTCGCCGGCATCGCCGGCGCCGGCGGGATCGGCACGGCGCTGCCGAACTTCGCGACCGGCGGCGGCGTGATCCTCACGGCCTTCGGCATTCCGGAGACCTACGGCGCGCCGTTCATGGCGCTGGTGCTGGCCAGCTTCCTCCTGACGAGCATGGACACGGCCGTCCGACTGAGCCGGTACATGGTCGAGGAGATCGTCGGCACGCCCGAAACGGCGATCGAGGGCTACGGCGCCAACCGCTACGTCAACACGACGTTCGTCGTCGCCTTCGCCTTCGTGCTGCTCGGTACGGGAAGCTGGGAGGACCTGTGGCTGCTGTTCGGCGGCGCGAACCAGCTGCTGGCCGCGCTGGCGCTGCTGACCGGAACGGTCTGGCTCGCCAACTGGGACCGAAGCAAGCAGCTGTACAGTACCGGCGCCCCGCTGGCTCTGATGGCTTTCATCACGGTGTGTGGCCTCCTGTGGGTCGCGTTCTACCAGGTGCTGTACAGTCGACTCCTCTCCGGTGACCCTACGGTCTGGACCTGGATCGCCGGCGGCGGACAGATCCTCATCAACCTGACGCTGCTCGCGCTGGCGCTGGCGCTGCTCCGGATCGGCTACGGCAACATCTCGTCGATTCGCGGCGTCGGCGACGAGGCTGTCGCAGCCGACGGCGGCGACGTAGAACGGACTGACGACTGACGACTAACGGCTTATAGCTGGAGCCGGCGGGCGATCAGCCCGAGAATCCCCGGCTCCTCGCGCTCGATTTCGTCCCAGAGTCGAAACGCCGCCTCGACGTCGGCGTTCTCGTTGGCGACCAGTTCCTCCCGATCCGGTGCGACGACGACCAGATTGATCTCGTAGTGGCCGTGGTAGCCGTACTTCAGTAGCGTCCGCTCGGAAAAGTCCGCGACGCGACGGCGTACGTCGTCGGGGATCGACGGCGCGACTGCGACGAACGTAAACTCCGTCGCGAAGTGCTCCTCGTCGGGCTCGAGCCACTCCTCGTCGTCGGCCAGTTCGTGGCCGAGGTCGACGTACCGGTCGAGCGTCTCGTCGTCGAGGCGGTCGACGCGCTGGACGAACAGGTGTTCGTTCGACTCGTGCTCGGCGAGCGAGATCGCCGGGTGGAGGAAGTGTTTCTGGCTGACGAGGTTCATCTCCCCGTACAGCGTAAAGCGCTCGCCGGCGACGGCGCGATCCTTCTCGAGGTCGTAGTTGTGCATGAGCCGGTCGCTCACGCGGTCGACGTACTCGTCGTCCCAGTCGGGGACGGATCGTTCGCTCGGCTCCGGTTCCGACTCCGTTCCCTCGATCGACCGCTCCGAGCCGGCGATATCCCCGCCCCGTCTCTCTCGGTCGCTCATGTTCGGTCCCTCGATTGCTCTGTCGTTCTTTTCGCGGCCGTCCGACCCCCGAGCGACTGCGAACTCGAGCGGCGGGTAGGCGCGCCTCGAGTCCGCGCGAGCGAGTCGCCGTTTACGACGCCATCGATCATGCGATGAAATGCCACGCCGTGACCAAAAGCGCGTCGCCCCGGGCCCCGGAGCCAGCGCTTAAGTCGCGGCCGGCCGTACTGCTGGATGAATAATCATGGCAAAAGAACGCGAGGCTTGCGGCCGATGCTCGACGTCGATCGCGCTCGAGGCCGTGACCGAGGGGGAGGACGACGGCGGGGACGGCGACGAACGCGCAGGACGCGACCTCTTCGGTCCGGAGCGGATCGAGGTCGACGAAGGACAGCTCCGGTCGCTCTCGCCCGACGGCTGGATGGATCGCGTCTCGTCGCGCCTCGATACGGCGGTCGAGCGACTTACCTGGGGCCGGTGAGCGACGCCGATAATCGAACTGAGAATCGCTGCGAAGCGTTCAGTTCGTCGTAATAACCTCGATCACGTCCCGCGGTTCGACCTCGTAGTCCTTGCCCAGTTGGCGGTTCGTCCGGCAGTCGATGGCGTGGAGGAACCCGTCGCCGATATCGGAGTGGAGGCTGTACGCGAAGTCCTCCGCGGTCGAGTTCGGCGGGATCAGGTAGCAGTCGGGCAGCACCTCGCCGCGCTCGTTGCCCAGCCCGTTCGCGCCGCCGGGGAACACCGGCACGACGCCGAGCACGTCGAACAGCGCCGTCTCGAGGGCCGCCTGGACGCCCGTCGCGCCGTACTCGGAGAGGAAGTCTCGAATCTGCTCGAGTCCCTGTTCCTGCTCGCCGGAGATATCGCCCGTGATCTCGAAGTCCGCGTCGCCGGGCCGGTAGTCGACGACGCCGGCCTTGTCGGCGGATTTCAGCGCCTTCTCGGCGTGGGCGCTGCAGGGGACGAACGTGAGGTGGTCGTAGTCGGGATCGTCCGTGATCTCCTCGTAGTTTTCCTGTGCCTCCGGGAGGTCCATCTTGTTTGCGGCGACGACCATCGGCTTGGTCTCCTTGCGGATCTCGCGGGCGAGTCTGAGTTTCTCGTCGTCCTCCCAAGCCGCGGGATCGAAGCCGACATCCGTCCGGCGGATGAGGCGCTTGATCTCGTCCTCGTTGGTCTTGAACGCGCTCATCTGTTCGGCGAGCTCTTCTTCGATGGCGTCGTCCTCGGTGGTGTAGCCCGACTCGTAGCGTTCGATGCCCTTCTCCAAGACGCCGAGGTACCACTGGTCGAGCTCCTCCTCTAAGAAGTCGATGTCCTTGCGCGGGTCGTGGTCCTCGGTGGGTTCGCCCTCGAGGTCGGTCTGGCCGGAGAAGTCGACGACGTGGACGAGCACGTCGGTTTCGTTCAGGTCGGTGAGGAACTGGTTGCCCAGGCCGGCGCCCTCGTGGGCGCCGGGAATGAGGCCGGCGACGTCGACGAGTTTCGTCGGGACGAACCGGGTGCCGTGATCGCAGTAGCCGACGTTGGGGGTACATTCCTCGTCGAATTCGGGGGCCGCGCAGTCGACGCGGACGTAGGCCTCGCCCACGCTGGGGTCGATAGTCGTGAACGGGTACGCGCCCTCGGGCACGTCGTTCATCGTCGCTGCGTTGAAGAAGGAAGATTTGCCGACGGACGGTTTGCCGACCAGTCCGATTCGGTAACTCGTACTCATTACCCCTTCTGGACGGGGGGCGCCTAAACGGGTTTCTCTCCGACACGACGGTGGCATAACGTGGCATACCGCGACGACGGCACGAACCAGCCGGCGCTCTCGAGTCCGACTCGAGTCGAAAACTGAAGGTGAAAACCGAGAGCCTGCGAGATCGAACCGATCGGCGCCGTCGCCGCCGTACTTAGCCGGAGATCGCCTTCCAGCTCCAGCCGGCCAGCGCGAGCCAGATCAGCGCGAGCACGGCGAAGGCGCCCCACTGCTGGGTCTGCGTCTCCGCGACGGAGCCGAACACGTCCATGACGCCGGTCGCCTGCATCATCGCGACCGCGAGCAACAGGAGGCCGAAGATCGAGACGACCGCAACCCCGATCCAGTTGCGGATCATCCACTGATCCTCCTCTTTCGCCTCCTGTTTCGTGTTCGTGGGTTTCTTCGTTGGCTCTCGATCGGGTTCGGACATGCGCTACCCTAGGACCGACGGCCGGGAAACGGTTGGACCTGCAGGTTCCGGCTACGCGTTCATCCCGCGGTTCGAAGCGTCACCGCCGCCGCTCGAGGTCCCGCAGCCGATCACTCGAGCACCGCTTCGAGCGCGTCCATCGTCTCGTCGACCTGGTCGAGGCGCGCGTTGTGGCCCATGTGGCCCACGCGGAGAACGTCGTCCTCGAGGTCGCCGAGCCCGGTCGCGAGGACGATGTCGTGCTCCTCGCGCATGCGTTCCTGCAGTTCCGTGGCCCGACCGCCGACCTCGAGCGCGGTGACGGTCGGCGACGCCGCGCCCTCGTCGGGGTACGTCTCGAGGCCGAGTTCCGCGGCGCGCTCGCGACACCGCCGGGCCGCGTCCGCGTGGCGCTCGAAGACGTTCTCGAGGCCCTCCTCGAGCAGCAGATCGGT